>DATBAX010000377.1:0-44816 GCA_036271275.1 Terriglobales bacterium
GGAAACAGAAAATGCCCACCGGCGTCATCGATCACATTTACCTGACAGGTATAAAAACCAGGCTTGAGCGACGTGAGAGGTACATCCAACTGGAACACGCCAGCCTTTCGATCACGGGCATTTAATTCCGTCAGCTCGACCAACGAGCTTTCATATGCCTTGGCTTTGCCCTGGAAAAAAGCTACGTTGCTCAAGAGCCGGATGCCCGGCTTGCCTCCACTTCTTGGATTCGTAGCTGCGGGCTTCGCTGGATCGTACACCTCGTAATAAAGGAACAGATGCTGCGTGGCTGAGAAAACATGCGTAATGTTTGGAATGATCTCATTGCCGTCGCGAATCAGCGGGTTCAGGTTTGCGCCTTTCTTAGCCGGCTGAATCTGGCTGGCCAGCACCACCGAACTCATCTTTAGCGGCTGCGTTTTCAATTCCGGCACGTCGATATCGGTCTCGAACGATCCCAATCTTCCGGTCTGATTTTCTCGTACTACAAATTTCAGGTGGTACTTCCCGCTCAGCAGGCTCATGCCGGTGTCATACTGCACATTCTTTTTTTGCACCGCGGTGGATGTGCTCACCGCAACTTTCACCGTGTCGCGAACGCGGTTTAAAGGATGATGATCGCTATCGAGCACCATGCCAATCACATCCAGCGTCGCCTTGTCGCGGTCACTGCTGCGAACAAATGGAATCTGCGACCCCGGCACCACCAGCGAGATGGGAACGAAAAACTTATTGTTCTCCAGGCGAAAGTAGGCGACGCCAAGATATAGCGGCAAGTCCGTGGCGGGCAATTCGGAGGCCAGCTCTTCTTCAAGCTGCCGCTCTTTATCGTCCTTGGTGGAATGTTGATAGTCAGCGGGCGCGTAGTAGCCGCGGCGATATTCGATCTTCACCCCGGCGAGTTTACTTTTCACAACAATGCGCCGGTAGTGTCCGTCACGGGCCGGGTTCGTGCTGTGATAGCCGAGGAGATAGTAAGTCGAGGTGTCGTCCTGTACGCCTTTGAATATCTTGCTGAAGTCGTTGGAGTCCAGAAAAGCCCGGCCGCCCGTGTCCGCGGACAGCGTCACCAGGGTTTCCTGAGTGGTGAAATTGGAATTCAAAGCATTGAGTGTCGACTGTCCAGAATAGGCCGAAGTCCCGCGCATACTGGCATTCTGCGCTTCCCCGCCCGCCACCAAGGCTTGCAAACCACGCATGTCCATGGTGTAAATTGCGAGGTTCGAACGGACAGCCGCATTCACCGCCGCGCGCAGTTCCGATTGATTCTCGATACCGGTTCGATCCATGCCGCTGGAAAAATAAATCAGCGATTTCTTTTGCTGTACATGCGAAAGCTTCTCCGCAACTGAACGCAAAGCCTCTAGCCGCCGGTCAGTATTGAAGATGTTGAACTCCGTGTCGTCCGCGGTGAATGATTGTCCACTGTCGGGCGTTCCCTCGGTGGTGCCGGTCGTGCCCTCTTCAAAACCCTGGCCACTGCCCGAACTGAAGGCCTGCAATTGTTTCTTCAAGAGTTCACGGTCGCTGGTGAAGTCCTGATTCACCAGCAACGAGCTTCCCAACGACACGATCGACACCAGATCGGCTGGCGCCATTTGGGTATCGACATAATGCTCTGCAGACGTAAGCGCATGGTCGATCTCGTCCGGCTCCATGGCGGAAAGGTCAAAAAACAAAACGATTAGCCGACGATCCTTAAATTGCGCCGATGCATCTGTCACCGGAGCCGCCGGAGTCTTCGGTTGAGGTATGGCGTCCGGAAGGGGCTGTGCCTGAGGCACATTTAGCGACGGAATGGCGTCCACGTTTTCTACGTCGAAGGAGACAACTTTCTGAGGTTTGTTGTCCTCGAGAATAGTGAAATCTTCCGGCTTCAATCCCGGCACAAACTTTCCGCTCTTGTCACGCACCGTCACATTTACCAGCACCAGATCGGTCTGCGAGTGAAACACGTAATCTGATTGCTGTTGCGAAGGCGAAGAGCTGCACAAAACTATGAGCGCCAGAAACGCCGAGACGGTTCGATCGACAAATCGGTTTGAGCGCTTTTCCCTCAGGGTCATTCTCCTTAAAAACGAAACCGTGCTGTAATCGTCAACTGCCGCATCGTGCCTGCCGCGATCACCTGGCCAAAGGTGAGCGAGGTCAAGTTCGAATCGATGGAAGAGTAGTTCACGATGTTGAAAATGTTCGTGGCCTGCGCCCGGAACTCAAGTACGCGCGCCTCTTTCAAAGGAAATATTTTTGTGAATGCCATATCAAATATTTTGCTGCCGGGACCGATGATGCTGTTGCGCCGCGCGTTGCCGTAGCTGCATCCGAGTGGCGCGGAAAATGCTGCGGTATTGAACCATTCTCCAATCGATGGATTCGGCAGACTTATCGATTGCCCCGCAACCAGGTCAGGCCGCAGCGTGCCATCGGTTCCTCCATTCACATCGCATGCGTTATTCAGGAGTCGCGGCGTAAATGGCAACCCGGATGCAATTTTCCAATCGCCGCTCCATTGCCAGTCGCCAAAAATGGCTCGGAGCGGAGTATTCGCCGTGAGCCAGCGTTTATCGTGTCCAAAGGGGAGTTCCCACAAATAATCTGCCGTGAATTTATGGGCCTGGTTGAAACTGGAGAGCCCACGCTCGGCGGATAGATCGAAAGGATTCTGAGCGACGTTCGATGTTCCCGTCGATGAACTCGCGCCTCCACCGCCCGCGCCGGTGCCGCCTCCGCCCAGTCCGGGTGTGCTCGCTGCGGAGGTCGCGCCGCCGCCGATGGAAGATGCGTCGTCCAGCGATTTGGAGAATGTGTAAGTACCGCCGATCGAAAATCCGCTGGACAGCCGCTTTCGAATCCGCACCGATGCCGCGTTCGCTTCTGAATCGGCTTCTGAGTTTCCGAAGTTGAAAGCTTGCACTCCCGGAATGCGAATTGCGCCATCAAATCGGTTCGGCGCCTCAAGAATGTCGAGGTCCGTTCCCTTGGTTCCTGTGTAATCAATATTCAGCAACAGTGTTGGACGAATCTGCTGTTGGATGTCGAGGTTTCTGATTTGCACGTACCCGAGGCGATAGTTTGGATTCACCGCATAACTATTGGTGACGCCCGTCACCACTGGAAATCCGCTTTGCAATGTCAGTTCGCCTGGTGCGGTCTGGATGTTCGTTGCCGTGGTGGAGGACGGAGGCTGAAACGCAAGTTGCTGCGCAATGCCTTGATATGCCCCGGTGTTGTAGTTGACGCCGTATCCGCCACGAACCACGGTTTTGGAAAACGGCTTCCACGCAAAGCCCAGGCGCGGAGCAAAGTTATTGCGGTCAGGCCGAAGCAGAGTGGCCGGAAGTTTGCCGCTATAGGGGCCGGCTTGCCCTGGCTCGATCGGAGTTACCGTCGCGACTCCCAACGCTGGATTCAGGACACCTGGAGAAAGATCGAGGTTCGCGATGCGATCATTTAATTCCGACAGTGGCGAAACGTACTCGTATCGCACTCCGAGGTTGAGCGTCAGGTTGCCGCGTAGCTTCCATTCGTCCTGGGCAAACAAATCCCAGGAATTGCCACGGAAGTGGTCGCCTTGCCCGAACTGCACCGAGGTCTGTTGTGGAAGTCCCAGGAGAAAATCTGCGAAATCGAATCCGGTGCCCGGCACCTGATTTCCACTACCATCGAGCTGTGAAGTATTGAGTCCAGTAAATACGAACGACCCACGAGGATTGCTGTCAGTTTCGGTATTGATTTGCAGACGCCGAAAATCTCCACCCCAGCGCCACGTGTGCTTGCCGTGGTTCCAAATCATGTTGTCGGAGAACGCGTAAGTCTGGCTGCTGTTCAGTGCCGGCGTCGTGTCCTGGAGGCTGGCAAGGTCGGTAAAGGAAAGATTTGGCAATCCCCAGTCGAACGGATTTTGCGAAACTCCGGTGATTCCCAGCGCGCCAACAATGTTGTTGCTGAACGCGTACAGATTTTGAGTACGCGATCGGTTGCGATTGAAGTCCACGCGGACGATGTTCGTCAGCTTGCCGATGCTGCGGGTGTAAGAAATCGGCACATCAAAACTGCGCACTGTCGTGTTGCCAGCCACGCTCGGAAATGGGTTCGTCAACGTTGAACTGGATTCGTGATAGTGAAACCCAAACGTCAAATTGTTTCGCGGCGCATTACGGCCTCCGCCACGGCGGCCGCGCGCCGGCGCCGCGCCAAAAGTATGGTTGAGGCGCATGTTCAGATCGTCGCTGTCGCTGTCGGCGGAAGTTACGAAATGAAAGTTTTGGAAAGTGCCCGGCAAGTTCGGCAGAGGGATAAACGGCAATAACTTTTGGGCCGCCGGATTGATTTGCGGAATCGTGTCATTGACGTAAGCGGTATTTGTCAAAGGATTGAAAATCTCTACCGCTTGGCCCGTAGGATAGTCGATCCCGGAAAAGTTCCCTTGCCGTTCCTGCAATGTCGGCACCGTCGAAAACTGATCGAAGGGATTCTCTCCACGTTTGCCGTTGTAGTTGATGAAATAAAATGTCTTGCTGCCGCCCTTGTAGATATGAGGAATATTCAGCGGGCCACCAACCGAACCACCAAAGCTATTCTGCACATAGGCGGACTTTTTCGCCGGCTGACCGGTGAGCGAAAACGGCGACGCATTCAGCGCCGAATCGCCGATACCGTAATATAAGGACCCGTGCGGACGATTCGCGTCAAAGCCCCGCCGCCCAAAGCCACCTCCACCAAATCCTCCGCCGCCCAGGCCGCCTCCGGCACCTCCAAAGCCGCCACCGCCGCCGAAGCCTCCGCCTTGTTGCCGGGCATCATTGAAGCGTTGTTGCATGTCATCGGGGCTCATCGAATTAAACGAATTCGTGGTGTTGCCCGAAACCGCCACAGATTCGGTCGCGCTGTCCGGTGCGATCCCCGGGACCGGCATACCGGAAGGCACGACATCACTCAGCGAACTGCCAGACGCATCCTGCCCAGCTCCATTCTGCGACATCGCAAGGCTTTGAAAACCGCGTCCACCGGCGTTAGCTCGCCGCTGCTCGTTTCCGGCTTGACGTGCGCGAGATTGCAATACCAGTTCAAAATTAGTCTGCACGTCTTGATGAGGTGCGCCCAACTCGACTTCCTGCGAGCTGCCGCCAAACGCCGCCATCGTCACGCGTACCGTGTAATGCCCATCGGCGGAAATCTTTAACCTGTAACTGCCGTCGACATCCGTCCAGGTATTCACTTGTTCTTTTGTGGCAGCATTCGTCGCAGAAACTTCAGCCCCAGGAATCGGCATATTCCCCGACTTCACCACGCCGTGAATGCTTCGAACTGCGCCCGTCGTCGGGGTTGTCTGTCCCAGGGCAAGATGCGGATGAGACGTTATCACCAACAATATGAGCAGTAGCTGCAAGACGGAATAAAAGCGTGGCCCGCCCATAATCATCAGGAAACGAAAAGTGACGCTACTCATAGGGTGGCAAGGACGTGCGGGGCCGTCTCAGTCGAATCATACCGTTCCCGCTTACCGTGGACTGTAAAGTTTTGTCGCCTTTGTCTTAAGATTTGTTCGGAGTAAGGCTGCCAATCGGGTCGATTTTATTGACAGCGCCCAAAAGCTAACCCCCTCTTAAAATCTCCAGGCAAATGCCTTGACAAGCCAAACCCCTTGCGGAGTATGCTTCTCAGGCCCCGCCAAAGATCTGAAAGCGCGCGGCGAAAACGTCTTACACGGAGGCTCTCCCCATGTTTAACTCCCGGACAATTTGCTTTTCGAATGTACTTCTTGCGCTGTTCGTGACCCTGATTCTTCTAGCCGGCAACACAATGGCCCAACAGGTTGGATCGCCAAACACAACCACCGCCGATCCTCCGATCATGCATCCGAACACAACTCCTTGCATAGTGCAGCTCTTTCAGAACGACGTGTTCCAAAATTTCAACAATCACACCTTTCAATTCACGCCGCCCGCGAACTGTCCGGGGCCGTGGGCGAAAGTTATTCTGCAAGGCCGTTTCTTTGTGACGAAAGGAATTCAATTCGATCGCACGGCCAACATCTGGATTGGGGGCACCAATATTTATTTCGGCACCACTGCGGAGCCATCGCCCAGTGTGAGCCCGCAATGGCATTTCGAACGCGACTTGACCGACTACAGTTCCCTTTTTGTGACCCCGCAAACTGGAACCGCAATTCTCGGGAATATCGTCGACTCGACCTACACCGGCGTCATTCACGGAAGCGTCGATGTGGAATTTTATCCGCTGGCTCCGTCGCAAGCCGCACCCACGACGGCTGACATGGTCCTGCCCCTCTCCAGCACGCCGGGAACAGTTGCGTTAACTTCGACAGCCAGCGTTCTCGAACAAAGTCTCACCCTGCCGACCAACGTTGAACGCGCATTCCTCGACGTCTATGCGCAGAGCCAGATTGGCGACGAATTCTGGTATAGCTGCGTACCCAACGATGCTACTTCAGCACTGGAAAGTTGCGGGGGCACGGCATTTCGCGAAGCGGAAGTTACCATCGATGGGACTCCGGCGGGCGTGGCTCCCGTGTATCCGTGGATTTTCACCGGAGGTTTTGATCCATTTCTATGGTCGCCAATCCCTGGAGTCCAGACCCTCAACTTTGTGCCTTATCGAGTTAATCTGACGCCGTTCGCTTCCCTTCTCAGCAATGGCGCTCCCCATCAAGTCGCGGTCAGCGTATTCAACGCCAACAATTATTTTTCGGCGACCGCTTCGCTATTGCTCTACCTCGATCATGGATCAACTCAAATCACGGGAGCGATGGTCAGCAACAATCTCACCGCCGCGCCCAGCCCAACCGTCGGCGAGCACCTCAAGAGTAAGAGTGGCGGGTCCGAAAATGGCGGCACCACAAGCGGGACCATCAATACGACTTCGCCTCGTCTATTTGCGATCACCGGCTATGTGGATACTTCTCATGGCAGGGTCGAGACCGAAGTCAATCAAGCTATCAATTTTTCCAATGTGCAGAAGTTCAACATCGTTGGTCTGCTTGGCGTGAACCCCAACGCCATCGATCAGCAGGATATTTCCCAGACCACCAGCATTTCCTCGAAAGTCACCGAGAGAAGCGGGGGAAATACGTTCATCAATTGGAAGAAGCTATCGTGGCCCCTGACCGTTACCATCTCTTTCGTTAACAATGCCGATGGCAGCTTCACTCAAGTCACCGGAATTCAGCAGGCATATAACCGCACCGACACTCGAACGCACAACGGTGTGTCTACATTCTCAAGCACGCTTTCGAATGCCGTCAGTACCCAGGACACGCTCTTCATTAGTTCGGGTTTCTCGATCACCGGAAACCAGGGGCAAGCGAGTTCGCAGCAATATAGCTATAGCGACAGCACGGGTCTCTGCTATAGCAAGTCGCTGCAAGCGGCGAATGGTGTGCTTACCGCTATCAGTACCGGGAAGGGATGCAGGCACTAACAGCCATGCGGGGACGCCCATCCCAGGGGCGTCCCCGGTCGGCTTCGTTGCCAGTCTCAGACATACGACGGAGGTCGTGACAATTCCGCGGCGCCAAAGTTTTCATTCGGTTGCTCGCTCATCTGAAATACAAACGTCCCGCCCTGCAACATGTCGGCGTGACTGAACCAACTCTTCTCATATGGCTTGCCGTTCCAGGTCACGGATTGCACATATACCTTTTCCACTCCGTTCCCGATCGTCTCGACAATCAAGCGCTTGCCACGGCCAAGATCAATGGTGGCACGATCAAACAAGGGACTGCCAAAAACATAATTACCGCTGACCGGATCGACGGCATAGAACCCCAAAGCACTCAGAACGTACCAGGCCGACATCTGTCCGCAGTCTTCATTTCCTGCTAGCCCGTCGGGCGCGTTGTGGTGCATAGTCTCGAGCAGAAATCGCACTCGCGCCTGCGTTTTGTAAGGCATCCCCGCATACGAATACAGATAAGCAACGTGGTGACCAGGTTCGTTGCCGTGCGCATACTGACCTACCATTCCCGCGATATCGGGAGGCGCATCTGGCGGCAGCTCGGAGCTTTGATTAAAGAGCAAATCTAACTTCTTTATAAATTCTGGCTCGCCACCGAATAACATCATGTATTCCTTGACGTCATGCTGATTCAGAAACGTGGCCTGCCAGGAATTGCTCTCGGTAAAATCATGAAATTTCTTCGAGTGTCCCATGCCCTTCGGATCGAAAGGATCAGCCCAGCTTCGATCGGAAAGACGTCCGCGCGTGAACTTCACGGAGGGATCGAAAACATTCTTGTAATTCCGGGAACGATCAATCAGAAATTTGTAGTCATCCTCAGCGCCGGCGGCGCGTGCCAGGTGCGCGACCGCCCAATCGTCATACGCGTACTCAAGTGTCTTACTGACGGCCTCGTCTTCCTGATCACAAGGAATGAACCCGAGGTCCCGATACTGAATGAGCCCGCGATAGTTATCGACCATGGCCCGCTTTCTCCACAGCGAAAAAGCCTTTTTGTAGTCGACTCCCGGAATCCCCTTCACATAGGCCTCGGCCAATACTGGCGCGGAGTGGTAACCAATCATGCAGCCGGTCTCAACCGCTTGCAGAGGCCAGATCGGCACTCCCGCCGGGCTTTGTTCCGCCATGCGGATGAGAGTGTTGAGCAAATCCGGAACCCGTTCCGTTTGTATCAACGTATAAAGAGGATGAAGAGCGCGATAAGTGTCCCACAGCGAATAGGTCGTGTAATTGTTTATGCCTGCCGGCAGGCGATGCACCTCCAGATCCATACCGCGATATTGTCCGTCGGCATCGCTGAAAAGCGTGGGAGCGACCATTGAGTGATAGAGGGCCGTATAAAAAATCTTTTTGTGGTCGGCCCGTTGGGTTTCAATAACAATTTTCCCCAGCTCACGCTGCCAGGCTTCTTTCGCAGCTTGGCGCACTTTGTCGAAGTCCCAACCGGGAATTTCTGATTCAAGATTCCGCAGCGCTCCTTCGGCGCTGACGGCGGAGAGTCCGACTTTCACTTGAATGACTTCGTCTTTTGTCGTCGGGAACGCGAGTACTGATTTGAGCGATACGCCTATGGCTTCCCGGATCGACCCATCCAGCAACTCCGCACCTGAAACAATCTGCGCGCTGATAAACGGCTTAGAGAAGCGCATTGCAAAATAAATGTACCGTCCATTTGCCCATTCTCCGACGCGACGGCCTCCCATCACCGTATCGTTTCCAGCAATGCGAATTTCCGAGGACAGAACGTTTGCGTTCTCTCGGTCGGGCGGCGAAATCATCCCGTGTTCGAGATCCACGATGAAATGACTGGTAGGGTCTGCGGGAAAGGTATAACGATGCATCCCCACGCGAGCAGTCGAGGTAAGCTCAGCTTTGATTTCGTAATCTGTTAATAGGACGGAGTAGTACCCAGGCTCGCCGTGTTCGCCGGCATGAGAGAACCGCGATCTGTAACCCGCCGTAGGATTGTCACGCGGTCCCGGTTCCGTGTGCACAGGCCCAACTGCGGGCATCAACAATACGTCTAAAAGATCAGCCGCACCCGTACCGCTCAAATGCGTGTGACTGAAACCCATGATCGAAGTGTCGCTGATGTGATATCCCGAACAATGGTCCCAGTCGCCGTTCCAGGTGTCAGGACTGAGCTGCACCATACCGAACGGAACGGTGGCGCCGGGATACGTGTGTCCGTGACCTCCCGTGCCGATGAATACATCGACGAACTGGGTGAGGTTTTTATTTGCGTCGGCGGGAATCTTCGTCGTCGCGGATGCCCAAGCAGTTGGTGCAGCCGCCGCAAGACCGGAGAGCGCGGCAGACTGCAAAAAAGACCTACGACTAAACTTTCCCGACATGATCGATACTCCCTTACTGGTTCACGGACCCATTGAATAGCTGAAACTCACGGATGTGAGCTTCGGAAGAAGTCGAAAGCAAATTCAGCCGTACGCGTTCAGCGGTCACAGGAGAGAAAATGTCGATCTTCTTATGGCCAATCGCTTGTCCCTCTGCAACTTTCTTCCAAGCATTGTGCTCATATACTTCGATCGCATATTTCTGGACATGCTGACCATCATTCAGCCATTCCATGCTAAGAGCGCGATCGAAAGTGATCGGTTTAGGAAAAGATACTTCGAGGATGGCATGGTGCGCGCCCATGGGCGCCGACCAGAATGTGTCGGGATCATTATCGATCGGCGCCGCAGCCGATGAATGCCCATGATTTATCACGACCAGGTTCGTGCCATACAATTTCTGGATCGCGGCTCCAAATTCTTTAAGCCGGATAACATCCGAATCTGGCAGACGTCCCGTCCGGTCGGGAGCGAGTCCAATCATCAATTGCGCGCCGCGGCCCACCGTCTTGTTGTAAATGTCGATTAGCTCCGGGACGCTTTTCAGACTGCTTTCATCGTTTGGATGCCAGAACCAGTGTTCATTCCTCAGCGGGGTATCGGATTCTACCGGCCTCCAGCGCAAATATCCGGCCCGATCGATCACGTTCCAGTTTTCGTAGTCCACAGTTCCCTGCTCATTTCCCACCCAGCGCAAATCTGCATATTGAAAAAGTGCGACATCGGCAAAGACTAGAGCATTCGGCTGATAGGTGCGCAACTCTTGAATGATGTGCGAAAAATCATAAGTGCGTCCAGCGCTGCCCGCACCATCGAGCCAGAATTCTTCAAGGTCGCCGTAATTTGTGGCAAGCTCGTCCAGTTGAGCAAGGTAGTGCTTGTCGTAAGCGGCTGGGTCGGAATAACTCGGATCATGCCGGTCCCAGGGAGAAAGATAAACGCCGAACTTCAAGCCGTACTTCCTGGCTGCATCTGCGGTCTCACGAACGAGATCGCCTTTGCCGTTTTTCCACGGGCTGCTCTTCACGCTGTAGGCAGTTTGTTCAGATGGCCACAGGCAAAAACCATCATGATGCTTTGCAACCAGGATTGCGTATTTCGCGCCCGCCGATTTCGCCGCTTCTATCCATTGCTCGGGACTAACGGCGGTGGGATCGAAAACTTTCGGATCGGCGGTTCCGTCCCCCCATTCTCTATCCAGAAAAGTATTCGTTCCGAAGTGAATGAGGACACCAATTTCCAAATCCTGCCATGCTACTTGTTGCGGAGTAGGCTTGATCTCAGAAAAATTCTGCGCCAGTGCGCTCGCGGCAACGCAAAGTGAAAGAAGAAGAATTAAAGTCGGGCGGACAGAGAATTTCATTTCCAACGGATTCTCTTTCGGACAATTGGAATATTAGTTCGACCCGTCGGCCGCGAGAAGATCCACGAGTTCGCGTACTCTTTTTTCAAAAGCCCCCAGGTCCTTGCGATCTTCACTTCGTGCCCCATCCCTGCGTTGATTTGAGGATTGCGGTGACGACGTTCCCAGCGAAGTGTGAATCTCGTGGGCCAGCGTCTGACGGGAAATCCGAGTGACATTGCGGGCGTTGATCCCGCCTCCAGGCATGATCGAAATGCGGTCCTTCGCGGTGGACACCAGTCGCGCCAAGCCGGAAAGATTCTCGGCTGCACGGGGTTTGCCTCCGGAAGTCAGGATCCGTTTCGCCCCAGTCTTCATCACCGCCGTAAGTGATCGCTGCAAGTCTGGCGCGACATCAAATGCATGATGGAAAGTGACTGGGAGAGGATGAGCAATCTCCACCAGTTTTCTCGTCCGGCCGACTTCCACTTCACCTTCGGCGTTCAACAATCCAAGAACGATGCCATCGATGCCCAGTTGTTTTGCTGTATCGATGTCCTCGGCCATGGTTTCAAATTCACGCTTCGAATAGACGAAATTTCCCCGCCGGGGACGGATGAGCACAAAGATCGGAATCCGCAAATTCTTGCGAGCAATCTTCATCAAACCTGCGCTGGGAGTTACACCTCCCGACGATAAGTCGCAGCACAACTCAATGCGGTCGGCGCCGCCTCGCTCGGCTGCGACGGCGCGGTCCACCGACTCCACACAGATTTCCAGGACAGAATGATTGGGCATTGGTTCAGAGTCCAAGAATTAGAGGATTCTACGAAGACGACGTGCACTGCCAGGCTCACATTTTTCGAAATTAGAATATCAGAGGGCCGCCAGCGCCTTCCCGCGATGACGGCCCTTCGAATCCGATTTAGAAGGCGTAATGCAAGCCAATTTGTATCTGCCGCGCCGGCGAGCGAACGTTGGTTATCTGTCCGAAATTGGTGTCCTGAATATTGTTGTCAGGATTTCCGTAGCTGGCGATGTTGAAGAGGTTAAAGAAGTCGGCCCGCAGACCAAGCACGTGATTCTCCCCCCACACATGAAATTCTTTGAACAGCGAACTATCGACCTGGCGATAACCGGGCGCCCGCTCGGTGTTGTTGTGCGCGGTGCCGAAGGTCAGCGGCGCTGCGATCCCGTAAGCACAAGCTCCATTTGAGGGACAGGCGGCGGCGCTGTCCGCCGATTGATCGGTTCCAAACCAGTGATCGACCGATTGGTGGACAACCTTGATCGTGCCATATTGGTTGGCCAGGTTCAGAGCAAACGGATTGTTCGTATTGCTGTTTCCCGGTCCGGTAATGGTGACGGGTAGGCCGGAATAAAGAATCGCTGAGGCTGCAACCTTCCATCCTCCGAACACCGAATCAAGAAACCTATTCGCGTTGCCGCCGTAGGTTCGGCCGCGCCCGAAGGGCAGCTCGTAGACGCCAACGAAGTTCAGACTGTGGCGAACATCCATCGCCGAAGGTCCCCATTCAGCGCGCAAGTCGTAGCCGTTCTGTACCGTGTTTCCGTTCTGGCTCGTATTCGGCACTGCGTAGTTTCCAGAAGAATCCGTCATGGATTTGGAGTACGTATAGTTCAGCGTGTACTCCAACCCATGATGTGTTCTTTGTCGTAAGGTCAACTGGCCGGAGTTGTAATTCATTTGAGCTTCTGATTCGGTGATCAGAATGAGTCCGCCCTGACCGACCAGAGAAAAGTACGGAGCTTGATCGGCTACGGGGATTGGTGCTCCAGGGGCAAGAGCAGCAATGTCTGTCGCTTGCGCGATCGTGAGTTGATTGCCGTTGCGATAATCTGCGAGATGATTTCCTGTTTGCCCGTGATATCCCAGGCTCAACGACAATTCGTTGGTGATCGCGTACTCGGTAACCAGGGTGTACTGATTGATGTAGGCCGGCTGAGTTTTCTGCGGCCACGCCGAGTAGAGGGTATTGTTGATGCCGAAGGCGGCGCCAAAACCCTCTTCTACGGTGAAAGGCGTTCCACCGGTCGTGGCTGTCGGGACCGTCGCATTGCTGTTGATCGCGAGAGAAAACGGCGGACTTGAAGTCAACCGCTGATTAAACGAAAAACCTTCAAAGAAGCTGGTCGCGCCATAGCCCCCGCGAATGACAAGTTTGGGCATCACCTGATAGGCAAATCCCAGACGCGGCATGAACTGTCTGTAGTTGGCGTCGTAGCAGGCATGGGTGGGACAAACAATCGAACCAGGCGCTGCCAGTGCCGGCACGCTACCTGCATACTCCACTGTTCCTCCGGGAAGGACATTGGCAGTCTTGTTGTTTTGCTCATACCAGGGTTGGTCGATCTCATACCGCAAGCCGAGGTTCAAGGTCAGCCGCGAAGACACTTTGAAATCATCCTGGAAGTACGCAGCCGATCGCCACTGACGATTACCCACGTTGCCGAGAGGAGATGCAAGTTGCTGATTTTCGATGCGATCAAGAATAAAATCCGCCGGCCCGTAGCCGGGCCCGTCCGCTGAGTTCAGGTTTTCCGTGTAGTTGCCGGTGTAGCTGAATTGTCCCAGGAACCCGACGTTGCCGGCGTTGAGATAATTTTGCTGATAACGAGTAGCCTGCCCGCCAATGGAGAAATAGTGTTTTCCATGTTGCCAGGTGAGATTGTCTTCGTAATTGAAAGTGTTGTCGGTGAATACCTGGGGATTAGCGGAAGTGCCAATATAACTTGCATTGTTGCTGATGCTCTGCCCGGTAAAGCCTACATAAGCCTGAGGGCCAAACGGGATGCCGACAATACTATCGCCGGCGAGGCCGAATTTTCCCAACGGATCACTCGGAACGCCGTTGTTCCAGCGCACTCGCGTGAAGCCAAACCGAAATTCATTGATGATGGACGGCGAGAAAGTATGGACAAAACTCAAACCGGCAATCTTGCTGGGATAGGTGTTATGTGCCGGGAACGATATCGGAAGAATTGAAGTCGTAAAGTCGCTGCCAGTTCCTCCGGAATAGAAGCCGTTGAATTTATTCCTGTCGCTCGGGGTCCAATCAACCTTGTAGTCTTCCTGATTGTTTGACACGAACTTCGTCTGCGCTCCGAGATAGTTATTCTGAATCAGACCGTCCGTTGGAATCGCGTTCGGCGCAGGATAAAGACTGGGATTCGCCGCCAGGAACTGCGCCACGGGATTTACCACCGGCACCTGGTTATTGGTATAAGGAGCGAAAGCGTTTTGTGTGTCATAAAGCTGGACGCCCGTGGTATTGAGGGCTGAAAAGTCTCCTGCCAGCATGGCCGGAGTAAGAACGCTGGTTGCCGCAGGACCGCCGGAGTGTAGCCGTACGCCCTCGTAGTCACCAAAAAAGAACAGTTTGTTCTGCACGATAGGGCCGCCAAAGGTGGCTCCAAAAATATTTTGCGTATAGGAGCCTTTGGGCGTGACTGGATTACTGAATCCGTGTACCCAGGTATTGGCGTCCAGGGTCTCGTTCTGAAGCAGGTCGTAGGCCGAGCCGTGAAAATGGTTGCTTCCTGACTTCAGGATGGTCACAATCGCGCCGCCGTTAGCGTTTCCGTAGGTCGCGTTGGCATTCGCCGTTACCACGCGTACTTCGGCAATCGCATCCGGCGCGGGGTTGTAGGCAATCAAGTTATTTTGCGGCTCGTTGTTGTCGGCCCCTTCGATCGTGTAGTTGTTTTCCTGGGCACGATTGCCATTCACCGTCGCGTTGCCGTTGTTATAAGTGTTCCGCTCAATCGCGTTCTGTCCGGTCATGCCCGTTGGATCAGTATCGATTGCACCGGGCTGGAAAAGAGTGAGCGAAGAAAAGTTACGGCCGTTCAGAGGAATGTTCGCGATCTCGTTGGCGGAGAGGGTGTTTCCGATTGTCGAATCCGTTGTATCGAGAATGGGGTGGGTATCGCTCTCCACCGTCACCGTGCTGGAAGTACCAATCTGCAAACTGACGTTGATTTTGACTGTCTCATCGATCTCGATTGCAAAAGGGGGAACTTTCTGGCTACTGAAACCGGTCGCCGCAGTGGTCACGGTGTAATTCCCAATCGGCAAGAAGCGAATGGAATAGACCCCTGATCCGTTGGTTTTGGCGGCGGTCTTGACCGACGTGGCGGTGTTTTCCGCCGTAACACTTGCACCAACTACAACGGCGCCGCTCGCGTCCGTGACTTGTCCTGTTACCGAGCCGGTAACGGTTTGCCCCAGGGCGGCTGACCAGCACAATAGCGCGGCGAACGAACATCCAACAACGTAGCGGAAAAACCTGCTTTTCATTAGATCCTCACTTCGAAAAAAACTCTGCCGAAGGGAAATCTAAGGGTAGGTTTAGATCTTTGTCAAGATAAAATGATTGACATGGCCGTAAACGATCATTTTATTTGATCATTTAAACCTTATCGGAGATACTTTGGTGATCTTTTTCCGCCATTTCGGTAAGAGTAGCGGGCAGCTTGGAGCCAGGGATCAAGGGCTTTCCGAAAGAGGCCTCGATTGAGTTTCGATGTTAGGCTAGTGCCCTCTGTCATGAATATTTTTTATTCCTACAGTCATATAAAGAGATCGTTACCATGTCCGAACGTCAAAAAAATCGTAATGACCAGATATTGAAGCTTCTGCTGCGCAAGGGCTCAGTCACGGTGGAAGAGCTAATCGCTTCGTTGGGAGCGTCGGCTCCGAGTATTCGTAGAGATTTGACTCGACTGGAAGCCAAGGGACTGATCCAGCGAACCCACGGGGGTGCGACGCTGGTGGAAGAGTTGCTCTACGAGCCTTTCCGATATGACACCGCGTTTCAAACTCGCGAACAGCGATCGGTGCGGGAAAAACGTCACATCGGCATCGCCGCGGCCGAGTTGATTCAAAAAGATGAAACTGTAGGATTTACCGCGGGCACGACCACCACATGGGTAGCGAGAAGCTTGCGTCATCGCAGCAACATTTCGATTATTACCAACGCGGTAAATATCGGGATGGAACTTTGCAATATGCCCGGACTCAAGGTGCACCTCACCGGTGGATATGTTCACTGGCCGTGGTCGTTTTCACTGATCGGGCCGGCGGCAATGAATTCTCTCGGCGATTTGTTCATGGATCGATTGTTTCTTAGCGTCTCCGGAATCGACGCTGTGCGCGGAGCAACCACAAATGAATCCGACGAAGCTCTCACCTTTCGGGCGATGGTTCGTCAGGCGAAGCAGATTGTCGTAGTGGCGGATTCCAGCAAGCTGGGCGTGATCACGCCTTCACTGATCTGTCCGATCGAGGAAGTGCACGTTCTGGTAACCGATCTGCGGGCGTCCGATGAAGCCGTGGCGCCGTTTAAAGCACGCGGAATTGAAGTTCTCCGCGCCTGAATCGATAACGCCGAAATCCATCGAACTTCTTTGCTGGAGAGAGAACTTCCGCGCAATGATGACAGCCGCAATACGGAAAATCCATGAACCAAATTGATCTGAAACATCGCCATGCCGTCGTCACCGGTGGCGCCCAAGGAATCGGACGCTCCATCGCCACTCGTCTCCTCGCGTCGGGCGCATCCGTTTCGCTCTGGGACCGTGACACAGAACTGGTCAACAAAACCCAAGCGGAGCTGAACCCACAAGGATCGGTGTCGGCCGAGATTGTGGATGTCCTCTCGCTTGAAAGTATCGAGGCGGCGACAAAATCGACGCTGGCCACGCACGGCAAGATTGATATTCTCATCGCAAATGCGGGCATCGCCGGCCCCAATCTCAAAACCTGGGAATATCCGGTCGATGCATGGAAGCAGGTCATTGACATTAACTTGACCGGCGTATTCCTGTGTTGTCGAACGATTGTTCGCTACATGCTGCAACAGAATTACGGACGGATCGTGAATGTAGCGTCCATCGCAGGCAAGGAAGGCAACGCCAATGCTCCCGCCTACAGCGCTTCGAAAGCCGGGGTGATCGCGCTGACTAAATCACTCGGCAAAGAAACCGCTGGCAAGAATATCGCGGTCAACTGCATCACTCCAGCCGCCGCACGCACCCGCATCTTCGATCAGCTGAGCCAGGAACACATCGACTTTATGCTTTCCAGAATTCCTCGCGGCCGATTCCTGGAGGTAGACGAGGTAAGCGCGATGGTTGCATGGCTCGTCTCCGAAGAAAATTCGTTTACTACCGGAGCTGTCTTCGATCTCAGCGGTGGCCGGGCAACTTACTAAACAGAGTCCAAAGTGTTGTGCCTGCATCTATGTGGTCATGGCAACTTCAACAGAATTCAGCCTGACCGATTCCGTCGCAATTCTCGCCCGAACTCCCGCAACTCTTGATGCCCTACTGCGCGGGCTGCCCGATATATGGGTGCGTGCCAACGAAGGAACAGATACCTGGAATGCGTTTGACATCATGGGTCACCTGATCGTTGGAGAGCGTACCGATTGGATTCCGCGCGTGCGGATCATACTGGAAAACGGTGAGGCGCGGCCGTTTGATGCTTTCGATCGGTTTGCACAGTCGAAAGAGAACCCAGACCGATCATTGGACGAACTCCTCGACGAATTCGCCCGCCTACGCCGCGAAAATCTAGTCGCGCTAAAAGCCTTTAATTTACAACCTGAAGATTTGAATCGCCGAGGAAAACACCCGGCACTCGGAGTAGTGACGCTCTCGCAACTTCTCTCGACATGGGCGGTTCACGACTTAACCCATATCCATCAGCTATCTCGCGTGATGGCCCATCAGTATCGTGACGCAGTCGGTCCGTGGAGCGCTTACCTGGGCGTGTTGAAGTGCAGTGGTCACGGCGCCCCGTAGTAGCTTTGATATTCACGTTCACGCCGCAAGCATTCGCAGCATAATTCCCGCAACGCTTGCTCCAATAATCGGCCCGAGAACTGGGATCCACGCGTAAGCCCAGTCCGAATCGCCTTTCCCAGAAATCGGCAACAAAGCGTGGGCGAGGCGCGGCCCGAAATCACGCGCGGGATTGATCGCGTATCCAGTCGTTGCTCCTAAAGAAAGTCCGATAGACCACACCAGACATCCGACAAGAAATGGCGCCAGTCCCGCTGCGGCTCCTGAGGAGAGCACAAGCTTTGAAGCCATGGCGCCCGCAACTGTGATCAGGACGAATGTGGCGACGATTTCGTTCAGCAGGTTCGAGCCATAAGACCGGATCGCGGGACTGGTGCAGAACACGCCCAGCTTGACCGCCGGATCTTCAGTGACCTTAAAATGCGGAAGAAACAAAAGCCACACAACCACGGCCGCTACAAATGCTCCCCCGACCTCCGCAGCGGTATAAGGCAGTAGCTTTGAAAAGTCAGCAGTCTTCAAGGCAAAGGCAAGAGTCACAGCCGGATTAATAAATGCGTCATCGCTGCCGAAAAGATTTGCTGTAAAGATGCCACAGAGAACAGAGAATCCCCATCCGGTTGTGATGACCAGCCAGCCCGCTCCTTCGGCTTTAGTGCGCTTGAGTATGCAGCCGGCGACGACTCCATCGCCCAGCAGCAAAAGCATGAAGGTGCCCATAAATTCGCCGAGAATCGGACTCCGCATCATAAAGTTTTATCCTCGAATGCTAATCAAATTGCGTTCGTCAAGGTTGGATTCGCGACGGATCGCGGCGGATCGCGGCGGCAAGAGACGTAAAGCTCTCGACTTGTTGCTGTGCCCACGCATCGTTCTTAACAGATCATGGACGAGATGCGGCGCATTCTCTCGCAACAATCCGCGTTCTTTGAGCGCTTCCATCATCAGAGATACATTTCCCTGCTCGAGATACCGCACTCCACCGTGGACTAATTTTGTACTGCGGCTCGCAGTTCCCTTGCCAAACTCTTCGCGCTCGACAACAGTACTTCATATCCCTGGGACGCCGCGTCCAGAGCCACTCCCGCACCCGTGACTCCGCCGTCGATCACCACCATGCCCCAGGGCTTGGTGCGGCCCTTTACGCGTGCGATCATTTCTTCACGCTCACGACGTCTCCCTGTTCCATCCCTTGGATCGCTCGACGGCGTCCTGCCATTTCGCGTATTGCTTCTGAACTCTTGCGTTGTCCATTTGTGGTGTGAATATTTCTGACGGTGGGCGGGTCTTAGCGATCTCTTCCACGCTGTTCCAGAAACCGCTCGCCAATCCGGCGAGATAAGCTGCGCCTTGTGCCGTGGTCTCGAGAATTGCCGGACGCTCGACAGGAACTCCCAGCAGATCGGCCTGAAACTGCATCAACAAATTATTGGCTGCTGCGCCACCATCGACTCTCAATTTCGTGAATCCATATTGCGCGTCAGATTGCATCGCACGCAACACATCGGTGACCTGAAAAGCAATGCTCTCGAGCGCGGCCCTCGCGATGTGTCCAATCTCTGTGCTTCGTTGCAGACCAATGATCATGCCGCTGGCATATGGGTCCCAGTGCGGCGCGCCCAGCCCGGTAAACGCCGGGACAAATACGACGTTGTTCGAGTCCGCCACCGAAGCGGCTATCGTTTCGATGTCCGGGGATGCCTCAAAAAACTGCATCTTGTCCCGCAGCCACTGCACGACCGCGCCTCCGATAAAAACGCTGCCCTCAAACGCATATTGCAGCTTGCGATGAGTACTACAAGCAATCGTCGTGACCAGGCGCGCATTGGAGAGCGCGAAAGTGTCGCCGATATTTTGCAGAAGAAAACAACCGGTCCCATAAGTATTCTTCGCATCGCCGGGATTAACACATAGTTGTCCAAATAGCGCGGACTGTTGATCTCCTGCAATGCCTGCGATCTCTACTTCGCCGAGACCCAGAGTTGTGGTCACACGACCAACTTTTTCGCTCGACCACACGACCTCCGGCATCATGCTCTCGGGAATTCGAAAGAGCTTGAGAAGATCAGCGTCCCATTTATCTTCAACAATGTTGTAGACGAGAGTGCGGGAAGCATTCGTCCGGTCGGTAAGGTGTCTCTGGCCGCTAGTAAGATTCCAGATCAGCCAACTATCGACGGTCCCAAAAGCGAGTTTCCCTTGTTCGGCGCGAGCGCGCGCTCCATCGACATGATCCAGTATCCAGGTGATCTTTGTTCCGGAAAAATATGGATCAATCCGCAGCCCCGTCTTGCGGCGAATTTCCCCTTCGTTCCCATCTTTTTGTAGTTGACTACAGAGCTCCGCCGTTCTGCGGTCCTGCCAAACGATCGCGTTATAAACTGGTTTGCCGGTCTCGCGGTCCCACACAATTGTCGTTTCCCGCTGATTCGTGATGCCGATCGCAACGATATCGCGAGGGCGCACTTGCGCTCTGCCCAATACCTCTACCGCCGAACTCAGTTGGGATGTGAGAATCTCCATCGGGTCGTGCTCGACCCAACCGGTCGAAGGATATTTCTGGCTAAATTCGTGCTGAGCGATACCAACAATCTTACTGTCGTGGTCGAAGAGAATCGCGCGAGAACTGGTTGTTCCCTGATCAAGTGCTAGCACGTACTGAGACATAATTTGGGCCCCGCTTGACCTTCATATTTCTTAAGAAGGCATTCGCGCCGTTTTGTAGCGCAGCCACAGCATTCTATCCCCGGCCATAAGCGCTAGCAACGCTCCACCACCTGCCAGTATTCGGATTTTGCGTAAAGCCGAACGTAGTCCCCACTGAAGATTCCAGTAGATTGTGCATTTGGCAATCGCTTACTCTAAAATAAATTTAGCGTTCCGGCGACTCGGATTAACCATGCCAAGGTCTTCTCAGAGTTCCAAACAAAGATCCGGGCAAAACAGGTCCGTGGCCCACGGCGGCCATGGGGCGTCTCGGATCATTGGCTCGGGCGAGATGGCCGGCATTGTCCGGAATTTTGACTGGAACGGAACTCCCCTGGGCCCGGTGGAGTCCTGGTCCGATACGCTTATCACCACGGTAAACCTGGTTCTCGCCTCCAGGCATCCGATGTTTCTTTGGTGGGGACCAGAACTTATCCAGTTTTATAACGACGGCTATCGCCCCAGCATTCGGGATGACAAGCACCCTTCTGCAATCGGACAGCGTGGCACAGAATGTTGGCCAGAGATCTGGTCGATCATTGGACCGCAAATAGAATCGGTGATGAAGGAAGGCATCTCCACCTGGAGCACAAATGCCCTGGTTCCCATCAACCGGAATGGCAAACTCGAAGAGGTGTACTGGACTTACGGTTACAGTCCTGTCAGGGACAAGAATGGGGCCGTACAAGGCACGCTGGTGGTTTGCAGCGAAACTACTGAGCAGGTCTTGAGTGAACGCCGCTTGCGATCTTTGCTGGCGATCATCGCGGAATCCCAGGACCAGTCTCCCGAATCTCCGCAATTACTTCCATTTGCGCGCTCAATTGTTGAGCAACTGAACCATGATCCCGCCGACATCCCGTTTGCCGCAATGTATTTGTTGAGCGATGGGAACGTTGTGCATGTAGCAAATACCGCTTCAAGCGGTTTTCCGGGCGATCCCGATCAATGGCTGGTGGCAAAAGTTGCCGAATCTCAAACTCCAATTATCGTTTCAGATTTGCAAAGTCATTTTGGTCCGATCGTATGCAAACCCTGGCCGGAGCCGGTGACCCAGGGGTATGTTTTACCAATCTCTGTTCGCGCGTCGTCGATTCAGGCGGTCATGGTTTTCGGCATTAGTCCGCGCCTTCCGTTTGATGACAGCTATCGTACTTTCCTCCAGTTGATCGGAAATCGAATCTCAGGCTTGCTGGAAAGTGAACTTCATCGGATCGAAATTGCCCAGGCCGCGAAGAGGTTCTATAGTCTTGCCGAGGCCGATCCATTCGGCATGATGATCGCCGATCTTCACGGGCACCTTACCTACGTAAACCCCATCTTTCTAAAGCGGTTGGGATATACCGCGGAGGAAGTGAGTTCTGGAAAAGTACGATGGGATGAACTGACTCCGCCCGAATTCGCCGCGGCAGACGCAAAGGCGGTCCTGCAACTTCAAGCCTCCGGACGCTGCGATGTATATGAGAAGGCCCTGCTGACGAAAACCGGTGAGCGCATCGCCATCCTGGCGGGAGCATCGGTCATCGACACGCTTGACGGCGATCCAGAAGTAGCAATATTTGTCACCGATCTCACCTCGCTGAAGCTGGCTGAAGAAGCCTTGCGCCAGGCCAACAACGAACTAGAAGAACAAGTAAGGGAAAGGACTGCGGCGCTTGAATCTGAAGTTGTGGTACGCAACCGCGCGGAATTGAGCCTGAGGGAACTGACCGGCCGCCTGTTACGCATGCAGGATGAGGAGCGCCGGCACATGGCCCGCGAATTACACGATCACGCCGGTCAAACGTTGGTCGCCATGACGATTAACCTTTCCATCCTCGACGAAGCCGCCAAGCATCAAGATCCAAAACTTTCTTCGTTAGCGGCGCAAACCAAAAGCCTATCCGACGACCTGTCGCGGGAAATTCGCACACTGTCTTACCTGCTCCACCCTCCTCTTCTCGATGAAGCAGGCCTCGAATCTGCGCTGCGATGGTATGTGGATGGCTTCTCGAAACGCAGCAATATTAAAGTCGATTTGCGCTTGCCCGCGGACTTGGGTCGGCTTCCCGAAGAATTGGAACTGGTTACTTTTCGCGTGATTCAGGAGAGTTTGAGCAATGTGCATCGGCATTCGGGCAGTGACTCGGCGACAATAAGCCTGACCCGATCCCAACGCAGCCTGGCGTTCGAAATTAGCGACCAGGGCACAGGAATTGCCCAGGATCGACAGCGGGACTTGACCAGTGCCCGGGCAGGCGTGGGAGTACGCGGGATGCAGGAACGCGTCCGGCAATTTGGCGGAACACTCCAGATTACTTCTACCGGCGAAGGAACCAGTGTCGTCGTGAATCTTCCGCTTTAATCCACAAAGACTGGCTTGGTTTTGCGATTCGGTCGCAGTCCGCCCGAAGGCATTCCGAATTTAAGGATGATCGCATGTCTTTAAAAAACACTCTAAACTAGCCCCGCCAGCTACCGCGACGGTATTGCCAATCGGGATGGCTTCTTCTAAAGTACGGGGACTTCTCATTTGCGCTATGGCGCACATACCACATGCACCAACAACTCAAAGTCGGCCAATACATCCTGGAGCAGAAACTGGGAGAGGGTGGAATGGCCGAAGTGTGGAAAGCGCGCCATGTTCACCTTGGGAGCATCGCCGCCATTAAGTTTCTCCTGCCCCGTCTCGCCGGTGATCCGGAATTGGAAGACCGATTCCTCAGTGAAGGTAAGCGGCAGGCGCGACTGCAGCACAAGAACATTGTGCCAGCCATAGATTTCCTCCAAATCGACGGCCGCAGCTACTTGATCATGCAATACGTCGAAGGGACCAGCCTGGAGACAAAGTTGCTGGAGCGAAACGGTCCGTTGAGCCGGGAAGAAGTTCGCACCATTTCTTCGGATGTTTTGAGTGCTCTCGACTACGCACACTCCCTCGGAGTGGTCCATCGTGACGTGAAACCGTCCAACATCCTGCTGGATAAGCAGGGCCGCGCTTCGCTGAGTGATTTTGGGATTGCTCTGGCGCTCGGCGAAGACCGCCGTATCACTCGCACCGGTGTTGCGGTCGGGACGCCCGACTACATGAGCCCGGAGCAAATCATCCGGCCCAAAGCAGTCGACGCGCGATCGGATATTTATAGTTTCGGATGCGTGCTTTACGCCATGCTCACCGGAAGTCCTCCTTTCGGAATGGATGGCACCACCGAGTTCTACGTTAAGGATTGCCACGTGCGCACCACGCCTCTTCCGCCTGTGCAGCGTAATCCCGCGATCAGCCCGGCGGTCGGAAAAGTTGTACTCCAGTGTCTCGAAAAAGACCCCGAAAAGCGTTTCCAGACTTGCGGTTCCGTAATCACGGCCCTGGATGTAATCGCAGGAATGGAGGACCAGAAGCAGGTGGAGCGGGAAGTCGGTCAATACCTTTTGGAAGAAAAACTTGGTGAAGGTGGGATGGCCGAAGTTTGGAAAGCCCGCCATCAGGTGCTTGGCACCGATGTTGCGGTGAAGTTTCTCTCCGCCCGCCTGGCTGGAATCCCCGACGTGGAGCAACGGTTTTTAGGAGAGGGTAAACGTCAAGCTCAGCTTCAACACCCCAACATCGTATCCGCTTACGACTTTCTTCATATCAACGAGCGCAGTTACCTGATCATGAGATTCATCGAAGGTCAAAACCTCGATGAATGGCTATTCAAAGCGCAAGCGCCTCTGGCCATCGCTCAGGCGCTGGCGATTTCCACGGATGTATTGAGCGCCTTGGGGTATGCCCATTCGCGGAACGTGGTCCATCGTGACGTCAAACCTTCAAACATTCTGATAGAAAATACCGGCAGGGCGTTCGTAATGGACTTCGGGATCGCTCTGGTATTGGGCGAGGAACGCGCCACACGCATAGGATCGGCCATCGGCACTCCCGACTTCATGAGTCCGGAGCAAATCGTCGGCGCACGCAACATCGACTGCCGATCGGACATTTACAGCTTTGGATGCATGCTGTACCAGATGCTGACCCAGAGACTGCCCTTCGAAGCGAAGGAGGGCGATGGCGATTCTGAATACGTTATCAAAGACAAGCATCTGCGCCAGAAACCAGGATCTCTTCGGGAGTTGAATCCAAACATTCCCGAACATATCGATCGGGCCGTGCTGCGCTGTCTGGAAAAAAATGCCTCAGATCGCTTTGGCTCATGTGAAGAGTTGCTGGTTGCACTAACCCAGGGTTCGATCCAGCCAACAGCCGCTCGCGCGGATTCAAATGGAAGCCCAACGGATTCGCCGCTTCCCGCCCGCCCGTCCGCAGCACCTATTGAACCGACGACCGCCCCGGCATCGATTTCTGCCGTGCCAACTACTTCCATCGGGATGGCGCCTCCTAAGAGAAGCCGAATTCTGCTATGGACTGTAGTCGTCCTGCTCGCCTTAGCTTTGCTTGGTGGCGGACTCTATCGATATAAGCACCAGCAACTTGATCAGGTTCCAACACAGGTTGCGGTAGCGGCTCCAGTTCGATCGCCGGAGGTACGGCCCGAAGAAACCAAACCCGATCCGCAACCTACCCCGCCAGAAGAAACCGTGAAGCCGGATGAACAGCCGGCACAGGAGTTGAATCCTCCGCCTGTGGTACTGCCACCCGTCCCTAAGAAACATCAGAAGCCGGCTCAAACGAAAGCCATTCCCGCACCCGTATCTGCTCCTGAGCAAGACGCACCTCAAGCAGAGTCACCGTCGGTCGCCCCTCCGGTTGAAAGCCCGAGCCTTTCCGGCAGTTGGCAGGGAGAATACAATCATCCCGCCACGAAACAATCCTACAAAGTAAGTCTTCAGCTCTCTGAAGGTGCAACAGATGTGCTCACAGGGATTTTGATTTTCGATCCGGACGGGAGCAACGCGAGTTCGTGCTCGCTGACTGGCCATTACAATCCGCAAACCAAGTTCATGCTGCTAATTATCGGTACCTGTCACGGGAGTCCGCCGGAATACTTGCAGGGCAAGATTGGCTTCGGGTCTGTCGATCCCTCCGACCGGAGGGTCATGGGAGTGGACCAAATGCATGACGGGGTATTAAGTATTAGCCGCTAGTCATGCCGCTTAGCGAAACGGCAATGTCGCGTTCAGAGCAGTGGAGAACCTTTCTTTTTTGGGGCCAGGGAGAGGCTGCTGAAATGCTGAATCGCGCGATAGCATTCGCAAGCCGAGGCCTCCAGGTTCTTCCGATCCCGTATTCTCACTGTGCCTCGCAGATTCTGGATTAAACCTGCCCGTTGCAAATTGCCCGCTGCCAGGCTGACGCTCGGGCGTCCCGTGCCCAACATCTGCGCCAGGAATTCGTGAGTGACTGGAAGCAGATCGGAATCTACCCGGTCCTGGCACATCAGCAACCACCTGGCCAGCCGTTGTTCGATGGCATGCAAGCGGTTGCAAGCGGCAATCTGCGCCACCTGTAAGCCCTGCAGCAACACGTATCGATTCAAGATCAGCCGAAACTCCGGAACGACCAGCAACATCTTTTCCAGCACATCGGATTTAATTCTCACGCCGCTTCCCGGCATTTGCATGATGGCGCGGCACGGTTCCTCCATCAGACCCACGGCAAGCGCCGTTCCCACTACACCTTCCTTCCCGACGATCGCGACTTCCACGCTTCTTCCGTCGCGGGTGAGTACCACGAGTGAAGCCAAACCCTCATTCAGGAAGTATGCAAATTCAATCTTTTCCGCCGGTTGGTGCAGGATGAGATGGTGCGGTAGCTCAACCGATTCGAGATATGGCCGGATAAGGTCATATCCACGGACCGGCAGCGCCAGCAGGAGCAGGTTTCTGCATGGCTCATCAGACCGGATAGCTCGCGTCCGGGCGACTGGCTTCGATTTATCTTTTGGGGCTTGGGAACTCTCGCTAGGCTTCAAGCAGTTTCCCTTGCAAACTGCAGCATCATCGATATTCTCAGGATGGGCCTAGCCTAGGTGGGGGGGAGAAACTTGTCTGTCCGACAACGAACCAACGCGGATGAGCGACTAAAGGAGACCTAGTCCTCCGTTAAAATCCTGGATGATTCCGTAACACTCGCAGGAGGCAAGTTCGAGCTGTTTCCGGTTCAGGATCTTTACCGTACCCCGGAGGTTTTCAATCATCCCGCCTTGTTCGAGCACAGCCACTGCCAGGCTCACGCTGGGACGTCCGGTGCCTAACATTTGCGCAAGAAATTCATGAGTCAGTCGGAGCAACGGAGAATCCACCCGGTCCTGGCACATCAGCAGCCACCGCGCGAGACGTTGTCCTATTTCGTGAAGGCGGTTACAAGCGGCCACTTGCCCTACTTGCAATCCGTGGACAAGGACATAGCGGCTCAATTTCAGACGAAGATCGGGAGCGGAATGCAGGCATTCCTCTAGAATTTCAGACCTGATCCGAAGCCCGGCGCCGGCAATTTGCATGATGGCGCGGAAAGAACCCCGTTGTAAGCCGACTGCGATAGGCATGCCAACCATGCCTTCCCGCCCGACTAGGCCGACCTCTACACTTTGGCCGTCGTGAGTAACGACAACCAGTGAAGTCATCCCATCATTGGGGAAATAGGCGAAATGAATCTTGTCGCCAGCTTCATTCAGAATCAAATGTTGCGGCAGTTCCACAGGATCGAGATGAGGCCTGAGCAACCTGAATTCTCGGTCAGGTAGAGATGACAGAATTATGTTTCGAACCGGCTTTCCGGCCGCATCCGTGCGCACTACCGTGCCTAACGGGGTCGATTTGGAAGCCTGTTTGTTAGGGACATCATCTATCGTCGCCATCGTCAAGCCCTTCCGTCGTGCAAAGTTCGATCCGGCCAGAATGCAGCTACGAAAAAGCAAATAGTGAGTGCTACGCGATCTCCTCTTCGACTTGTTGGCCGATATTCCAAACTTTTGATCGGATCGAGTCGCGCATCTCTGCTCCGCTCGAGGGTGCGCAAAGCAAAGCGACGCCCACTCCAATTCCGATTCCCGCCAAAAAGGTGACCGTGTTCCGCAAAGTATGATCGTCTTCGCCACGAATGGCTTTCGTGGCCCGGTCGAGACGCTGCGAGGCTTCACCATAGACCCGATTTGCCCGACTCGTCACATCGTCTACTCGAGAGGACACGCGGTCACGAACCTCACCGTCCGCTTGATCCAGTATGCACAAACCCGTCTTGAGCAAAGTCTTAAGTACGCTTTTCATGTTGGCCTCCAAACTCTGCGGGCTTAGTTGCAAGAATCCGCACACAGGATGTCCATGGCGAATCCACACCTGCGGGCTTTCCCGCATAGGTTAAGAAAGCGGTATGAGTACACGCTTTACCCGATGTCTGCACTTCCCCCATTACCTATAGGCTTTGGGGAAGATTCTGGTGGCCATATCCCTAATAAGGAGTGACTGCACACGGTGGCCCGTGCCGGGCCTTTGCAGTTTGACCGCATGGAAGCCATCTTTGGCCGCCAGATCCTCAAAATCAGAAATTTAAAGCGCATGTTCAAAGGGGTTTCCATGGGACTCACCGAGGCGGGACGTACGGGCGCGATCATTCTTGTTTTCGCTACTCTGCTTTCAGGTGCGTTTGCGCAAACCGTTGCACCGCAAACTTCTGCACCTGCAAATACAACGCCCCCCGTGCAGACAGGCCCGTCCGAAAACGGGACGTCACCTGCGTCCGCACCACAACCGGCAGTTCAGGAACCCAGTGCGGATGACTCCGGCACATTCGTGTTTCGGAAACAGGTGGAAGAAGTCGTATTGCACGCCACCGTCTTCGATGCCCAGCGCAATCTGATCCCAGCTTTGGACAAGAACGCTTTCGCTGTTTTTGAAGACGGTGTAGCGCAGACCGTCACATCGTTCCGGCGTCAGGATGTTCCCGTCGCCATCGGCATCGTGGTCGATAACTCCGGCTCCATGCGTGACAAAAGAGACGAGGTCAATCGAGCTGTCCTAAACCTGATCCGCGCCAGCAATCCTGACGACGAAATCTTTGTGGTGAACTTCGGGCAGAATTATTATCTGGACCAGGATTTCACCTCCGACGTGCATCTGCTGGAAGCCGCATTGCACCAGGTTTCGTCCACCGGCAACACTGCTCTGTATGACGCGATCATCGCGTCGGCCACGCACCTCACGAATAATCCCCGCCTCGAAAAGAGAGTGCTTCTCGTCATTACCGATGGCCAGGACAACATGAGCCAGGAAACCTTACAAGAGGCCTCCCATAGATTGCAGCAGACGAATGGCCCCACGTTATACGCCGTTGGCTTGATGGGAGGAGAAATGCGGGACCCCGGACAGGAAGCGCTGCAGGAACTGGCACAGGTGACTGGCGGAGTCGCCTACTTTCCTGACAGTCTCGACCAGGTGGAGCAGATAACACGGACCATAGCGCACGATATCCGATCTCAGTACATCATCTCGTATAAGAGGAAGAACCAGAACGCCAAGCCAAACGAGAAATCTCTCCACGTGGAAGCGCACGCCCCCGGATACGCAGATCTCACTGTCAATGCGCGAATCGGACACTATTACGCAGGCGGCGCCACACATTAAGCCAGTGATGTATCCGCAACAATCAGCGTAAATCCGTAGCCAGGTTTTTTCTGACGGACTCTTGCAATAGCGTGTCCACGGCGGCAATGATTGATCCCAGATTCGATTTGTCGCAAACGCTACGAATCCCCGCGTTCCGGGCTTCGATGGCCAACTGTTCCGAAAGGTGGATCGTGACCATCAGGATTGGCATTTCCGGGAATAGCTGCGAGATAATCCGGGCCACGTCGAGCCCATTCAGATCGGGCATCTGAAGATCGAGCAGCACAACGTCAAACACAGTATCTTTTACTCGCTGTAAAGCTTCCCCGCCGGTACGGGCCTCTTCGCAAACATGGTCTATACTCTGTTGCTCAAGGGCAGCACGAAGATAACGCCGCACGGCAGGATTGTCATCCACCACAAGAATTCTAACCAAAGGGGCCATGCCTCCCTTACCAAATGCCTTTGTCGCTGCCGGTCACTTTCAACTCCAAGGCTGCGGCAGTGGCCAACCCGGGAAGCAAACTCAAACGCATCGTGCTCAGGATCTCTCCGTTGAGCAATAACCTTTTCCATTCGGAAGCGTAGAAACCTACACTCTGAGGAAAGATAGGCACCCGCAAGAAATTCCGTCGCAGGTGAACCAGCTCATTGCCAAATCGCGCGGCGTCGGTCACCAATGCCGGCAGCGCCATGCCTTGGCCGCGATAGGACTCAACATATCCAGACACGATAACCAGGTAGGTGGCCAAGCCGTCCCAAAGCCCCGCCGAGGTTGCCAGGGATTTCAAATAGGAATAATCAATTGCGCCTGACTCGACCAGAGCGGCATTGTCTACCATGTCGCAAAGCCGGATATAGAAGTGCCGATACATCCGCTGCAGTGTGCTGATGACGATGCGGTCTTCCGGGGCGGCCACTCGGAATGTTTGAGAACCAAACTGCGCAGTCCGAGATCGCTTGATGAGGGACTGCGTGATTGCGATTTGCTCTCCGGTTTGGCCCAAACGGGCCACGTGCACCTCCACCAATTCGGGCAAGCCGGGGACAATAAAGTTCCACTTGTTCGCCAACCGGTCGCCCCAGCTTCTCTTGTCTACACGAGCCTTGAAGCGATCACGCATAATGGCGACCACGTCGCCAGCGTTGCCGTTGGTATAGAGATCAAGGTCACTGCCAATATCAGGCCAATGGTCGAGCGACTTTATGACCACGACGTCGCCGGCGTCTTCCAGGGCGCTACAAATCGGCGAGAGGAAAGACAAAGCATGACGCACTCGCCCTGCCTCTGTGACGATAGCTCGATCAAGCCGGTCCGCGGAGTCTCGACTTCTCTCCGCAATAAGACGACGGAGGCGCGGGAATGAGCGCAGGATTACATGGTGAGACATTGCCATCGTCCAGAGGTCGCTAAGATTCCGCAGATCAAATGCGGCGACCGCTTGCGAAAGCATTGAGCTCGGATCGTCTTCTTCGCGTGCCAGCAGCAGTTGCGAAAGCAACGTCAGACACTTCGCGGAATTATTACCGTCATTCATAATTCTCCACTCATTTTTGCGCAGTTGCGACAACTTACCTTCCGGCATTGCTTGGATGGAGAAATCGCCCGGCAGGTTGTTGACTGTTTCGAGTGTTTCGCTTCACTCAGTGCTGCGTTGGCTGATCGTTACCGCATCCCTTCTCGGTCGTCCTGCGTTCGATGGCCGTGCCTTCCTCATAGTCATTCCAGGTTTCAATCAACAAGAACGGAGGGGGATTCGAATTGTCATACACATGACGATAAAAGTTGAGCGTGTCGTTGAACGTCTTTCCGCAGCGGCTTTGCATGTGACGATTGAGCCCCCATTTCGCCGCGGAATCATCGAAGCCGGGCCATACCCCTCCAATCGCAATTTTGTCGGGATGCTTGTCCTTCATCGTTTTGTAAAAGTTCTCAAGATAATGCTCGCCCCAATTGCTGCCGTCGGCGGCCCAACCGCCTTGTCCGGGTTGGACCCACGCATACGATCCCGCAAAGTCGTTTGCTAAATCGGCTGGCGGCTGATCTTTGTAGATGAACAAAGGCGGCACTTCCCAATTGCTGCAATGCTCACGCACCCGCTGCCAGTTGACGTGGCCAGCCTTGGGAAAAATGAAGATCATCGGCTTTCCGTCATAAGTGAGGTAGGCGTCCCGATATTTGGCATGGGGCCCGATGTATGACTGATAGGCTTTGTCAAAATCGGAAATCGTGTCGTCGGTCGCGTACGCGTCCGCATCCTCCGATTCGTTATATAGAAGAGCGACCTGGAAGTGTCCTTCACTCGCGGCTTGCTGAAGCAGTGCAAAATTGTGATCGGAATAAGGACGGCTCTCACCGTACCAATCCACCACAAAAGCTGAGATTCCAAGGTTGTGAGCCTGCTGGATTTGCTTGCGCAGGACAACCGGATTCTGGCTGGAATAGCCGACGTCTTTGTGCGTATGGTCACCAAACCAGGGCATATAGATTGCCAGAAGTTTCGGAGCGGACGCCGGCGCCTGAGCTTTCTGCAAAGCCTGATCGATAGCGGGAGCCGCGCACCCCTTCGACACCAAAACAAACAACATCATGATCGACAACAACGCGTTCAAAATTTTAGCTCCAGTAATCTCGTTAGATGATGTGTTTTGAATTTCTCGTGGATGTAGGATGCTTGACGGAATGCCGCGGTTGGCGGGAGATCGCGAACTTCTAAAACTCAGGCACAGCCTGGAGTTGACGAACCATCCATCGGTCGGAACTTGGAGTCATCAGCACTACGTAGTGCACAACCATTGGCTGATCGTAGACGAGCTTTTCTCCGTCCATTAGCTGCAAGCGATATTGGGCAGTGTCGTGCAGTTCGATGGCATCGCCTTCCGGCGCATAAAATACCGCTTCAAGTCTGTGACCCTGCTCCACATATTTTTGCCTAAGGCCAGGAGTCTGGTTGGTGACCGTCTGGCGCAGCCATTGCCTCGCTTCTCCGACGAAAGATCCGTTCAAAGAATCTGGATTGTTGAACTCGAGCGCGCGCGACATACTCGTCCAGGCCAGACGATAATCGCGAACGATTCCGCGCTCGGTCAGGGACTCTACCGTACGTGGACCAGCTTTCTTTGAATCCAACTGCACCTGCACAGCCGCATCCTGTGCATAAGAATAGAACGATGAAGCCAAAAGCAAAGCGAACACAGCCAGGAAAATTTGACGGTTCATGGTTGCGCTCCTATGCGAAGCTCGTTCCCCATGACCACGCCGGATGCGACCGAAATCGACGTCGCACCTAATGATTTCATCTGCGCGCGAGCGATTCCCTGCTTGATGGGAGCATCCACGGTACTTTTCCCGTTCGCGCCGATGGCGGTGAAGGTAACGATGGTTCCGTCGGTCACAGGGTTTCCGGCACAATCGTGTACAGGTTCAGTTTGCACCAGAATGCCGGCAGGGGTCCGCTGTCCACTGATGCGCAAATTGCAGGGATCCGAAGCCACTTGCTGCACTGCACGCCGCGCCGACAGATCGTCAAGCGTAGCGTTCACCTGCACGATACCCGATGCCTTGCCCGATGTGGTGCGAAACCATGCAACCCCATCCACCGTCCGGGCTGGACGGGACAGCAATGACGTACTCCCGGCATTCATCTGAAAGTTAATCCCCACCGGTGCGAGCACCAGATTGTGGTACTCATCAAACGGTAGTACGACGCCACTGACCGCGTCGCTTTGCGACACCGCAACGCGCGACGGATGAACCAGAAATGCCAGACTTGCCGGCTTCGCTGCGGTCACATAGAAACTTGCACTGCGACACGTCCCGGAACACAACACTGCAACATAGTTGCCGGCATGCCGCAGATCTTGTGGCGAGATACGAACGTCCGAGCCAAGACTGACATCTTTCTTTCGCGATATTCCCGGGCCGAGCAAATACAAAGTGGCGTCGCCGCTTCCCGTGGTCGAAATGACCGCATCATCTCCGGCGACAACCGAATCCGGCACATGAAGGTCCTGCGCCACACAGACGCCCGCCAGCCCGATAGCTGCGCAAATTAGCAGGAGGCTACGCATGCCTAATCTTTACCCAAATTGTAGTGGTTAACCACGACATGAAAATTCTGTGCCTTCGCTGCGATACTTCTCGGGATCTCAAGCGAAAACGGTTCAGACGATTGCGCAACTAATGCCTGGTCCACGTAACCGTCCGCAACCCAAACCACCTTGCCGGTGTTGTCGTAGAAACTTGCGATCACGTGCGGAATGTTGACGGTCTGACCGCTTTGATTTAGCAAGTCTCCACGCAACACACTCTTTCCCTGGGCGTCGGTATCGATCTTCTGGTTCATGATCCCGATGACCGGATCTGCGGAAGCTGGGACCAATGCGGCTTTGATATCCATGCGAACGTTCTTGACGTCCTTCAAATTAAAGTTCGGAAAGTCGATGCGATAAGGCGTCACCTGTTTCGGTAGCAAGACGTGATCGATTTTGTCGAAGCTGCTTTCATCATCCAACGCATTGCCCGACCCGTCGACGAGTGTCGCATTCACATTCACAAAAGCGGGAATCGCGTCCTCGTTCACTACTTCTCCCATTACCACCACGCCTTCCGCGAGGTCGACCGCGTTCATGGAAATGATGCGCACATGGGGCGCGTCGATATTCTTCGATCCCCATTCATCGCCGGCGCCTCCGCTGACCAGGTCCCAGCGCAGGAAAGTCACGGGAATTACCTGGGCCGGCACATTCGGTATCTCGATCTTGGGCCAGACAGTTTTCCAAACATCGCCTTCTCGAATCAGCTTAAAGTCACGGGATTCTTCGATCGGCCCCACAGGTGTTGTCCAATGCAAACGCACGCGAAGTTGCGCATCGTTGTCGGTCGCATGCATAGGCCGGGATTCAAACCCTTCCAATCCGGAGAACGACCGCAAGCTTCCGTTGGAGCCCAGCCAATCCTGAATAAAAGCAGGCTCATTCACCCCGCTCGTCCTGGAAACTGCGGAAAAAGCATTGTCCCAGTTGCGTCGCTTGACCTCGCCCAGAAGATGGTCGATCGCGTGTTCCGGCGTGTCGCTCTTTGCGGTCAGGCCGTAGACGGCAGAACCGCGTGCAACTCCGACAGTACCCGCTGCGGGGCCGGGCCCCATCAGCGCGAGAGCCACCAGACCTGCGGTCACGACAACCAGAATGATTGGTAATGCTCTTCTCATATTTATCAAATGCCTCTTAGACTCGACGCCTCAGGCCACGGAATGCTCAACATGGGCCGGCACTTCTACAGGCCTTCGTAAACGACGCTCTTTAGGCAAAAAAAGTTCAAAGAGGATTGCCAGAAAACTAACTCCTATGGGCAACGTTCCCCAAAGCAAACCTTGCCAGGGTGCAGGGACCGCGTCCGAAGCAATCTTCCGGGCCGGTGGCACGTCGTCTTTCGACCACGCGGTTATATCGCCGTTGTTAAAGGTTTCGATCTTGCGCCAGCCGGCAAACGTAAGCATCGGCTCGTAGTAAGCGTCGTGGACGAAAATGTATTTCAGTCCGTAGCGGTTGGCATGCTCAAGCATTGCCCGCAGCGACGCCATTCCGGCCGAACCATAGAACTTGGAATTGGTGAGCTGGGCTGAACCATAGTGGGTCATCTCCGGCAAAAGGCGGGCCGAATTGTAGTCTCCATCCACGCTGCCTGCATCGGTGTAGGTCGAAACTTTGGCGAGGACACTGCCGAAGCCCAATGTGATGTAGCGATATTGGTCATGACCATCGCGATTCAGAAATGCCACGACCGGATCGACGTTGATCGGCGCCGCAGGACGGTACGGATTTACCTCGAGCCATCCCAACGCAGCTCCCAGGGTCACGACTGCGGCCAGAGAAAGGCCGACTGCCGCTTTTGTACCAAAGCGATCCAGCAACTTAATCGCCAGCAGGCCAACGATCGGCATGGCCAGCAAGGTCGCCCAGAACGTAAATCGTTCAAAAGTCAAAATGTCGAAAGCCCGGCCCAGCAACCATCTTGGTAAAGGCGTCGTACCGCCCAATCCAAAAATGAATGTCAGCCAAAAGCCTAGTAGTAGAGGCACGAGCCGTCTCGAAGACGCTCCTCGAATCAAAATGAACGGCAACGCCAGGATCAAAGCGCCATAAGGAATGATGAAGTAATTGATTCCCGTAATCGAGTTCAGTAGGAAGTTGGCGCGGCTGTCGTGAGGAATCGGGATCTGGTGAATGGGATGTTGAATAATCGCCAGCCAATAAGGCAAAAGCACCACGCCCGCTCCCACACCGACTGCAATGGCAAAGGCTACCGCCCGCGAAACTACTCCGCCGGCGGTCCCTGAAACTCGTTCATCGCGTGCATCCAGAAAGGCGGTTAGAAACACGGGTCCAGCAAAGAGCACTGCGCCGAAGATAAGCGTCACGTGATGAGCAGCAGCGGCGGTAAGACTGACCACCAGACCCTTGATAAATGATCGGCCTCGCGCTTCTGTGATCCATTCGTAGAAATAAGGCAGAGCATTCAGGTAAAGAGCGGCAGAAGCGACCGTTGCAAGTTGTCCGGCCTGGTAGACCAGGAATGCCAGCGATCCGAGAAAGACGGTACCCAGTGCGGCATAACTAGCCGCCCGATCATCCACCCAAATTTTGGCAAAACGAAATACTCCCACCGGCAACAACAGGATCGCAATCAACTGCACCAGCATGTAACCCATCTTCAAACCGACAACGTTCGATAGCAGGGCAATCCACTGATGAGTTAGCGGCGGATAAGTAGTTTGAGAAAAACCGCCAAACCACTTTTCATTCCAGGGCTGAAACCAATGGTGCGCGTAGTGCGAAGCAAAAAAGATATGAAAGTTCGTGTCAAACGAGCCTGCGGGCAGTTGCATGGCCAGCAATGGACCTTGAATCGCCAATGCTACAAGGACGATCGCGCCAAGAGGAATTGGACGAGAGTAGGGTTGCGCGCTATTCACGATATACATTCCGCTTTGTCCAAAGTTTCATCGCGACACTTGGATTCAGAAACCCTCTTAGAGGTTTACCGGGCTTTATCTTTCGGCTTCCTTATTAAGGACAGCGTATCGAGCCAAAAAGCAGCCTGAATCCCTGGAGAGGCATCTGATGGCCACCGCAGGAACAGGTGTGCGGAAGGTGAGCTCTAAAACTTGAAAAGCAAACTACTACTCGCGAGCTTTTGGGCTGTGTTTTGTTGTAGTTACGCTTTACCTCAAACGTACGACGTTGGCGGTCAAGGCAAGACGCCAGCATCCAATAGCCAGAACCAGAAGACGCCAGCCACGGATGCCCCCGACCAGGGCTCGAACCTGGGTTGGGGATCCAGCATTGAAGTATCGCGCCAGGCCCACGCCGCGCAGGATGCATTGAAAAGAAATGACTACCCGGCCGCCATCAACTTTGCGGAGAAGGCCGCTAAATCCGCTCCGCAGGATGCCGAGCTTTGGTTTCTGCTCGGCTACGCCGCCCGGCTGGGTGACCGTTATCAGGTTTCGGTTAATGCCTACAATCACGGGCTCTCGATTCACCCCAATTCCGTGAACGGCATGGCGGGACTTGCACAGACTTACGCCAAGATGGGTCGCGATGCAGAAGCGGCGCAATTGCTCCAACGAGTCGTAGAAGCGAATCCGAAAGATGCCAACAGCTTGCAGCTTGCGGGCGAGCTTCTATTGAATTCCGATCCGAACCATTCTCTTGAAATGCTGAAACGAGCCGACACGCTGCAAGCGTCCGCTCACACCGACCTGTTGATCGCCCACGCTTACGAACGGCTTGGACAGCCGGAAGAGAGTGACCGCTACCTGAACCGCGCCAAAGCCCGCGCTCCGAAAGATCCCGAAGTGTTGCGCGCGGTCGCTGGGCAATATCGAGAGCAAGGACGGTACGACCTGGCAATCTCGACCCTGCAACAGCTTCCGTCGAAGAATCCCGACGTGCAAGCCGAATTGGCCTACACCTATCAGGTGGCCGGGAAGCAACAACAAGCGGCAAATTTGTATACCCGCTTGGCCAAAAGCGCAAAGGGCAATATCGGACTCGATCTCAGCGCTGCTCAGGCTTTAGTTGGTTTGGGCCAGAGTGATGGGGCCCGTGCATTTCTCGAAGGCGCACGCCGCATCGACAGCAATCATTATCGTCTGCATGCGATCCTAGGCTCGATCGCTGAATCGGAAGATCGCATTGCCGACGCGAGTGCCGAATACACTCTTGCACTGAATAATCTGCCGGCGCACGTCCCTGAGGGTCCTCTCTATCCAATCGAGCTGCGGCTTAACCTGTATGAACTGGATCTCCGCCAGGAAGATGAAGCTGGGGCGAAGCAGCAATTGGATTCCGCGATGTCGTCGATTAACCAGGCAACTGTATCCGCCGGATCACGGCCGGAGATGCTGAGGCTGCGGGCGGCCATCGAAGCCGGATCAGGCAATCTCGACGCCGCCGACAAAGATCTACAGGAAGCGTTGGCCCTTGCGCCTTCCAATGTGAATTCGCTTTTGAACTACGGCAGTCTGCAGTGGAAGATTGGCCAAAAAGATGCCGCGCAGGCTACGTTTTCAAAAGTCGTGGAGCTGGACGCCCATAATCGAACCGCGCTTTCATCTCTAGGTTATCTGGCTCGCGACGCCGGTGACGCAAAACTTGCCGAAACCTATTTCACCCGCGCAGCGAATGCGCATCCTAAAGATTTTGCCCCGTATCTTGCGTTGGGAGATTTGTATACCGCCGAAGGAAAATTCCATTCGGCGGAGACGAACTACGCAAACGCCTATCAGCGGATGCCCAGCAATCCCCTGATCGTTGCAGGAGGCGCGAATGCCGCACTCGAATCGCACAATCCTGAATTGGCTAAGGTTTGGTTGGATCGTTCCAGCGGCAAGATGAACAATAGCCCCCAGGTAAGCCGTGAACGCGAACGCTATCTCACCTTGAAAGGCGAATACGCCGAATCGGCGAAACTTGGCTATGCGGTGATCGAGAAACTTCCTCACGACCGGGAAGGCATCGTTTACCTCGCCTACGATCTCTACTATCTCGGTCGCTACAAGGAAGCTTCAGAACTGATAGCCAAATACGATCCCATCCTTTCGAAGGACCGCGACCTCGCCCTGATTGCAGGCTACCTGCACGTTCATGACGGACAATCGGAGGAAGCGCTTGCCGATTTCACTCGCGCCATCGAACGCGATCCGAAGATGACGACTGGCTACGCAAATCGCGGCTTCGTTTTGAATGATCTTCATCAAGCCGGCAAAGCGGTAAAGGATTTCCAGACTGCTATCCAGTTACAGCCTGATTATGGGGAGGCCCATCTCGGGTTGGCATATGCCTATCTGCAACTACATCGGCCGAAACCCGCCCTCGCCCAGTTAGACGCCGCCCAGAAAATTCTCGGAGAATCCCATGCATGGCATCTCGCGCGGGCCGAGGGATTCCGGCAGGAGCAGGATTTCGCCCACGCCGAACCTGAGTATCGGGCAGCTTTGCGTGAAACTCCCAATGACCTCGTTACTCAGTTAGCTTACGCGGACACCCTCTATCGCATGCATCGCTTTCAGCAGTCGATAACCGCGCTCGATGCCGCCGAAAAGTTGTCCCCTAATAACCCCACTATCTATGCTCTGAAAGCGCAGGTGCATGCCCGGGAGGGACTGAGGCAGGAGACGATCCACGATGTCCAACTGGCGGAACAATACGGAAACAACCAGGTGGAGATCTGGATGGCCACCGGCGATGCTCTCTTACTCCTTGGGGATCAGGACGCCGCCATGCAGCGCTTCGCCCGCGCCATCGATCTTCCCAGCAAAGATCGTGTTGGCGTGCGATTAGCGATCGCACAAGTATTCTTGCGGCAACGCCATTACGATGACGCACGCCGGCAAATTGGTCTTGGCTTTGCCGAAGCACGCGCCGATCACGGCACGGTCACTGCGGACGACATCGAAGAAGCTGCCAATATTTTTCTGGCGATGCACGACTTCGATCTGGCGGAAACTTATTTCGATAAAGCGCGCCAGGCGGGAGCCAATCCTCGAACCGTCGGCATCGGGCTGGCTAACACTTATCTCGCGGAGGGACAAACTGGCAAGGCTGAAGAAGCGCTGGCCAAGGTCGGCGCCGAGAATGACTCACGCGATGACTACGATTACATGATGGCCTCGGCAAACTTATACAGGCAGCGTCAGGACACGGTCCATGCTCTTTCCACGTTCGCGCAAGCCAGCACCGTCGCCGGCCCCGAGAATCAGGACATCACACAGTTCGCACAGCAAGAATTGGTAAGCGAAGAGGGGCGGCAGCTCAATCCGAATATCAGTATTTCGCCTCAGGCCTCGTTTGCACCGTCACTGGAAGACATCAATGTCTACACTTTGGACGCCAAAATTCTTGGCGTCACTAATCCCGCGCTGCTGCCGCCTCCGCGGCATTCTTTCCAAAGTTTAGCCGAATCTAACTACCGGATTCATATTGGCAACCTGCCGATAATTTCTGGTGTGGCCGGCGAAAGCATGACCACTGGCCGGCTGCTTTTTCCCAGCGTGAACGTGATTCAGGACCGCAACACGTATGACACATTTTTCAACGGTGGGATCACTCCTGTGCTTCATCTGGGCACGAACACCGTGACTTTCAATGGCGGACTTCAGTTCACCGTCCGGCGCGACACCATCTCGCCGACGTTCATGAATCAAGACCTCTTCCGCCAGTTCCTCTACATTTCTACCAGTTCATTTTTTAACTGGATTTCTTTGAACGCCAGTGTCATTCGCGAGGCTGGACCGTTTACCGATCAGAACCTGCACTCGCGTGATGCCGCTGGCAGCCTTGAATTTACCGTCGGACGTCCCTGGGGACGCACTTCGCTGTTGGCCGGTTACACCGCCCGCGATCTACTTTTTAATCCCATCATTCAGGAATATTTCAATACTTCTAGCTATGTGGGACTGCAGCAAAAGTTCACGAGCCGGCTGACCGTAGCCGTCCTCGCCGAAGACCTGCGATCGTGGCGGGTGCAGAACAGGAACTACGCTACCGCGCAAGCGTTTCTGCCGGGCGCTCGATTTGAATTCCGCGCCAATCCACGATGGAATGTGCAAGGATCTTTCCTGCTTTCCCGGGGAGCGGGCTACCACGAGTACGACAACGCGCAGAGCGAATTTCTGGTTTCCTACATGCGACCAGTTCAGAGGACTTCAAAAGACGGCACTGGAGGTGCGCCTGTAGCGTATCCGTTTCGAGTCTCGGTTGGACTTCAGCAGCAAACTTTCTACAACTTCGCCGGATCCTCGAAGAGCACCATTCTTCCGGTCATCCACTTCAATCTGTTTTAAACGCAGCGCTTCCCATGCCCTCCGAATTTAGTCAATGATCGACACGAAACAAAGCGATGTGAGCGGACCGTCCGGGACCACGAATCCTGCGGCATCGCTGACGCCTTCGAGAACGCTAAAATCCAAGCTCATCGGCGGCAGCCTCACCCTGCTCGCCGGATCGGGACTGGTTGGCATCACCAATCTCGTTTACAACGTAATCACTGCTCGCCTTCTCGGCCCCACCGGATTCGCCCACGCTACCGCGGTCTATACGATCCTGACCCTGCTGTCGTGCATAACGCTGTCGTTTCAGGTCGTATGCGCAAAACACATTGCCACCAGCCCGTCGGCGGAAAGCCGCGCTACTATTTTCGCGACTCTTCATCAGCGTTCGTGGATCGCTGGGATGGCTATCGGTGCAGTCCTTTTTCTACTAAAGGCGCCCCTCACCAGCTATCTCAACCTGCCCGACCCTTTTCTTATTTCCTTGCTCGCCCTCGGGACAGTTTTTTACATCCCCCTTGGCGTACGCCGCGGATACATTCAGGGAATTCATGCCTTCGGGCCTCTTGCCATTAATTTCATGGTGGAAGGCATGGCGCGTTTGGCCGGAGCCTATGTGCTCATCCAACTTGGCTTGGGAGTCAAAGGGGCTGTAGTCGCAAGTGTGGTGGCAGTTGTCGTCTCTTATTTCGTCGCGCTCCCGAGTCCGGGACCGACTTCACTGAGTTTCAAAGAAATTGCGATTTCCGCTCGTGAAGGTTTGCAGGCCATTGTTTTCTTTTCCGGTCAGACCATCATCAACAACTTTGACATCGTTCTGGTAAAACATTTTTTTCCGCCTGCCGAAGCCGGATTCTATGCCGCAATCGCGTTGGTAGGCCGTCTGGTCAACATGTGCGCATGGTCGGTCATGCACACCATGTTTCCAGTTTCCGCCGGGGCCGGCGAAGATGAGAATGAAGGCAGCCGCGTTTTGTTTACTTCCCTGCTGCTGGTTCTTGGCATTTTGACTGTTCTGATTTTGGGCCTGTGGCTGGTTCCCGGTTTTCTGTGGAAAACGCTCTTCGGATCTCACTTTCAACTCGGCGATTATGGCGCTCTCGCCCCGCTCCTGATTCTGTATGCCGTTACCGCCGGAATTTATTCGCTGAGCTCTGTAATCGTCACCTATGAGATGTCCCGCAAGATCGCGAACACCAGTTGGCTGCAACTGGCATTCAGCGGTGCTCTGGTCCTGGGGATCTGCCTTCTTCATCAAACCCTGCTTGAGGTGATCCTGGTCCAGCTAGTTTTGATGGTTATCTTGCTGGCTGTACTGATGGTGCCTTTTCTGTGGCGTCACCTCACGCCACAAGTCTATGGCAATCACCGCAGCCTGCGCCTACGCCGCGCCCTGTCCGAGCAAGAGGTGATCGCCGAATTTCTGAGGAGCGAATTTCATCATCTGGATTTCGATGAATATCGCGAGCAATTCGATTCCCTGGTCAAGCATCCCGATTTCACCAACACCAGGGAAAATGCGGTGCGGCAATCTCTGCTATTTTTGCGCCGCGGCGCGATGTGGCGGGAACTCCCGGAAAGCACAAAATGGTTTCTGGTCGATATGAGGATTGAAGATCTGGAACGTATTCGCTTTTTCCCAAGGGCGCAGTGGCGGCGGGTAGCGCAGGGCAGTTTTCAGTTGAAGGATGTCGTCGAACGCATCCGCTTCAAACTCGACGAAACGCCCAGGGACGCCTTTTTCGAAAAACTGCGGCTTCTGAGTTATTCCATGCAGCACAACCTTGCCAACCCCACCGTATTGCTCATCGGGATCGACGGCAAAAGTCCTTTGACGATTCTGGACGGCAACCATCGCATGGCCGCAGCCATGCTGGCAGATTCTCCTTCTCAGTGGAACGATTTCAGGTTTATCTGCGGCCTCTCGCCCGAGATGACGCGCTGCTGCTGGTATTACACCAACTTCAACACGCTTCTGCGCTACTCAAAGAATCTTGTACGCTATCTCACCTATGATCCTGAGTCCGATATCGGACGCTTTCAGGAAGGCGATTTCTAGGCAATCCGCTATTGCGCTGGCGGAGCCGCTGGTGTTGCAGTGGGCTCCACTACGAGAGTGTTATCACGATGCCTTAGCACAATCGGTTCATTGCGCTGGCGACGCATATTACGTTCCTCGACAGTCTTGGCCTGTACTTTGGCATCGTTGGCGGAAGCGACCTGAAGCAACTTCGAGCCCTCCGCGGCGCGGCGGGTGGCTAGTCCTACGGAAGCATTTGCACCCGTTCCAATCTTCGCCCGGTCGTAAAAGAACTCAGCGGTTTCCTGGTCGCCTTGCATCTCGGACAGGTAGCCAATGTTATTTATGGCGAATGCATTGTTGGGATCAAGCGCGTACGCCGCCCGGAAATCTTGTTGCGCGGTAGTGAGATCGTTTCGGTTCACCGCCGAAACGCCGCGCAGATTAAACTCCGCCAACTTCACATCCGGGCCGTTGCGGCTCTCCAAACGATTACGCAAACTTCTGGCGTTTTGCGCAGCCATTTCACTGACTGGCTTTCCTCGCCATGCACTATTAACGGTCACGAGCGCGGCTGCATCGGAGTGGTCGGCCGCGGCGGCCGCATAATATTTCAACGCGTCGTCCGACTCGCCTTCGAGCTCCTTCGCAACTCCCATATTGTTCAGGGTGAAAATGTTGTGCGGGTCGGTTTTGAGCGTTTGCTGTAGAAGCAAATCAACTTCGGATGCGCGTCCCTGTGATAACAACCTGACCGCTTCGACATTGTCATGGTTCACTTGAAGCGATTGCGGCGATATGTTCAGGGCTTCGTTCACCGAACGGTTTTCGACTTTTTTCCCATTCTGGCGGTCTGAACTCGCCCGATAAATAACCGCATCGGTAGGTTGTTTTCCCGCTTGCGCATAAAACTCCTGCGCGCGATCCACCTGCCCCTGCATCTCTGAAACGTAACCCAGGTTGTTAAGTGTGAAGGGATCGTCCGGATCCAGAAGGTAAGCCTTGTAAAAAAGTGCCTCAGCCTTGCCATAATTGTGGCTGCGGACCGCCTCAACCCCCTTCTGATTCAGGCGCTGCACGGGGGTCGAAATGCTGCGTTTTGGGAGGGTGATTTTTAAATCGCCCGCATGGGCCTGCGACCCCATACTGAACGTTAGACCCATCGCAACTGCTGCCAGCCACAACTTCCTATCCATAGCGAAACCCTCTCTACTTACGGGACTTAGCGAATCTAGGATGCAAATTTCACCCCTCCGTTTGTCGCCTGAAGGGTCATTTTTTCTCCAAAACCAGGCCGCCCCAGGTGAGGTTTCTGGCATCGAATACCCCGAACTGGATAAAGCTTGTCGGAGGCTGTTTATGGGCGACTTTAGATCGAAAACGCTATCGGGAGTTATTCTGGCGGGGCTCGCGTTTACTGCTGCCGCTTACGGTCAAGGAACGCCTGCTCAATCCGTCCTGGACTCGTCTGCGCCGGTACGCTCTTCGGACGGCCCGGCGCCAATCGACCGGGGTCCTGACAACGCCCTGGATCCTGCCAGCCTGGTTCCAGATTTGCCCGCGCTGTCGCCGAAAAATACCTCTCTGGTCGGGGGCACCATCCGGAAACTGGATCGTGTCAAGGACCAGCTCACAGTGGACGTCTTCGGCGGCGGCAAAATGAACGTCGCCTTCGACACCCGTACCCATATTTTCCAGGATGGATCTCCGGCATCCGCTAGCGATCTCCATAAAGGCGATCGCGTTTACGTTGACACGATTCTGAATAGTGGCACCATCTTCGCTCGCAATATTCGGCTAAAAACCGCGGGCTCCGACGGCATGAGCCATGGAGTGGTGATGAGCTATAACGCCGAAAAAAGCGAACTGATTGTCCGCGATGCGCTTTCGCCCGAACCACTGAAACTGAGGGTGGTACCTTCAACGCGGTTCACCGATAGCGCTCGCAATGCCGCAGGTTCCGCCGCTGAATTGGTTTCCGGCACATTGGTAAGCATCAAATTCGACGCCCAGCAAAAAGACGATCGCGACACCGCCAGTGAAATCAGCATTCTTGCCACCCCGGGATCCAACTTCACCTTCGCAGGACACGTGATCGGATTGGATCTCAGAGCGGGATTATTGGTTTTGAAAAACGCTACCGACGGTAAGAGCTACGACATTTATCTCGATCCGGCTACGGTCGCGGTGAATGACAAGCTGCAATTGGCATCGGAGGTCATCGTCCTCACGCG
>DATBAX010000378.1:0-5104 GCA_036271275.1 Terriglobales bacterium
TTTTTGCGGTGCCGAGTTGGCAGACTGGCGTCCACGGTTTAATTGCTGGAGGCCGCAATGTTCCTGATGTCGCGTTGAATGCTTCGAATAATCACGATCCCTATGTGTTCTGTTCGTCGCCTCCGGGAACAGCGGCTGACTGCACCAATGGATTTCTTAACGCTGCAAGCCAGATCGATGCGGTAGGCGGCACATCCGCTGGCGCGCCTACGTTTGCCGGCATCGTTGCTCTGCTCGACCAGGCCGTCCATCCAGCAGGTTTGGGAAACATCAACCCGGTGCTTTACCCTCTGCTTGGAACCACCCCGGGCGCATTTCATGACGTGACTACCGGCAACAACATGATGCCGTGCACTCCGGGGACGCCGAGCAGCGATCCCGTAAATCTACGTTGTCCCAGCTCCGGCTCCATGGGGTACACCGCAGCCGTCGGCTATGACCAGGTCAGCGGTCTGGGTTCGGTGGACGCCTACAACCTGGTCACGGGATGGCCCGGCTTTGTAGCCACTCCCAGCTATACTTTGGCGGGCGCGGCGGTGATCATCGCCTCCGCCGGCGCAGTCGGGACTTCGACCATTACGGTAACGGCCACGAACGGCTTCAACGGGACGGTGACTCTAGCCTGCACGCCGCCGGCTTCCTCAACTGCATTGATCACTTGCTCAGTCACGCCTTCGGTGTCCGTCAACGGATCTAGCTCCGCCGCAACTTTGACCATCAACACCACGGCGCCGAAAGTTGCGACGGCCACCGGCATGAGTTGGGTCGCCGCAAGTAGCGGAGGAATGTTCGCCGGAATTGTTTTGCTCGGCCTGCCTTCGCGCCGGCAGAAATCCACAGGCACACTCGGCTTGTTACTACTAGCATTCGCGATTACGGGAATCGGTTGTGGCGTCGGCAGCAAGGGCGGCAATACGACCGCCGGCGGCACTCCGGCAGGCAACTACACCGTGAAGGTGACGGCAGTCAGCGGCAGCATTACTCAGACGGCGAACGTTGCGGTCACGGTAGAGTAGGGACTTTGGCCCTCGTCCCTTCACAAGCGGCGGAATAAACTCTTTCCCGATCTTGCCGATAGACCAAGGGTGACCGCTCCCAAGTCAGCCCTCATTCCCGCGAATGTTCAGCCGCCCAAGCTGGGCTCGCGTTTCGTGGCCCGGCAACCCATCCTTACTAGCGATGAAAAGGTTTTTGGCTATGAATTGCTTTTTCGCGACGGCGTCGAAGACTACTTTCGGAGTTCCGATCCCGAAGCCGCCTCCCGCAGCACCCTCGACAGCTCCATACTGATGGGACTTGACGTGTTGTGCGACAGCAAACGCGCCTTCGTGAACTGCACCCGCGAAGTTCTCTTGAAGGACTACGTCACCCTCCTGCCTTCCGCCCAGACCGTGGTCGAAGTCCTCGAAAGTGTTCCCCCAGACGATCTTGTGAAATCCGCATGCCGGCGGCTGAAAGAAGCTGGTTATCTGATTGCTCTCGATGATTTCGGGTTTGACGACCCTCGGGAACCGCTCACCGATCTCGCCGACATCATCAAAGTTGACATGCGGCGGACATCATTCGATCACGCCGCCGCCATGGTCAAGTTGTATGGACCCTGGCGCTGCCGCATGCTGGCGGAAAAAGTGGAAACCCGCGAAGAATTCCTGGCCGCAAAAAAAGCCGGCTTTGTTTATTTTCAGGGATATTTCTTTCGCCGCCCCGAGTTGATGCAGGCGCGCGAAATTCCTTCCAACCGTTTGAACTATGTGCGCATGATGCAGGCAGTCTCCCGCCCCGAACTCGATCCCCGCGAAGTCGAAGAGATCATCAAGAGCGAAGCCTCGCTCTGCTATCGCTTGCTCCGTTATCTGAACTCAGCCGCGTTCGGATTTTCCAACGAAATTCACTCGGTGCGGCACGCCCTATCCATGCTCGGCGAAAGGGAAGCCCGGCGCTGGATTCGGCTGGTCGCCACATTGGCCGCCGGTCAGGATAAATCGAGTGAACTGGTGCTTTCCGCCCTGGTGCGCGCCCGCTTCTGCGAACTGCTTTCGCCCAAAGTGCCGCACGGAGAATCCGATCTATTTCTGATGGGCCTGCTCTCCATGATGGACGCCATCCTCGAAACTCCGATGGTCAACGTGCTGGAAAAAATTCCGCTCGACCAACCAACCAAAGCCGCGCTGCTAGGCGGAGTAAGCCCCTTGCGTCCGCTGTATCAATTAATGCTGGCCCGCGAATCCGGCGACTGGGAAAATACCAGCTTCCTGGCGAAGCAGCTAAACCTCAGCGAAGCCGAAATCGCCGAAAGTTATTGGCAAGCCATGCAATGGGCAAGACAAGTCAGCGGCAGCTAAAGACCGAATGGGTGGGCCGTTCGGGATCGATCATTTGAGGACGCCACGCCCCTTCCCATTACTTCTGTGCAAAACTATATTGACTTTGGGCTTGCGTTCCATCCTCAAGGGGCGGTACCATTCAGTGTTCCCAGCGGCCATGCTCTCTAGCAGGCCTTTCGCGCCCCCTGGCTCCCGGCGCGCCAAACGGACAAAGATCATTTACCAGTGAGTTTCCAGCCGCATTGGTTTTTACTTGCGCGGTATGCGCAACGCGAGGCATCACCCGGAAAGCGGTAATGACAGGCAACAAAATCCAGTCCCCTTTCGGCGGACTGAACGCAGGCTTGTAAAACGAGAACAAAATATGAATGTTGGACCTGGACCCAGAGGTCCCTCCGGAGGCGGAGGGAGAAACAGGCGGCGGCGCGGACGTCGTCCGCCCAATCGTAGTGGTCAACCCGGCGGCGGTGGCAGCAATAATGGCGGCGGCCGCGATCGTCAGCAACCCGGCGGCGGCATTTACAGCGCGCCCATGGACCACAGCTATCGCGCGGCCATGAATGGCAACGGCGCCCGTCCCGGACGGCAGCGTCCCGGATTTGCCACGGCTTATGCGCCTGTCGATCCCGACCCGCTTCCAAAGCAGGCGGAAGATGCAGCTTCCCGAATTTTTGCCTTCGTCGATGATTTATTTTTCCAGGCCAAAATTCAGGAGACAGCCCGCAAGCTCAACGTGAAAGTCGAGTTCGTGAAATCGGAAAAAGACTTGCTCGACCGCGTGAAACAGAATGGCGAAGAAACACCGTCGTTGATCATCTTCGACATGAACAACGTCAATGCGAAGCCTCTAACTCTGATCCCCAAACTCAAGAGCAAGATGAAGAAAGCTTCGATCATCGGATTCTTGTCCCACGTGCAGGGAGACTTAAAACAAAAAGCCCACGAAGTGGGATGTGACATGGTGCTGCCACGTTCAGCGTTCTCACAGAACCTGCCGCAGCTACTGCGTCGTCACGGCGCCCCCGAAGAAGAAACCGCAAACTAAATTTTGATACTAAGGGTGCCCCGTCCTTCTTTCGCGTTCTTTGCGAAAGAGGGCGGGCTTTTTACGTTGGAAAACTTCCGGAGAAGAAAGCCGCGGAAGGATTGGCACCCGTTTATAACTCATAGCTAATAATTGGCGTGTTGAAGTTCGGAGCGTGTTCCTTGCGCGACGGGAGGCGAATTGGCCTCTGGCTCAGTCCAGACGGAGATTGTCGCTCAGCGAGGCTTGTTACGCCGGGAAGCGGCATCGCTCGGAATTGACAGACCGTCGAATGTTCGAAGAAACCCTGCAATATCCCTAAGTTATTGAAAACTTCTGGAAGTTGTTGTTATCCCGGAGGCCAGCTTAAATTCCGTCCGCCAATCAGATGCACGTGCAGGTGGAAAACCGACTGTCCCGACTTAGGGCCAACGTTGAGGACGGTTCGATAGCCTTCCTCAATGTTTCTCTCTCGCGCGATGTGAGCCGCGGCGAGATGACAGCATCCGACGATCTCAGCTTCCTCAAGTGTGGCCTCTTTTAATCCCCGAATATGTTTTTTGGGCACGATGAGGACATGAGTTGGTGCTTTGGGATCAAGGTCTTCGAATGCGAACGTGTGTTCGTCTTCGTAAACTTTTTTGGCGGGGATTTCTCCGGCAACAATGCGGCAGAACAGGCAATCAGTCATGGGATGTAGCTGAAATCATAAGCCGCGGCACGGCCTGCTGCAAAAAAAAATAAAAACATTTGTCATCCTGAGAGAGCGCTGTTCGCGAACGAAGGACCTATGCATTTGGGAATCATCCATGCAGCGATTAAAAATGCATGGGTCCTTCGTTCGCAAAGATCGCTCTCTCAGGATGACAGAATGAAACGGGGTAACCGAGTCAGTCTAATCTGACCAGGAATATCGAACCCTGCGCCGTTTGCGTGTCGCGGGCGACGTCTTCGGCGCGTTTGCGATCGTCGTTTTGGACGCGCACGCGTACCCACCAATCGCCGGCCGGACTGTTGAAACTCAGGACTTTGGCAGTGTGATAACGACGGGTCAAATGATCGGCGAGATCGCGAGCGGCGTCTTCTTCGCCAAACCCGCCGATCTGCACTGCCCAGCGTCCGCCAGAATCAAGTGGCGTGGGAGTTTGCAGAACTTCGAGTTTCACGGTTGCAATTCCTGGTCCCCAGACGTCGCACTTTTTGGCGGCGGCGAATGAGAGATCGAGAATGCGTCCTTGAATGAACGGTCCGCGATCGGTGATGCGGACGACCGCCGAGTTGCCGGTCTTTACGTTGGTTACGCGCACAATCGAACCCAGCGGAAGTGTGCGATGCGCCGCGGTCATCGCGTTCATGTCGTAAACTTCGCCGTTCGAGGTGCGGCGATTTTGGAAGGGCGCACCGTACCAACTGGCGCGTCCGGTTTCGACGGAGAGCGGTTTGGCGTCGAAAGGAACGCGGAGCGTTGTTTTGTCGTTGCGGTCTTCGGACGGCTGGACTTTATCAGCTTCCAGCGGCTTTTCAGTTTCTTGCGGCGTTGCGGTGATCGGCGGTGGAGGCGGGACCTGGACTTGTGTTTGTTTGTGTCCGCAACTGGTGAGCAGGAGCGCGAGGGACAGAATCGCGATGACGCGTTGAGTTTGGAATCGAGGCATTACTTTTTGGGGGAATGCTTTTCCATGTAGTCCGCGAGGTCAGCCAGCTTTTCGGCCGCGACTCGCAACGCTTTCGTGGAATGCTGGCGAACGGCGGGCAC
>DATBAX010000379.1:0-5733 GCA_036271275.1 Terriglobales bacterium
GAATTGGACAAAGCCAGCGGCGACATTCTGGTGGAGCTCTACAAGAAACTCGATGCGCCGCTCATCAGGACGGATTTAGAAACCGCCGAGATGGTCAAGTATGTTGACAATAGTTGGCACGCCCTGAAGATCGGCTTTGCCAATGAAATCGGAAATCTCTGCAAATCGTTCAGCATCGATGCGCACGCAGTGATGAAGATTTTTATTCAGGACAAAAAGCTGAACATTTCCCCTGCCTACCTCTTGCCCGGATTTGCCTTCGGCGGTTCTTGTCTGCCAAAAGATTTACGCGCCTTGTCCTACCAGGCGAAAATGCACGACCTGGAACTGCCCATCATGACCTCCATCCTTCCCAGCAATGAAATGCAGGTGGATCGCGGCCTCCAGCTCATCATGGACAAGGGACACAAAAAGGTCGGCATCCTTGGGTTTAGCTTCAAAGCCGGGACCGACGACCTGCGCGAAAGCCCGGTGATCGAAGTAATCGAACGCCTGCTCGGCAAAGGTTATGACCTGCGTATTTACGACAAGAATGTGAATATCGCCAGCCTGGTGGGTGCGAACCGCGACTTCATTCTCAATCGCATTCCGCACATTTCCAAACTCATGGTGAACGATATCGACGCAGTTCTTAGCCATGCTCAAACTGTCGTAATCGGTAACAACGATCCCGACTTCAAGAGCGTGCCCGAGCGTCTGCGCGAAGGTCAGGTGCTTGTGGATTTTGTCCGCATTACCAGCCGCAGAAGTGAGAAGGGCAAATATGATGGCATCTGCTGGTAAGCGGGCTTGAATCCGTAAATAATCCGTTCTTCCATCTTCATGAAGCACAGACGCGACTACGGCGAAGTTGTTCGCATGGCGCTGGACACCATCCGCAGCAACAAGCTGCGGTCGTCCCTCACTGTGCTGGGAATCGTGATTGGCGTCGCCGTCGTCATTGCGATCTCCTCGATTGTCCGCGGGCTGAACGACAATGTTTCCCAAGTCATCAGCAGCCTGGGCTCGAACATCATCTTTGCCTCGCACATGGACCCGTTTATTTTTTCGCGGCCCACGGCGGAAATGCGCACTCGCAAAGAGCTCACCCGCGACGACGCTGACGCCATGAAAGATCTCCCACACGTGCGGGCCGTCTGCGCAGCCATCCGTTATTTTCGTCCAGAACTCGGCATCGGCACCTACGCGGTGAAATACGGGGACCGCAAGGCTAAAAACACTATTCTCGAAGGCGACACAGCCGCCTGGAGAAATGTTTTTGATCTCGACATCACTTCCGGGCGCTGGTTCACCGATGTGGAGGACGAACGTCACGCGGCGGTGATTATCATCGGAAGCGACACTGCCGAAGAATTGTTCCCGTCTGAAAATGCCCTCGATAAGGAAATTAATATCGAAGGTCAGCTGTTTACAGTGATAGGCGTCTTGGGCCGGCGTAAAGCCGTTTTCGGCGGAGGCAAGAATCCCGATGACAATATCGTATTCTTTCCGCTCAGCACTTTTCACCAACTCCATCCTGAACTAAAAACAGTTTGGATCAGCGTGAAAGCCACCTCGCATGCCGCCATGCCGCAGGCCATTGATGAGGTCCGCGAACTGCTTCGCCGCCGTCGCAAAGTTGCTCCCGATAAAGCGGACAACTTTGCCGTTTTCACCCAGGACTCGATTTCCGATGTGTGGAATCAGATCACGGGCATGATATTTATTTTCATGTTTGCGGTTTCGAGCGTCGGCCTGATTGTCGGTGGAGTGGGCGTGATGAATATTATGCTGGTCTCGGTCACCGAGCGTACTCGCGAGATCGGCGTCCGTAAAGCCATCGGCGCCCGCAAGCGCGACATCCTTTTGCAATTTACTCTGGAAGCTATTGCGTTGACTGCGGCCGGGGGAATTCTCGGCGTGCTGATCGGAGCAATCATCACCTGGACGATTCCCGCCATTTGGAGTTCGTTGCCCGCCCGCATGTCTATGTTTTGGGCGATTTTCGGATTGGGCGCCGCGGCAGTGGAAGGACTTTTCTTCGGAATCTATCCCGCTTGGAAGGCTGCCAATCTCGATCCCATCGAGTCCCTGCGGTACGAATGACTATTCTTCTTTGTCATCCTGCGCTGGCGCTGCGTTGTCCACCTTCACGCTGGTTCGAGGACGCAAAGTTCGCAGCACTTTATAAGATCCAGTAACGATTTCGTCTCCCTCGCTTAGTCCATTTAGAACTTCAATATCGTTGGTTCCCGTGATCCCGGTCTTAACCGGCACGAATTCCGCTTTCTTGTTTCGGATCACGAACACGCCCTGGATTTCCGTTTTCGTATCTTTCGTGTTGTCTTTCACAGTTGTAGTGGCCGGTGTCTGAGAGCTCGTAGCCTGCAGGTCTGCCGGCTTGCGGACCGTGACAGCCTGGATGGGGACCGATAATGCATTCGTCCGGCTAGCGGTGGTTACCTTGGCAGTAGCAGAGAGCCCCGGTCGTAGATTTTCCGGTGGATCTTGTAACGTCACCACGACTTTAAATTCCTTAGCTTCGTCGCTGGCAGTGGTCTGCTGAGAAGTCGCGACGCCAGTCGACCGAACGATCGCGTTATCTCCAATTTCAGTCACGATCGCTTTGAAGGTCTTATTCGGGATCGCATCAATCGCCACTTCAGCGGATTGTCCCAGCCGTACATCGACAATGTCGGTCTCATCCATTTCAACTTCGGCGGTAATCACCGACATATCGGCGATGCTCATCAATGTGCTGCCAGGAGAATTCTGAATTCCAATGACAACGGTTTCGCCCTCCCGCACTGGAAGACTGGTGATCACGCCGTCGAAAGGCGCGACGTAGCGGCTTTTCTGCAGGACATCCGCAAATCGCGTTAGATTCGCCTGGTTCTGCGCGATGTGACGATCAGCCGATTCTTTTTGCGCTTTAGCCTGAGCGACCCGCGCCTCGGCCTGCGCCAGACCGGCTTGCGCCGTTTGCCAAAGCGCTTTCTGCGTATCATTCTCGGATTTCGGGATAAGCTTTTCTTTGAACAGCGCCTGGCTTCGGTCCCAATCGAGTTGCGTATGTTCGGCATCCGATTTTGCCCGGTTCAAGTCGGCCATGTCCGTACGCAAGGCTGCCTCGGCGGCGGTGGAATCGCTCTGGGCCGCGTCCAACGAGGCCTGGCCCGCGTTCACGTCCGCCCCGGATTGTACGCTTTCCAGTTGCGCCAGCATTTGCCCCTGTTTTACCCGGTCGCCTTCTTTCACATAGAGCTTTGTGATTTTCCCGAAAGCGTTGGCGCCAATGTTCACGTAAGTTTTTGGCTTGATCTCACCGGAGGCGCTCACCACGGAGGCGAGGTCGATCCGCTGCACTTTGCCGCTTTGGACCGTGACCACGTTCTTGTTGCTCTGCTGAATGCTAAGGCCGATTACAAGCAGCGTCGAAATCACAACGCCTGCACCGATGACAATTTTCCAAATAGTGCTCATTGGCCCCCGATCCGAGGATTGGTATCCCGAGGGCTGAAATTGTAGCAGGCGTCGTTGGACAAGAAACGTTGTCAAATGAAAACGGCTGGCAGCGTTCGCTGCCAGCCGTTTCCCAGGTGGATCACAATCCGAACTGATTATCGATGACCGCCGTGTCCGCCGCCGCCGTGTCCACCACCGTGGAACCCACCGCCACCACCGTGGAACCCGCCACCGCCGCCGTGGAATCCGCCACCACCGTGAAATCCGCCGCTGTTACCATGAAATCCACCGTGTGCGACTCCGCCGCGGAATCCGCCGCCTGCGCGTCCGTGAAATCCACCACCGACTGCTCCGCGCCCGTAGCCGCCGCGATAGCCAAATCCGCGTCCGCCGTAGAACCCGCGGCTGCCGTAAAATCCACGTCCGCCGTAAAATCCGTGACCGTAACCACCGTGGAACCAGGGGCCGGCCCCGATGAAGATGCCACCGGAAAACCAGTTAGGTCCATAGTAGCCATATGGCGCACACGCGTAAGGCGCGTAATCGTAGTATCCGTAATCGCAGGCCGGAGGGCCGCCATAGTATCCATAACCCGGTCCTACTCCGATGCCAACTCCAACTTGCGCCTGGGAGTAAACCGCGGGAACCATCAAAACACTCAGTAAAGCGAGATACCGTAAAGTACGCATTTTGTCTCCTCCCCAGATTCGCAATATCCGTCTCAATCGAACCGAATCTGATCTTGCTATCTATACAAACGCGAATGCCAGGAAAAAGTTGCGCAGGGGGCTGGCCACCGATCACGCTGATTCTCACGGATCAGATTCTAAAGAGGAATCCGTGTTAAGCGGCTTAAATCCGTGGTCCCAAAAAAAAGCCGCTCCGAAGAGCGGCTGAATTCCGTGCTGTTAGAAAGACTTAGTTGGAATACTTCTTCTTCAGGGCGCCGAAAAGTGCGATTCCAGAACAGCCGAGCAAAGCGAGCGAGCCGGCGTCAGGAACTGCGGTAGAAGGCGATGGTAAGGATTTCTGGCCGAGAAAATTCAGGGCTTGGTTGAAATCGTTGATCGCAGTCTGGAAGTCAAGCTGTGCGAGCAGAAGATCCCCGTGCGAAATGGCTGCTTCGGCTTGCTGGCCTTCGAAATTTCCCAGATCGAAATCGACGACAGCCAGCAAAATCAATGGACTCGAATGGAATTGATTTAGATTGGTCTGCACAATTTGACTGTCTGCCTGGAACTGGTCAGACGTCACTGAGTCAGCCCGCATAATTCCGATCGTGGAAAGCAAAAAGACCGCGACCAGAGAACTCGTTTTTAGAATGCGCATTTCTCACCTTTCGAATTAATTCTGGCTTCCGAAGGGGAGCGGAAGTACATGTACTATCGCAGCCTGAACGCGGTTCGTGAATAGCCCGAAAGGGCTATGGTTCGCCCGAATGGGCCGCGCCTCTCGCCTCAGCTGATACTTGTGCAATGTTTTGCACTTTTCCCTTGGATGGCATTTAAGTAAATATAGTAGTTTCAATGGTTTACCGTTGGGTCTGCGATTGCACCTTTAAGGTTTCCCGGATGGGTATTAAACCCGAAAAGGAAACCCGAATGACCAAATATCTTGTATTCGTTTTATTCCTCGCTTTGCCTGCGTTCGGCGAGGGCCTGCCGGATTCGCCCAGCGTCGCCTATACCCCGTATGTCGCTGAATCCTCGAGCAGTTTTATCAGCACAAATCAGGCCAGGTTCGAAACCACTCACAAATTCTTCAATCGGGGCAACAACATCCGCATGGGAATTCTTGCGGCACTGGTGGCTGCCGATGGTATCTCTACGCAGAAGATCTTGAATAGTGGTGGCCACTGGCGCGAAATGGATCCGCTTGCGCGCCCCTTCGTTACCAAAGGCGCTCCCGGACAATTCGCGGCGTCCGTCCTTGGTTATGGATTCAGCATGGGAACATCTTATCTGCTGCATAAAACCGGTCATCACAAGCTTGAAAAATTCATGCTGGATGCGTCGATCGGCGTTGAAACGGAAACCACCAGCAGCAACCTGATCTGGTACTCAACTCGTTAAGAGTAGATTCAAAACGCGATGTTAACCTAACACCTTGTAAGAGAATCCATTATGAGCACATTGTCTACAACTATGCCCACCACATTATTTTCCACACTGAAGAGCAAAATCGAGCAGCGGCAGGCCCGGGTTGCGATCATTGGACTTGGTTATGTCGGTCTGCCATTGGCGCTTTTGTATTCGGAGGAAAAAGTCCGGGTCACGGGCTTTGATATCG
>DATBAX010000380.1:0-5121 GCA_036271275.1 Terriglobales bacterium
TGGCCCTCCTGTTTCTTTTGAGTCGGTGAGGACATAAACAGAATTTGATCATTCTTCGGAAGCCGATTGCGGGATTGAGCGAGGTGGCATTGGCCCGATTTGTAGCGAAGGCAACGCGAAGTGTCCGGCTGAAGGGCGAGGTCAACGTTCTCGTGACCAATAACGGTGAGTTGCGACGTTTGAATCGTAGCTTCCGACGTATGGACAAACCTACCGACGTGCTTTCGTTCCCGGCAGCCTCCGATTTGTCAGCGAGGCTTGCTGGCGACGTGGCGATTTCAGCGGAAATCGCAGCCAGAAATGCTCAACAGCTCGGGCATTCGACTGCTCAGGAAATAAAGATTCTTGCCTTGCACGGCGTCCTTCATCTCGCCGGATACGATCACGAACGCGATCATGGAGAAATGGCTTGGAAGGAGCAGCGTCTGCGGAGATCACTTGGATTGCCGGTAGGATTGATTGAGCGGAGTAATCAGAGTCAAGAGCTTTTAATCGCAAAGAACGCAAAGACTGCGCAAAGAACGCTAAGAAAACTGGGAACAACGCGCGTACGAACACGTTCATGAATCTTGCTATCGCTATCGGGTTTGTCTTGTTGCTCGGCTTGCTGACGCTGGCTTCCTACGTGGATCGCGTCTATACGGAAATCGGCAGGTTTCTGTCTCGAGAATTTCAGGACAACATCGACACTTTCGAACAGAGTGTTGAACCGAAACTTGGAGTGAGCCGCGAGCGTGCTGCGCTGTCAATGGCGGTCCTTACTCAACTGACCATGGCGGCCATCGCGTTGCTGGTGGGCTTTGCGGTGTTTCGGGACAAGGCCTGGAGCGTGCAGGAGATTCTACAAGCGACTTTAAGCCTGATTGTGGTCGTGATCGTGTTCAATCGATTCCTGCCACTGGTTTTCTTTTCCCGCACCAAAGGCGAATGGCTCATCCGCTGGACATTTCTTTTGCGAATCTTGATTTATGTAATGCTGCCCGTCACTCTGGCGCTGGGTTTCCTGCAATCGGTCGCGGCGCTGACGAAGGAACATTCGGAGGAACTGCCCGAAACGCAAGCTGAAGCTGTAGATGCACTGATTGAAGCGGGGCAGGAAGAAGGCATTCTCGACGAGAGCAATCGCGACTTGATCCAATCGGTGGTGGAATTTGGGGAAAAGACGGTGCGCGATGCGATGAAGCCGCGTCCGGAAATCGTTGCCGTGCCAACTAATACTACTGTCGAACAGTTTATTGATTTGCTGCGGACCAAGCCGTTCTCCCGTGTGCCGGTGTTCGAAGGGACAATCCACAACATTGTCGGAATCGTTCATGCGCAGGATGTCTTGCAGGTATCCGACACCGAAGCGCATGCCCGAACCGTGGATTCCCTGATGCGCAAAGATGTTTATTTCGTTCCTGAGAGCAAGCAGGGCAGCGATCTTCTACGCGAAATGCAGAAACATAACATCCGTATGGCGATTGTGGTGGATGAATACGGCGGCGTCGCCGGATTAGTCACGATCGAGGACTTAGTCGAAGAAATTGTCGGCGAAATTGGCGATGAACATGAAAAAGCCCAGGTCTCACGGGAAAGTGAACACTCGTACGTTGTTCCTGGAAACATGGATATCGACCGGCTCGATGAATTATTCGGGATGCGTCCCGAAGGCCGGGAGTCGGCTACCATCGCGGGTTTGGTCAGCGAGCTGGCCGGACGGATTCCGCAAAAAGGTGAAGTGATCGAAGAGCACGGGCTACGATTTGAAGTGCTCGAGTCGACCAAGCGTAAAGTACAGCGCGTCCGCATTTCGGTGCCCGAGCCGAAGTTGACCGAGCAGAAGCAGATGAAGCTGATATAGTCTTTGAGGCGCGTACTCGGCGTCCGCGCCGCTTCCACTTTCATTCATGGCCTTTCATTCCGGATTCGTGTGTATTCTCGGTCGTCCTAATGCCGGCAAGTCCACCCTGCTCAATGCGCTCGTGGGCGAAAAGCTCGCGATCGTCAGTCCCAAGCCGCAAACTACACGTAATCGCATTCTTGGAATTATTCAGGTCCCCAAACAAAAAGGCAGAGTTGGCGGTCAAGTGGTTTTGATTGATACGCCGGGCGTCCACACGCCCGATAGCTCTCTCGGCAAGAAAATGATGGGCGAAGTCCGCGAAGCTATGGACGGTTGCGATTTGGTATTGCTGATTGTGGATGCTTCTAAAAAGTCTCGTCCTGACGATCAGGCTGTCCTTGAAATATTGAAGCGATCGAAGACTCCGGCGTTTTTGCTTTTAAACAAGATCGATCTTCTCCGTGGCGGCAAGGGAAAGTTGCTCCCGATCATCGCCGAATATGCAAAGCTGCATAAGTTTAAAGAAGTGATTCCACTTTCCGCCCGCAAAGGGGAAGGCCTCGATCTGTTGATCGACAAACTGGTCCGCGCGCTGCCTCAAGGCCCGCACTACTTTCCTGACGATCAAGTCACCGATCAGCCGACGAGATTTATGGTGGCCGAGATCATTCGTGAACAAGTCCTGATGGGCACGGACGAAGAAGTTCCCTACGCGACCACGGTAGTGATTGAACAATTCGAGGAAGGCAAAAAACTTACTCGCATTGCCGCCGCCATTTATTGCGAACGGGAGGGCCAGAAGGGGATTCTGGTCGGCAAGGGCGGACAGATGCTGAAGAAGATCGGCACCGCGGCACGATTGCAGATTGAAGAGATGGTGGGAACCAAGGTTTATCTTGAACTCTTCGTCAAAGTGAAAGCGGATTGGCGGGAGTCGCACGCGTTCGTGGAAGATTTGGACTGGAGGCGGCAATTGGAGAAATTGGCCGGACCCGCAAGAAAAATGAGTGGTGATACTGCATCGTTCGCTCCGACTTTTGATTTTGATCCGGACAAACTGATTCTCAAGCTCAACGTAAAATTGGCTGCCGACAGGAATGCTGTCGATCCTGTAGTGCAGCAAGTGATGAAGATTGTTTGTCAGATGAAACCGATTGCGGGCAAGGAAGACGCGATCGAACTGGCATTGACGGAAGCGCTTGCCAATGCTGTCGTTCACGGCGCCAAGGCCGATCCTTCGAAGATCATCGAATGTGACGTGGCTTATGACGAGAACAAGGGAATGCTGATTGTGGTACGTGATCCCGGGGAAGGCTTCAATCCGGAAATGATTCCTAGTCCGGTGCAGGGGAAGAATCTTTACTCCAACGGTGGGCGGGGGATTTATCTAATCAACCAGCTTATGGATGAAGTCAAGTTTATGAAAAACGGCGCTGAGATTCACATGCTGAAGAAGTAGTGGTGTGTGAGATCCTTCGCGGCGCGAAGTGAGCTTGCTCAGGACGACAAGTGTTTATAGTTTTTTCTATTCTTTGACTGCAATTCCCAAAGTCTTCATCTTCCGATATAGATGACTGCGTTCGAGGCCAAGAGCTTCCGCGGTGCGGCTTACATTGCCGTGGTTATCATCGAGTTTCTTCAAAATATAGTCGCGTTCGTAGGCATCGCGGGCTTGGTGCAGCGTGGAAAACTCTGCGCCGGCGGCGCGACGGGTGCCATCCCGATAGACCAAGGGTGGTAAATGTTTGCGCTCGAAGCGGATGGTCGCGGGATTCATGATGACGATGCGCTCGATTACATTGCGTAATTCGCGAACGTTGCCTGGCCAGGTGTAACGCATTAACGTGTCGATGGAGTCGTCGCTGATCTCCCGCGGGCGACGCCCGTAAGTCGCGGAGAATTCCTTGAGAAAATGGCGGGCCAGCAATGGAACGTCTTCTTTCCGTTCGCGTAACGGTGGCACGGAAAAGGGAATGACGTTTAAGCGATAAAACAAATCTTCGCGAAAATTCCCACGCGAGATTTCTTCTTCCAAATCCTTGTTAGTCGAGGCGATGATCCGAGCATCGACCGTAATTGCTTCGTCACCGCCCACTGGAATAAACCGTTGTTCATCGAGCGTTCGCAAAACCTTTGATTGAGTCTTTAAACTCATATCGCCGATTTCATCGAGAAACAGCGTGCCGCCATTTGCCTTCTGAAACTTGCCCTCTTTGTCGACACCCGCCGCGGGAAATGAATGCTTGCGATGTCCAAAGAGTTCGCTCTCAATCAGGTCTTCCGGAATGGCAGCGCAATTCACTTCAACAAACATTTCCGTTTTGCGCAGGCTCTGAGCATGGATGGCATGCGCGACCAATTCTTTTCCCGTGCCGGATTCACCATAAATCAAGACTCGGCCGTTCGTCGGCGCCATGAGTTGGATCTGCTGACGAAGCGCCTTCATGGGGATACTGTCGCCGGCGATGACGCTCTTGGGGGTGAGTTGCCGCTTGAGTTCGCGATTCTCCTGGCGCAGTCGATTCGCGTCGATCGCGTGCTTAATTAGAGTAAGCGTTTTATCGATGGACAGCGGCTTTTCCAGAAAGTCGTAAGCGCCGAGCTTGGTCGCACGCACGGCGGTTTCGATGGTGCCGTGTCCGGAGATCATGATGACTTCGGGAGCGTTCTCGATTTCGCGGATCTTTTGCAGCGTGTCGAGCCCGTCCATGCCGGGCAACCAGACGTCAAGGAGCACGGCGTCGAAAGTTTTCTTGCGCAGAAGTTCGAGACACGCTTCGCCGCTCTCGGCGGACTGAGTTTTATAGCCCTCGTCTTCCAGAACGCCCTTGAGCGAATGCCGGATCGTGGGCTCGTCATCTACGATGAGAATGTTATGCATGCTGGACGGTGACTGCGCCTATAGCTTCCGGCACGATAGGCAGTTCTACGACGAACCTGGTGCCGACGGGCTGATTTTCTTCCACGCGAATCGACCCATGATGATCTTCAACGATGCGGCTCACGATCGCAAGGCCAAGACCGGTACCACGTTTCTTGGTGGAAAAATAAGGCAGAAATAGACGCTCTTTCGATTCCTGACTCACGCCGTGTCCAGTGTCGGAGACGCTGATTTCGACGGCATCGCGGCTAGCGACAAGTGACGTGCAGATCTCAATTTCGCGTAGCAGCGAACCCTGCATGGCTTCGGCGGCGTTGTCCACCAGATTGGCCAACGCTCGTTTGATGGCCTCTGCATCGGCCATCACTTTCGGTAAATCGCCAGCCAGCGATGTGCGCACATGGATGCCATCCAG
>DATBAX010000381.1:0-9373 GCA_036271275.1 Terriglobales bacterium
CGCTCCAATAGAACCGTTCTTAGCGTTCTTTGCGGTTAAAAGCTTTTCTCCTCAGGAGCTACGCCCCAACGCGGGATCCAATCTTCTCCCCAGCCACGACTTTCTTAATATTCCCGCGCTGGTTCAGATCGAAAATGATGATCGGGAGGTTGTTGTCCTTACAGAGAGAGATCGCCGTAGAATCCATCACTTTGAGGCCCTTTTTCAGGACGTCCATGTAGGTGATCTCGGTGAATTTCTTGGCGTCCTTCACGATCATGGGGTCAGCGTCGTAGATGCCATCAACTTTCGTGGCTTTCAGTATGACGTCTGCCTTGATTTCCATGGCACGAAGCGAAGCCGCGGTATCGGTCGAGAAGTAGGGATTGCCGGTGCCGCCGGCGAAAATTACGACGCGGTCTTTTTCCAGATGCCGCATGGCGCGCCGCCGGATAAAGGGCTCCGCCACTTGATTCATCTCGATGGCCGACATCACCCGAGTGTAGACGCCCTGCTTCTCCAGCGCGTCCTGTAAGGCCAGAGCGTTGATGACCGTGGCCAGCATGCCCATGTGGTCGGCTGAGACACGATCCATCTCCTTGGCCTGCTCTGCCACGCCGCGAAAGAAATTCCCTCCGCCCACGACGATGGCGATTTGCACGCCAAGCGTCTTCACATCCGCGAGTTCCGCGGCGATTTCGTGGATTCGTAGAGGGTCAACTCCGAAGCCCTGATTTGCCGCCAGGGCCTCACCGGACAGCTTGAGCAGAATGCGTTTGAACGGAGAACGAGAAGTTGTCATTCAGAGTCAGTTTAGCATTGCGGCGAAAGCGGGCAGCCGGGGTGTCCCGCCCTTCCGCCTTCACCAGAGCCGAACGCCATCGGGATCAGCTTTTGCGGAGGGCGGGGTTTTCGCGATTTCACTGCCAAATCAAAAGCCCCGCCCTCTTTCGCATAAACCGCGAAAGAAGGACGGGGCACCCTGAGGCTATGATCGATCTTAGTTATTCCGGCTTTTGGTCCGGTTTGGTGATGGCGATGGTTTCGCCTGTGTCACCGACCTTGAAGCGGGCAAAACGGCGTACGGCAATGTTCTCGCCGAGCTTACCGATCTTGGTCGCGATCAACTGCGAAATCGAAACCGTCTGGTCCTTGATGAACGGCTGTTCCAGAAGGCAGACTTCCTCGTAGAACTTTTCCATCTTGCCGGTGACCATCTTCTCGGCAATGTTGGCGGGCTTGCCGGACGCGATCGCCTGCGCAAGATAGATTTCGCGCTCACGCTCGAAGTCCGCCGTCGTCACATCTTCCTTGCGGACAAACTTCGGATCGGTGGCCGCAATATGCATGGCGATGTCGTGCACCAGTTCCTGAAAGTCTTCCGTGCGGGCGACGAAATCGCTCTCGCAGTTGACTTCGAGCAACACGCCAATCTTGCCGCCGGCATGAATATAGCTGGTGACGGCGCCTTCGCTGGTGACGCGCGTGGCCTTCTTGGCCGCGACCGACACGCCCTTCTTGCGCAGCACGACCACTGCCTGCTCCATGTCGCCCTTGGCTTCAGTGAGGGCGTGCTTGCAATCCATCATGGGCGCTCCGGTTTTGTCCCGAAGCTCTTTTACCTGACTTGCGGAAATATTCGTCATAGTTGTGCTCATAAAGATATAGATTCCAGTTTCGGTTTTTAGTTTCGAGTGATCCGGAGAATCATCCCTCGGCACTACGGGCCCGAAACATGAAACTCGAAACTTGCTCTTACAAAATTCGACCCGCGCCAGACTTCTCGCGCGGGTCACGATGGGTTTAGCCAACGGCCAATAGCGAACGGCCAACGACGGTTTTTTACACCGTCGGAGTTTCGACGGGCGTCTCTTCAACAGCTTCCTTCGCGACCGCAACCGGCTTCACTCCGCCGCCCAGCACGTCTTCCATGCTGATGTCCTCGGTCGAACCTTCGTCCGGAGGAATGTCGGAGCGTCCAGCCACTTCGGCAGCAGCCTGATCGGCGCGTTGTTGCGCCGCGCCGGCAGCGGCGGCCATATCGGCAACCTGCTTGTCGGTCATCAGTTGAGCGCCTTCAGCGACGGAATCGGCAATCTTCGACGCAAACAGGCGAATCGCCCGCAGCGCGTCGTCATTGCCAGGTATCACGTAATCCACTTCGCTGGGATCGCAATTCGTATCGACCACTGCGACGACCGGAATGCCCAGCTTGCGAGCTTCCCGTACCGCAATCTGCTCTTTGTTCGAATCGATCACGAAGATCGCATCCGGCAGACGATTCATCGTCTTGATGCCGGCAAGGTTCGCCTGGAGGTGCTTGCGCTCGCGCTCCAGCTTGATGACTTCCTTCTTGGGCAGCAATTCGTAGCGCCCGTCAGTCGCCATCTCGTCAATTTCCTTGAGACGCTTTACGGACTTCTGGACCGTCACCCAGTTGGTGAGCAATCCACCCAGCCAGCGCTGGTTGATGTAGTAGCCGCCGCAACGCGAGGCCTCTTCGGCGATGGCGTCCTGCGCCTGTCGCTTGGTACCTACAAAGAGAACGATCTTTCCCTGGGCGGCGAGTTCCTGCACAAATTTCGACGCTTCCTTAAACATCTTCAGCGTCTTCTGCAGATCGATGATGTAAATCCCGTTGCGCTCTCCGAAGATGTATTCCTTCATCCTGGGGTTCCAGCGCTTGGTCTGATGCCCGAAGTGAACACCCGCTTCGAGCAATTCCTTCATGGTAATGTTAGCCAATTAACCTCCTCATTTGGTCTGCATCCGGCGCTGGCCTCGCGGCTGCTCCAGATTGCCATTCCCGCCCCGCCTACAGCGGGATGAATTGAACACCTTAAACAGCTACTAGCTTTTAGCTGCTAGCTTCTAGCCAAACTCTCAAAAAACTTGTCATTCCGAACCGTAGTTGCCGCGCAGGCGGCAACGCAGGGAGGAATCTGCTTTTTTTAACGCTTCGAGTACTGGAAGCGAGCGCGAGCGCCCTTCTGTCCGTACTTCTTGCGTTCTTTGCCGCGCGAATCGCGGGTGACCATGCCTTCAGCTTTAAGCTTCTTGCGAAACTCGAGATTGAAGACCATCAGTGCGCGGGCGATGCCCAGCTTCACTGCGTCCGCCTGGCCATTCACGCCTCCGCCGGAAACGCGGGCGATTACGTTAAACGTCGCTGCGGTATCGGTCGACACCAGCGGCATCTTGGCCGCCGAACGTTGCGAAGGAGTCACAAAGTATTCCTCAAACGCCCGTCCATTAATCTTGACTTCGCCGCTGCCTGGACGAAGATAAACCCGCGCGATCGCCGACTTGCGGCGTCCCGTTCCGTAGTATTGAACTAGCTCAGCCATTTTTTAGCTTTCAGCACTCAGCAGTCAGCACTCAGCCGAACCGCGCGTGCAAACCTTTCAGAAATTCAAACCTTGTCGTCTCACTAGAAACTCGAAACCTGAAACTCTTCTTACGCTCTCACTTCGCGCACTTCCAGTGCCTTCACTTCCGGCTTCTGGGCTTCGTGCGGATGCTTGTCGCCGCGATAGATGTTCAGCTTGCTGATCATCTGGCGGCCCAACTTGCTTTTCGGCAACATGCGCAGCACAGCGGCTTCAATAATCAATTCCGGCTTGCGGTCGAAACGCTTGCGGAAATCCTCAGTGCGAATACCGCCAGGATATCCGGTGTAATGGTGATACTGCTTCTGTTCGGACTTCACGCCGGAGGTCTTCACTTTGTCGGCATTGATGACAATGACATGATCGCCAGTATCGAGAAAAGGCGTGTATTTCGGATTTTCCTTGCCCATCAAAACCCGTGCAACTTGTGACGCGAGGCGTCCCAGGATTTGCCCTTCGGCATCCACGACGTACCACTTGCGCACAATGTCCCCAGCTTTGGGGAAATAGGTAGACATTACTGATCTCCAGTAGAAATTAAGAGTGCAAAGAAGACCGCTGAGTACCCCAATCTTTCACGAGCGCCGAAGGCGCAGGGCGACCAGGCGGGCAACCGCAGGACTGCCAAAGTCTTTAAGATAACTTAGGATGCAGAATGTTGTCAACGGCGTGTTTATCAGCCGGTAGTGGTGCTTTTGAGTGGATACGCTGTTTAGCGTGTTGCCGGGGGTGTGGATTCTAATGGTACATCTTCGAACTTAATGATGCACAATCGGAAAATCCGGAAATCGGAATAGATGATTTGGGATATTACTCGTATGCCAGCGCCTCGATGGGATCCTTCTGGGCGGCCTTAAAAGCAGGATAAAGTGCTCCGGCAATCGCACTGACCATGGCGATCCCTCCGGCGTTGACCACCCATCTCCAAACCGGGGTCAGGGGCAGCGTGGGGAGCTTGTAGGCGATGATTCCGCTCGCAGCCAGGCTAAACCCGATTCCTACAATAATGCCCGCCACGGCCAACAAGGCGGTCTCACGCAGGATTACGTTCACAATATAAAACTTCGACGCGCCGATGGATTTCAAGATGCCGATTTCGCGGGTCCGCTCCATGACCGCCGTGTACATCGCCTGAAAAATCACGAGGATGCCGATGACAATGGCAATGCCAATCACGACATTGATGAAAATGGCCAGCGCGGGGATGCTGCTGGGAGTCATAAGCGATAAATAGTCGCGCATCGACTCTACTTTGTACTGCAGCATTCCCGGCACGGCCTGAACTTCGCTGACCGCTTCGTCGGCTTGTTTGGGATTGTCCAGCTTGACGTAAAAGGCGGAGGCTTTGTCTTGGGCCCCGGTAAGACCTTGTAGCGTGGCAATTTGCAAAAACTTGCGCGCGCCCTTGCCGTGTTCCACGATGCCGGCCACATTGAAGGCGTGGTTCAGAATCTGAATGCTGTCCCCAACTTTTACGTGCTTGGACTGCGCAAAGATGTCGTCGACCAGCACATCATCGGGGCCCTGATAAGGGCCGCCATGCAGATAGCGAAACGGCCCGCCAAGGGCCTCATAACTTGGCAAATCAATCCCGTAAAGCACTTCCGGAGCTCCGCCTGTACCCGATGAAATCTGCATGAGCACTGGGGAAACAGACTTAACATGATTCAACTTCGCCAGGATGCCCGCAATCTGGATGGGAGCGGGTGCACCCGTCATCCCAATAATGTTGGACGATCCCGGCGGGAGCACGATGACGTCTGCGCCAATGCCTTCCTGCCGCGAGCGTGAATCATTCATCATTCCCAGCGAGAGCCATACGATCATCAGAATGAGCGTGACTTCGAGGCCGATGGCGACAATGCTGATCAGCGACCGGATGGGCCGCTGCACCAGGTTGGCAACAATCATTTTGTTCATCATCTGGAGTTAGACTCGCTTTTTAAGATGGAATTCTACGGGTGGCTTGTGTCCCCGGCATTTGGTCCAGCCGCAGAACTGGATTGCGGCCCATCCAAATGGATCACCTCGGCGCCGGCTGGTTGTTGCAGCACGAACTTGTCATCGGTAAGCGGCTCATTCAATGTCAGCTTCACGATACTCAAAGTGAGCTTGTACTCTTCTTCCGGACGCTTGATTTGTATCACCGTAGGGAACTTCTTGCCGGCGTAATCCTGGTATTTCTCGTAGATAGTTTCGGTAGCTATGTCCCCATTTTCGTCATAGGTCAACTGCCGGTCGGGCAATAGGTCGGTACGGCTGAAAATAATTTTGCGAGACAGGAAATAGCCCACTCCCTGTTTCCGGATCACATCAACCACATAGTCAGCCTGTTCGAACCAATGCCCTTTGGAGTCACTCACCTTTTCGGTATCGTTCTCGAGGACTGCCAGCTCACTGTCGGAATCAACCGGCTGCAGCAATAGCGCGTTGTAGATGATTTGCGGACGCAGATTTTCCAGCGGTTGCTGGGTATTGTGACTCTCGACGTCGTTGCGTCCGATCACGAATCGGTTTTTCGGCGGAATCGAAAGCTTGAAGTCGCGGCCATCGCTCACCATGTCAAAAGCCCGAGTGCGGACGATCGGCAAAAGCCCAATCATGCGCAGCGTCGCGGGTTGCCGTACCAGGATGTATCCCCGGATTTGTTGATAATCCGTGATCTTTCCTTTTTTCTCGCCGCCCACCGTGGTATCGATGTCGACCGTGGCCTGCATGGATTTGATCTGGGCTGCCTGCGAATTAATGTACCCGAGAAGTTCGGCCTGGTTCGAGGACTTGAGCGGAGCTGTGCTGACCGGCCGTTCCACCACCCGCGTGCGTAACAAACAGCCCATCAACGGCGATATCAAAAAAAACAGAAAAAATGCCCGGTACCGGGAGAAGAATGACATGAATACGAACAGCCCCCTTGATCGCTTTTATTAGATGAGTATAAGGGACGAGAGGGCGCAAACTGTATGGATTCGCTGGATGAAGCTGATTCAAAAGGCACGTCCGAGCAAGATCGAGTCTCACTTGCCAATCATGACTCGGCGGTATGCGGCTACATTCCGGTTGTGCTCTTCAAGAGTGTGCGCGAAACGATGATGACCGTTGCCATCGGCGACGAAATAAAAATAGTCGGTCGCCGCGGGATGCATGGCCGCTTCGAGCGAAGTCTTTCCAGGGTTGGCGATCGGCCCCGGCGGGAGTCCGGGATGAGTGTAAGTGTTGTAAGCAGACTTATATTGCATGTCGGCATGATGCAGTGCGCCTGCATAAACTCCTTGCAGTAGTTCTGCATAGATCACGCTGGGGTCCGCTTGCAACGCTACGTTTTTCGCGAGACGGTTGTAATAAATGCTGGCGACTACCGGCCGCTCGTCCGCCGTTCCAGTTTCCTTTTCAATGATGGACGCCATGGTTACGGTTTGGTGCATCGACTGCTGTTCAGTCGAGACCAGCCCGATCTCGCGAGTGACTTGGCGGAACTGCTTGACCATCGCTCCCGCCATTTCTTGCATGGTCTGGGTACGGGTAAATTCGTAGGTGTTGGGGAAAAGATATCCCTCTAAAGTTTTGGCTTCGGGATCGAGGTCGGCGATGAGTGCCGTGTCCGATGTAGCGACGTTCAGGAAGTCCTGGCTCGACCCGAGACCGGCGTCCTGGATCGCGGCCGCGATATCGAACATGGTGAAGCCTTCGGGAATCACCACCGTGTGAACGTAAATGTCACCGCGTGCCAGGCGATTGTGTATGTCGATCGTGTTGGCAGTTTTGTCGAACAAATATTCGCCGGCCTTCAGCGAATGCTGGTGATGCAGATAGTGCCAGAAGACAAACGCGCGCGCGTTGCGAATAACACCGGCGGCTTGCAGTTCATTGGCAATGCGTCGAGTCGTAAATCCCGGACGCAGCAAGACGAATTTTTGGCCATTGGGAGCAAGCGGAGATTTCAACGCCCACGCCAACCATCCGCCGGCGGCCAGAACGGCGAGCAACAGTAATGTGAAAAAAGTTCGCAACCTGGAAATAGTTTAGATCAAGAAATGAAGATGTAGATGGGCCGTTGGTCGTTAGCCATTGGTCACCTGTGACGGAAATTGTCCGAAAAAACAAACTTGCGGCGCAGCCAAAAGACTGGATTATTCTCAGACCGACATCTAAATGATCGCGTGTAGTTAGCAACACAAGGAGCCCGATGACTCGCTTGCGGGGTTTACCCGTTCTCCTGGCTTTGTGCAGCTTAACGTTTTCTGCAAATGCTCAACAGACTCCTTTCGCCTTCGTGGACGTGAACGTCGTGCTCATGGATCGCGAAGCGATTCTCCGGCACTACACCGTTCTGGTCAAAGATGGAAAGATCGTCGCTGTCGAATCCTTTGGAGGATGTGGCCAATGTGCAGAAGCGCGCGGGGGTGATGGTTCAAGGGAATTGGCTGAGTGAAGAAGTTCTGCAGATGAAGCTGGAGAAGCTTTCTCGAATAAACGATCAAGCGAAACTACATTGATCAACTGGGCCGAACTATTCCCTGCTCCCTCGCATATCCATCCAACTTTGAAGGATCAACACCGCCGCTAACCGATCCACCACCTCGCCTCGACGCTTGATCGACATTTCCGAATCGCGAAGAACTCGATTGGCTTGGGCCGAGGTCAGGCGTTCGTCGCAAAGATGGACCGGCAGCTTGAATTTCTTATGCAGCTCGTCGGCGAACAGTTTCATCTTGTCGGATTGAATTCCTTCGGCCCCGCTCATGCGTAGCGGGTATCCCACAACTATTTCGGTCACGTTGTAATCGTCAATGACTTTTTGCAGTTGTCCGAAATCGAGGCGCTTGTTCTGGCGCCGCATGGTCGTAAGTCCTTGCGCGGTAATTCCGAGTAGGTCCGATACCGCCATGCCGATAGTCTTGGAGCCGACATCGAGACCGAGGACACGGGTAGGAGCTGAAGATTCGGAGGACGACACAGAAGGGATTATAACCAGCCGTTAGGCCTGGAATTCCGAGGCTTCGGGGAAGCGTAGTTTGCTCTTGGCCAAAGCCAAAGACAAGATCTCCTCGACCTGTGGTTCTTCACAGTTTTTCGCCATCGCCAGTTCGCTAACCAGGAGATATCGGGCGCGCTCCAGCATCTTCTTTTCCCGAAACGACAACGGCTTGGCCTGATTCAGGACCAATAAGCCTTTGAGGACGGCGGCCACGTCGATTAGCGACCCAGTACGCATCCGCTCGGAATTTTCCTTGAAGCGGAATTTCCAGTCGGCATTGTTGTCGCACTCGCCATCCGTAAGAAAGTCGACGATTTTCTGGATTTCGCCATTCTTGACCACACGCCTTAGTCCCACCGCTCCCACGTTGTGGAACGGAACCATGACTTTCAGGCTGCTGGAATGGATTTTAAGGAGGTAGAACTGTTCGACAGTTGTGCCGAAAGTCCGGCTACTGATCTGTTCAATGACTCCGACCCCATGATTGGGGTACACAACCTTATCGCCTATATGGAAATTTTCACTACTAAGCATTTGAACCGCCTACGGAGCGCAGGGGACAGAGGAACACTACCCAATTAATTCTATCCCAAGGTGGGACGGAAGGCAATTTGGAATGATGCGATCCCAATCCCGCTTGACAGGCTTCTGGTCAAGCGATGGGCTTTTGTTTCAATAAGATAGGTTATCTATCAGCTGAAATTTGCCGAAAACACTCTTACGGAAGCGACTGCGAAACGGTGGGCAGCGTCGAACTGTCGAAAACCTTTTCATTCCAAGCGCCGGTTTACCGCGAGGAATCTGTTGGAGGTTTCGGCGAAAAGCAGATTCCCCTTTTCTCTACGAGCAGAGTCAGAAATCACAAATCTGCGAGATGGGCCGGAGACCTGACACCCGATACCCGACACCGCACCATAGGTTTATAATCCCCAAACGCAATGACGGAACAAATCAAGAGGAAGCTGCAGGAAGAAATGAACGCGCTCGAGCATGAACTCGTGCACGAGCTTCCTAAAGAGATCAAGAAGGC
>DATBAX010000382.1:0-5295 GCA_036271275.1 Terriglobales bacterium
ACGATAATAAACACTGAAGCCATGGGTTCAGCGATCATTCCCGCGCAGGCGCCGCCAGATTCACCCGAGTCGCGCCGCTATAACCAAATCCGCCGCTGGTTGGGGATCACCGACTTCGTCGTCGGCTTCGCTCTGCTGATTGTTTTGCTGTCCACCGGTTGGAGCGAAACATTGCGCGACCTTGCTAAACATTTCGGATTTCAAAACTCCTTTCTCGATCCTTTTCTTCCGATCATGCTCTATGTTTTCATGCTCATGGCGCTCGCCAAATTATTCGGGCTTGGATTGGATTACTACGGTTTCCGCCTTGAGCATCGTTTCCATCTTTCCAATCAAGGATTGCGCGCCTGGCTCGCGGATGAGGCGAAAGAGTTCCTGGTCGGCCTGATTTTCATCGTCGTCATTGTCGAAGTGTTGTACTTCATGTTGCGGGAATTTCCTCAGCATTGGTGGCTGCTCACCTGGGCCGTCTTCCTGGGATTGTTTGTCCTGCTGGCGCAACTCGCTCCGGTGATTTTATTTCCCATCTTTTACAAATTCGAACCTTTGCAGGATGAGGAGTTGAAGCAGCGCTTAGTGCGGTTGGGAGAGCGTGCCGGCACGCGTGTGCGTGGTGTCTACAAATGGAATCTATCGGAGAAGAGTAAAAAAGCAAACGCCGCTCTGACCGGACTCGGCAGCACCCGCCGCATCATTCTTGCCGACACATTATTGGATAATTATTCTCCCGACGAAATTGAAGCAGTACTAGCCCATGAACTGGGACATCACGTTCATAAACATATTCTGAAGGGGATCGCCGTTCAGGCCGGGACCACACTACTTGGATTTTGGGCGGCGAACTGGGCGCTGCATTATGCCGTGGACCGCTTGCATATGTTCGATCAACTTTCCGACTTCGCCAATCTTCCGCTGCTGGTTTTAGTCGTCACCGTTCTTTCTCTCCTGGCTCTTCCCGCGCTCAACGCATTTTCACGTTTCAATGAACGCCAAGCGGATCGCTATGCCTTCGAATCGATTGCCAGTGTCGATCCTTTCATTTCGTCGATGAACAAGCTCGCGGAACAGAATTTGGCGGAGCGCCGGCCCTCGCGTTTCGTGGAATGGTTCTTCCATTCGCATCCCGCAATCTCGCGGCGCTTGCAGGCGGCGCAAGCCTGGGCGAAGGCGGAAGGTTAGGATCTTTCACCACGGAGGCACGGAGACACAGGGAAAATCAAATTTTAGAACTTGATCTTCTCCGCGCCTCTGTGTCTCTCTGGTGAAAAGCAGTTGATAGATCAGAGGCCACGTAAAATCTCTTCCACCCGCTGCAAATCCTCTTCGGTATCGACGCCCACCGTATCGAAACGTGTTTCCCCCACATAAATCGAAACACCATTTTCCAGGAAGCGCAGTTGTTCGAGACGCTCGCTGCGTTCGAGCGACGATTCGGGCAGAGTTACAAATCGGTCCAGCGCGGATTTACGATACGCATAAAATCCCAAGTGCTTGAAATAACTCGGATGAGTGTTGTCGCGGTCGTGCGGAATCGTGGCGCGAGAAAAATAAAGCGCTTTTCCGTTGGAACCAGTTACAACTTTCACCGCATTCGGATTGTTAACATCGCCCGGCGGCGCGGGAGTCTTTAGCGTTCCGACCAGCACGTCAGGATTCTTCATCACATCGAGCAGGGAAGAAACGTGTTCCGGCCGGGTCAGCGGTTCATCGCCCTGCACGTTCAAGTAGATGTCGGCTGCCAGCAGATTTGAAATCTCGTGAACTCGTTCGGTGCCGCTGCGGTGATTCGCGGAGGTCATGAGAGCTTTCCATCCATGTTTCTGACACTCGTTCATGATCTCGTCCGAGTCGGTGGCGATGATCACGTCGGCGAGCATCGGTGAAGAACGGACCGCCTCATAAACCCGGCCAACCATTGGGAGACCGCCAATCTCGCGCAGGGCTTTGCGCGCAAGACGCGTGGAAGCGAGACGAGCGGGGATGACGGCGATAGCTTTCATAGAGAGTTTCGAGTTTCAAGTTTCGTGTTTCCGGTTTGCCGTGGCAATAGCGAATTGGGGGCGTGGGATAAAAGCTGTGCGACTTCGCCATTTGTTCGCCTATAATTCATCGAGGCTGTTCGATGATTTCCTCCCTTCGCAATCTGGTTTACCAGCAACCAACACTCGACATCTCATTGCGGTCCTCCGGACCATACGCTTCCGATCTTCGCCGGGAACTGAGCGCGCGGAATTTGATTTTCGCTGAAGAAAATGGATTCCTTCACGAACTGACTACAGGATCGCCAGCATCCGTACTCTATCGGCCGGATGACCGGGGACGGCACGGCAACTTTCATCCGGCTTCATATCGATGCATTCTTCGCAATGAGAGCTGGAGTCGAAGGCTTGCGAAGACGCATACGACCGCCCGCAAATGCCTGGTGAGTCATGATCCTGAACGGCGGGAACTTGATTCCTGCAACAGCTCGGATGCGTTGTTGATGAATATGTTTTGCCATCCTCGCGCGACATCCCCGAAAAGTGGATTGCGATCTTATCTCGCCATCGAATCCACTGCCGATTTTATTTTTGGATATAAGCCGCGAATTCCTTTGAAGAATGGAGGGATCGACTGCACAGAAGTCGATCTTCGTATTGGAGACCTGCTGATTGAAGCCAAACTAACGGAGAACGATTTTCAAGTTGCCCGCTGGAAACTTGCGGAACGCTATCGTGATTTCGATAAGATCTTCGATCCAGCGCTCCTGCCACGAACCGGTGACAAGCTACGCTCGTATCAATTGGTCCGAGGAATACTTGCAGCGTTCTCGGACGAGGCCTCACGTTATTGTCTGATTTGTGACGAGCGGCGAAGAGATTTGATTGATCTGTGGTCGGAGATTCTCGGCGCCATCCGTCGGCACGATCAACGTTGGCGGTGTGTTCTGGTCACATGGCAGGAACTTTCCAGGAGGCTTCCGCGATCGTTGCAGATCTGGCTACTGCAGAAGTATGGCATCGCCTAGCTCTGGCAAAACGCTTAACCGCAAAGAACGCTAAGAAAATCACCCCTTTTCGCATTATCGATTGCCGAATGAGCGACTCATCACTAGAATGGCTGCCGCTTTCAATCCGTCCGAAGATTTGCTTCCCAAATTTAGGAGACTGGATGAAAGCTGGGATTAACCGATGGATAGGAAAATCGAGAAACTACAAGCCGCGACTACTCTTGTCGCGTTCGAGAATACATTGCGCAATGCTGCTAACACGGTTGCGTATTACGGCGGTTCCTTCGCGCTGGTCGGCGTCATCTTCACGGTTCGGTTTGGACTCGCATCGAGCTGGAGTGCCCTCGCGATTGGCGCTGCGCTCCTAGGCGAGTCTTTTTACATTCGGCGCACACGATCGCCACGTGCGCTTTGGATTTCTGGGATGAGTTTTGCCGTATTCGCGGCCTGGTTCGTCGGCAGTTTCTTTGTCGGTCTGGCGAAAAGCGACCCCTCTTTAGGAAGAGAGATAATCGCTGGCGTATTTCTTGCGATTGGCGCGTGGAACATTCTCCGCTCGTACTCTGCATACAAGGCGTTACTGGAGACTTCCGACCCGGTGGTCAACCAGGATGTGCGCGAGGATCTCGAAAAGATGCGCACGGCCACGACTGTTGAACATGCGCAGCTTGTCGAATTCAAGAAGCGCGGCGTGGGAGAGAAGGGGTTGTGGCGTTTGAAACCTGAGGGCGATCTTCTATTAATTTGCCAATTCGCAGATAAGACTTTTGGGTTCGGCGGCAGACCGCAGCAGGCGGTTTACATCTCTCGGCACGATGTTCGGATCCAACGTGAGGGCGATCGTTGGCTCGGAAAGAATGTAAACACAACTCTTTTCGTTGGTGGTGCTGAAAGCAAAGTTCAGCTCAATCCGGAAATGATGGTGCGGTTGGAATCCCTGTTGACTGGCACGCCCGGCACTGCCACAAATGCAACCTTCCGCTCAGAAGGTTCCCAGGAAAAGGTTTAGCTGTTGCAAAATCGCGATTTCACCAACTACCCCGCAAGTAAAACCGCCGGTTCGGATCGACAAAACATTCACGCGCAAATTACTGCATACCCCTGAAAATAATCATGGCATTGTTGGTTTGGTGCACCGACGGATACGAAATAATCGCCATTCACCAGCGCGATGCTTCTAGTGCAAATGGGCTTGGGTTCAATCGCGCTCGTGAATTAACGTCGAAAGATCGCAAGCACTCCAACAATTTCGGATTGCGTTTGCTCGTCGCCGGTCTGTACCCCTTGCCGTCCTCGAACGCCGTCGCGCATCTCCATCTGATAAAATCTCACTTGCAATGCACCGTGCCGCTCGAAGATGTGACTTCGTGGATATCGGCTCGTTCTCGGTGCTTAGCGAGAATGCAACGATCAAATAGCGAATTTTAGATCTCTCGGCACTTAAGTCCTTGCTTTTCAATGTGGCGGCGTAGCTCAGGTGGCTAGAGCGACGGTCTCATAATCCGTAGGTCCGTGGTTCGAGTCCACGCGCCGCCACCAACCTCCCCAGTAGTTTCAATAAGTTGCGATTGCCGCTCGAACCCGCGAGATCCCAGAATAGGCGACTGTAAGCCCTTTGCATTCGCCTGGGCTGTCCAGCCCTGACGACGTGTGACGAAGCAATAGGCCCATTGGTCAAGAAGGCTTATAACGATTTTTCCGTGTTGCTGTGATTCCAAAACTCGGTGGAACACAATCGCACTCTCTCTGCCACGTTCTTTCTCTTTTTCATTTTTCTCACTGCGTTAGAAAACCTCCCAATATCCTATCTGCTGGAGCTACCGCAAATATTGGGTTTTCAATCAGAGATTCCGGGCGCTAGTAAAGTGTAGATTGCTAACCAGCGCCCGCGGGCCGATTCTCGGAAGCATGACCTGGCCGCTCGACCCGCCGGCATTGTTGGTGTAATTGCGAGCTGACGAAATGAAGCAGTTTCGACTAACTATCAGGACAACCCCTAACGGCTCATTGGGGGGTGCCAGACCCAGCAGCTGCGCAAGGCACAACAAAGGAAATCGAGAAAACTTATCGGGATGCTTTCATGACTCTTGATCGCCGGATCGGTCTTTTACTATGTCTTCCGCTTGCCACTATCGACAAGATGGCGGTCAAGCACACGATTCGACAAGATCGGCGCGTCAATGGAATTCGATCTACGTGCGAGGGCCGGGATTCGACCGTCAGATGTACCTTTATATCGTGGCACAGATCGCGGGCGAGTTATGTACAACCTTCTTGTTTCGCTGGCTCGTCCCGAACCTATCGGC
>DATBAX010000383.1:0-4032 GCA_036271275.1 Terriglobales bacterium
GCTAGATCGGGCGCAGCCGGGTAGCCATCCGGAGGAGGCTGTAGAACTAAGCGGATTCTTCTTGAGTCCCAGGTGGGTTACGGGTGCTATCCCGCCGTCCCGCTTCCTCTCGTCGGAGAGGACTATGAGCATCGGATTCTGCGTGAACCGTGGAAGAGCGCCAAGAACGACGCGGCAGCAATCGTCTAGAGCGCCCCGTGAAGGAATCCGACAATGGTTGAGAAGAAATTTGGCCCGTTAGATTTCCGAGCCGAAGTGGAGCGATTACAGGCGAAAGGTTAACTCCTCGGGCCGGATGAAGCTCTGGATGCGGTCGCCGATTGTCGACAGAAATTCGGGGCGAAGATTCTTACCTGTTTTTTCAATAACTTAGATGCCCAATTAAATGCGCTGGACACACTGAAATGGGCTCAAAGGTGCAATTTAGGTGCACTCCTGCATCTAGGCTGAGGCTGAAGCGGTGATCCTACTGGGTATATACCATCACGAACCACTCGCGGGGTAGGGGGCTAACCACCACAGGGCAACCGACCGTCAGCCTTCCTACCCCAAATATCCCACTGAAAATAAAACACTTACTTTGATCAGAATTCAGGCAAGTCGCCGTAAGTTACAGGAAAATGCAGCAACTTCCGGCTGTAATGGAAAGTCATTACGGATGGCGATGACGGTGTGAAGAACACGAACGTACTCTGCGATCAGATCATTGACCAGAACTCTGACATCACTCCGCAAACGCTAACTCTCAGCCTCTCGCGAGTGAAGGACCAGCTTAAGTTGAAAAGTGCAGCGCACTCGCGAGCCGATGAACTTGCTCTCAAGTTGAGTCCAACTGAAGTGGAGGCGTACCGCAACTGGGCCGCGCATCAATCGCGTTGGATCGGCCTTGATGGATCGGATGAAGGATTCGAAAACTGTGCCTCACTCCTCGGATGGATGCGCGGGAATCCTCTAACAGAACACAATCTCGATCTCGCGTTAGGCAATATCATCAACAATCCGCAGTTCGGCCGCGTCCACTTCAAGCCAGCGCGGAAGCAGGACCGAAGCATTGTCGGAGGCCGAATTAATCACGCTCTGACTCGTCACGATGAACCAAAGTCGAATGAGCCACAGGTGCAATACCGCAATGGCCGTCGTAATCACGCATCTGAAGTCCAAGCGGAGCAACCGGAAATCAAACCACAGCCTGCGGTCGACTCCTGGAAACAAATCGTAGACCTCTACATGCGTCGATGGACGACTCACGGACAGCAAGCGATCCTGCAGGCTGAGTATGATCGCGGCATCCAGACCGGCAAATCATGGCGCGAAATTGGCGCTTCGCTCGGTTTGATCGTGAAGGGCTGGCAGCGCGGGCGCTAGAAGGTTACCGAAACGCGGCAACCGGGCAGGCGGATTGAAATCCACTTGTCCGGTTATGCGACTTATCGGGCACTGAAAATTTGGCGAGATATCGCAAGTACTCACGATGGGGCTCTGGCAGGCTAAATCGCCGATAACAACACTGCCGGAGAATTGGGGTATAATCCCCGGCAATTCAGGTCGTTATGGACATCAAAACATTCCGTGCTTCATTCTCCGGGCAGATTCTTGAGCCGATTGACGAAGGCTACGACGAAGCCCGCCAGATCTGGAACGCAAGTTTCTCCAAACATCCGAGGGTGATCGCCCGGTGCTCAGGCGTCGCGGACGTGATTGCGGCGGTCCATTTCGGACGCGCGAATAATCTGGTAACAGCAATTCGCGGCGGCGGACACAACGTAGGCGGCCGTGCTCTGTGTGACGACGGTTTGGTGATTGATCTTTCCCGAATGAGGTCGGTTTTCGTAGAAGAAAAGAGCAGGACGGTTCGGGTAGAAGGCGGAGCGACTCTTGGCGACCTTGGCAGAGAAACGCACGTGTTCGGGCTTGCAGTCCCGTCCGGGATCGTGCCCAACACCGGTATCGGTGGGCTGACGTTGGGAGGTGGAGTTGGCTGGCTCATCCGAAAATACGGGATGACCATTGATAATTTGTTGTCTGCCCAGGTTGTGACTGCCGATGGAAAAGTGCTGACGGCCAGTGCTTCCGAAAACAACGATCTATTTTGGGCACTACGGGGCGGCGGCGGAAATTTCGGTGTTGTTACGTCTTTCGAGTTCCAAGCACACCCGGTGGCAACGGTTCTGGGCGGTTTTCTCCTCTACCCTCGCACAAAGGGGGTTGAGGTAATCCGGCATTTCCGTGACTACATGGCGTCTGCTCCGGACGAACTCACGGCATACGCCGCGCTCCTCCATGGTCCTGATGGCTCGCCCCTTGTTGGAGTGATTCCTTGCTATTGCGGCAGTGTTGTCGAGGGCGAACGGGTGCTCGAACCCCTACGAAAGTTTGGCAGCCCGATCGTTGATGGTGTTCAGGCCATCCCATTTCCCGTGATGCAGTCGCTGCTTGCACCATCGTTTCCGGACGGCAATTGCAACTACTGGAAGTCAACCCTGCAGAGGGAGCTGTCGGACGACGCGATTTCTGCGATCGTTGAGCACGCAAATCGGTTGAGTTCCCCTCTTTCCTTCGTCGTTCTGGAATACTATGGCGGTGCCGCGGGCAGAGTTTCGAGAGACGCCACAGCATTTCCACATCGCGATCTGCCGTGGGACATCTTGTTTCTCGCGCAGTGGACCGATCCGACGCAAACAGATATGCACCGCGAGTGGGCTCGATCTGGCGAGGAAATGCTGCGTCCCTTTTCGCAGAACGCACACCTGCTTTCGGCACTCGACGTCGAAGCAGAGGACGTCGTCAAGTCCGCATTCGGTCCCAACTTGCCACGATTGGAATCCGTCAAACAGAAATACGATCCGGCCAATTTCTTCCGCGTGAATCAAAATATCAAGCCTTAACGCTCGGGTGAATGGTGGGCAATCCGGAAACTGTCCAGCAACAGTTTGGGGAGATTTGTGCCGATTCTCACTTCAGGTGGATGATAAACGCCATTACCGTCCATGTGGATTTCAAGTTTGCGGTTACGCGACTTATCGGGCAAGGCATGACAGCATGAGGGCATGAGAACCCTGCGAGGAAGCACAATCTGGCTGGCGGCTATGCTGGTCTACTTATTGTTTTCAGCCCAGCGATGCGGCGCGACTCCCTGTGCCACTAGTGGTCAAAGCCAAACGTCTCGCTGGCGTGTTTACATCGACCGGGAGCATCATTTCTGTTTTCGATATCCAACTTCGTACGCACCCACTTCTCATCCTAAGGCTGGCTGGCGCGGGCCCAAGCTGGAAGACAAAAAGACTGGGGCAAACGTTGAAGTACGCGTGATGAATGAAGAATTCCGACCGGACGCGCTAGTGAGAATGGCTCCCACGGGGATCGACTCACCCCCGGAAGCGCTTCAGATTGGAAAGAATACATTTCGCTACTACGGTCCGGGAGGTGGCGGAGTGACATATGCGGACGTCTACTATTTCGATCTGCGCGGGAAGATTTTGGCTATCGGTTTCGATGGCCCCTACGAGAACGACAAAACACCGACTTCCGATACGAAGCAAATAGAGCGAAAGGTTCTGGAGAGTTTTCAGGAGTTCTAGCAGTCGCCGCTAAACTCTCTAGGGTGGGCAATGTGGAGGCTAGTCGGTGCCTCGAATCGAACGATTGAATGGCACTTGTCCGGTTATGCGACTAATCGGGAGTTCACGAAGGAATCCAACTTTTTCAATTTGTGCTTGAGAATTAGCTGAGGAACACGCGAACTGAGAGCGGTGTCTATTACCTGTGCGAGTGTGCCTGAAAATAGCATTGCCAATCATGGGTTTGGTGCTCTTCGGCGCTGAAAGCTACCACTCCTTTCGCTCACAGCGAGAAATCGACGGCACGCCGACCAGATATTTTTTGTGGTCAGGAATCCGCCTAGATTCCCAGCCCACAAAAACAACTATTCAAGGCTCGACTTCGTGCAAGGACTCGCAAGAAAACTGCGCCGGTTGGGAGTTCCGAGACCGAGGGATTTACCCAGGACTGGCCACACAAATCCTAGTGGCGTCC
>DATBAX010000384.1:0-12054 GCA_036271275.1 Terriglobales bacterium
GTGCCCCGTGTCATCCTGAGCGCAGTGAGTGCTTTCGCGAATGCGAAGCACTCACGGAGTCGAAGGACCCCTACATTCTCCACGCATCTTCGCATCTTGGGCATTTGCCCTACTCCGCCACCGTCTTACTTAACAACCCCACTCGTTCCACGCCCGATCTCCTCGCGATATCAATCACCTTCGCCACATCCTCAAACTCGACGTCGTTATCTCCCTTCACAAATGCCACGCGTTCCGCTCTGGTTGCGAAAATTTCTTGCAGACGGTCATGGAGATCGCTCCATCCCACGTCTTGATTGTTGATTTTCAGCGACGATGGCCGATCGTCCGCATTCCACTTCACCTGGATTACGATCGTATGTTCTGGTTGAGAAGCCTCCGATTGTTGCGCTGGTTGCGGAATCTGCGCTTCCAGTCCCTTTTCGTTAGTCATGGATACGATCACCATGAAGACCACGATCAATACCAACAGCACATCGATCAATGGCGTGACATTCATCTCCGCCTTAGACGCACCCCCGCTTGCATTTGAGAAAGCCATAAAGTCCGTTCCTCTCGTGCACGCGCGTGTCTGGGAAGATTGGACACCCGGGCTTCATGAGAAGTTCCAGGGAGGACAGGTTTTCAGCGGAGGACTGCGCTTGCCTCGAGGATGAGACCGCAAAGCTCGCGGCCTCATCAGGAACATGCCGGCAGCGACTTTAAAAAGTAAGGCTCAACGACATCTGGATTTGTCTGGCGCTGCCGATCGTCTTATTGGTGATGCCTAAGCCGGTCAGGCTGGGACAGACGTAAACCGATCCCGAAAATTGATCGTTGCAAGGACTCAGAGTGGATGGCGTACCGACGACGGGAAATCCGTTGAAGTTAATGTTTTGATCCACGTTATCGATCGGAATATCGAAGCTTGCCGTGTTGGTCAGATTGAAGACATCGAAAGAGTATTTCAGGGAAGTACGTTCAGTGATCTGCGTCATCTTCACCAGCGAGATATCCGCGCGCCGCTGCCAGGATTGGCGGAAAATATTGCGCTGGCCGTGGTCGATAAAGTTGGTTTCGTAAGGATCGTTGGAAGGGATGGCGCCGTCCAAAGCGCCGGGAGCCAGCAAAGGCAATCCGAAACAATCGGCGTTCAGGGCAGGTTGACCTGGCACCGTGCCTGAAGCCCCGGTGAGCGCCTGCTTGGCGGTGCACCCGGAAAGGGGAACCACGGGATTGGTGATGCCATCGTTCACGCCGAAGAAGATACTGCCGACCGCACCTGAATAATCCACGACGCTGTACGGCTGACCGCTTTGGATCACCGTCAATCCGGTAAAAGACCAGCCATCGGCGATCTTGCCTTTCAACGAAGTCACTGGGAAAAACTTCGGCAGTTCGTAAGTGTAGGTGAAATTGATTACGTGGGTACGGTCGAAGTCAGATAAGCCATAACCAGAGCGGAGATCCTGAGGATTGTTTCCGTTATAAAAAAGACCCATTGCACTCTGCTCGTCGTCCGAATGGGAATAGGTGTAGGAAGCGCCGACGCGAAAGCCGTGTGTCATTCGTTTTTCAATGTGAGCTTGCAGCGCGTTGTAAGCCGAGATGCCGGCCGCGGTGTAGGACTCAGACTCGGAAGAATATCCGATGTAGGGAACGCGGAGATCAACGTTTCCGCCTTCAAAATTTTCCTGATAAGGCTGGCCATTGGGCAGGTTCGCTGGTGCGAAGGTCGCTGGGTCGGTAAGGATCGAATAGCCGTAGGTATAGTCCTGCTCAAACGGCGTGCCCGCTCGAATGGGATGGGTCGGCGAAGCAATTTTTGCCTGGTTGAATGGCAGGGGAATAACTTCATGACGGCCAAAATCACCGACATAGCCAATATCGATAACCAGATCTCTCCGAGGCTGCCACTGAATGTCGAGCGTCTGGTTGAGAGTGTAGGGAAGTTTGTTGGCCCGGTTGTAGTCGCCGAACGAAAACAATGGGATTCCACCTGAAATTGCGGACGCATTCGGCAGATTCAAATTTGCGGGATTGCCCGAGGGCGGCGGGCCCAGCGTGGGTCCCCAAGGGGCTTCGAAGGTGCTGCAAAAAGAGTAGCCGAACGGGCTGCAAGCCTGCGAATTCACCCATGGCGGCGACTGATTGACGCCGAATGGGCCGCCGGCAATGACGCCCGAGGCAAATCCAGGAGAGAGGTAAGTAAATAGTTCGCCGCGATCGTAATACATGCCCCAGCCGGCGCGCACCACAACTTTGTCATTGAACATTCTGGGACTCCACGCCAAGCCGAGACGCGGCGCGAGGCCCCATTGCCGTCCGGTCAGAGTGGAATCGCTGACACCCTTCGTGGGGAAGTTGGGGCTATTGCCCGCGACAATGAATCCGTTCGAAGTGATGGTGTCGGTGGTTGGATCGTAACTATATTTCGAGGGATCGAAATTGGACAAGCGGCCGTTTTTCTCCGTCAGGCCTCCGTGATAATCAAAGCGCAGACCGGCACTTATGCTGAGGTTCGAACGAAGCTGGAATTTGTCCTGTAGAAACCAACCGGTTTCCTTGGAGCGATAGTAACGGTTGGCGTTGCCCTGCAAGAAAGTGGTGTCGATGAATCCGTTCGCGGTATAGGTGATGGGTGCACCGGTAAGAAAGTCTTCGAAATTGTTGAAGCCGATGGTCCCCGTGTTGGTTCGTTCATCGCGGGCATTAAGCTGCGTGTAGGAAAAACTCCCCCCGAACGTCACTGTATGTTTGCCATGATTCCACACGGCATTGATGGATGGCATCCAGCGGTTCTGGAAGATGCCGGTGTTGGCGCCCTGTGAAGCCGCAGTTGAACCGATGGTTGTCCCCGCGTTAAAAACAAAGTTTGAATTAGCCGGCGAGTCGTTCCCTAAATCATCCACGATGGTGATTCCAGGAAAAACACTGGAGCCAAAAGCATTGATGCCCATGGCTTGAGGCGTGAAGGGCTGTGCCACCGTGCTGTAGATTTTCTCGCGAATGAAACCAAACACTTCCGCGACACTAAAGTTCGGCCGAATGGATTGGGTGTTGGTGAGGGATGCGACATGGCTGCCGGCGTCCAGGTGCTGGGCAAAACCCTCGACAGCGGAATATCCGAAAGGCGCGGTGGTCGGATCGTGCTGGTAGTAATACTTCAACGCCAGCGTGTCCTTCGAGGTGGCCAGATAATCAAGATCGGCTACCGCCTGATCGGAAATGAAGTAAGCGGGTTGGGTGAGGAAAACGTTCTCCGGGAAGTTAAGGGTTGGGGTGAAGTTGGGATTCGCCGAAGGGAACAGAAACTGACCGTTGGGCAGTTTGTAGTTCAACATACTGAAGGCGACCGGATCGATTTGGCTGGACACCAAGCAAACGGGCGCGGGAGGGGGACCGCCGCAGCCGGGACGAAAGTTCGCATTGTCGACGGCGGTCAATGCCGCCGCGCTGCGATCCTCACTCAGCCCGGAAGGTACAGCCGTTCGCGAAGTTCCAATATCCAGATCGGAAGCATGCAGATGCTGATAGCTGACGAAGCCGAAAAGCTTGTCCTTGATGAGCGGGCCGCCGACGGTGGCCCCGGCGGTATAGCGGTGTAACTCAGGAACTTTTTCGTTCTGCGGAATGTTCGCGTCCTGCTTATAGAAATATGGCGCGGCATTCAGCCAATCGGTTCCGCGGTGAATGTAGGCGCTGCCATGAATTGCGTTGCCGCCGGAGGCGGTGCTCATGTCGATATGGGCGCCGCTGGTGGACCCTTGCTGCGCGTCGTACATGGAGGTGTTTACATGAAATTCTTGAATGGTTTCCGGGGCGGGCGTCGGCAATGCCTGGCCGATGGCCAAATAAGGCGATGCCGAACTCTGAATGGCTTGGGCAGTGGTGCTGCCGGCGCCGGAAACGCCCGTGTTATTCACGATGCGAGCCGAAGCAACGGAACTGGTACTTTTGCCGTTGAACAGATTGCTGGCATCGACTCCATTCAGAAGAAACATGTTGCTGGTATCGCGCTGGCCATTGGCCCAGATGGGCTGGTTCCCCAAGCCCGAGTTCGCGCCGGTTCCGCTCGGCAATTCGGCATTGACTCCCGGCGAGAGGATTGCCAGTCCGGTGAAACTTCCGGTCGGAAGCGGAATCTCCTCAATTTCATTTTTCTCCAGGATATAGCCATTGGTGGTATCGACCGCGTTCATCAGCGGAGAAGCTTCGACCGTGATTGTCGTCCCGACTTGTCCCACCTGCATGCTTGCGTTCACCGTTGCCGTACGGTCCGCTTGTACCGTGATGGATGGAATCCTCTGCGTCTCAAATCCGTCATGGGTAAAAGTCAGCGTGTAGGTGCCAATCGGCAAGTTCACGAAGTCATAACTGCCATTGCTGTTGCTCTTCTGGCTGCGAGTCAATTGGGTTTGATCCGCTACGACGGTCACAGCGGTATCCGGTAGCACGCCGCCAGTTTTATCCACGATGGTGCCGGTGATGCCGCCAAGAGTCTGTTGAGCGAAGGTTCGCGGGGTGGAGGAAAGAACCAGTGCGAAAAGGGAAACCACGACGAAGATACGAATTATTTTAGACATCAATGACCTCGTAAAAGTCTGTACACGCCATTCAACAAGCTGGCGCGATACGAAGTATTCTTTGTGTAGTTTGCGGTCTCTGGCACGGCTGGTTTGCCCTGCCTTATGTTCGTCGTGAAAATGTTCGTGCAACTGTACGCGAATTCCCCAATCAGCGGGAGCCGTAGGCTAATGAAAAATTCTTTGCAGTGGATTACTTATTTTTATTGGCCATCAATTGCCAATAAATCTATAGGGGAGAATGTCTTGTGAATCGATACTCACGGCGAACGCACTCAGCAGAGTGCAATTTGTGCAGGATATGGGACGGTCAAGAATTTTAGTCTGCGTGTTTTCCCACAGCTCGATTGTCCGCGGAACGTTTTTAATTTTCGGAGAGGGCTTTATTTTTCATGCGCCCGTGAATGAGAAACCACACCAATCCCGCAATTAGGTATGCGAGATAAATGTACGGCATCCGGCCATAGGGTCCCGCTTGCACGGGATAGAGATTCCATCCCAACGCCAGAACCATCGCCGCGAAAGCAATCCAGGGAATGATTCTTGCACCCGGCCTATAGACGTTGTGGTTGCGCAGATAGCTTGGCAGAGCGATGCAAACCAACGCGTAGGTGACAATGAATCCGTAGGTCGCGAGCGATCCCATCCAACCATACACGTCGAGTCCGTCGGCGCCGCGATACGCCAATATTGCAGCAGGAAGCACTGCGGCGATGCCAGTTACCAGGACTGCACGACCGGGGGTTTGATTCACCGCATGGGTATTCCGTAGCCAGCCGTGAGCAAGGCCGTTGTGCGCCATGATCAACAGCACGCGTGCGGCGGCGGTGATGCAGCTCAGGGTGCAGGCAAACAAACTTACCATCGCGCCAATATCAATCAACACTCCCAGCGGGGGGACGCCTCCGACAATCGCGAGCACTCGCATGGGAGCGAGGCTGCTTCCCAGATCTTGTCCGGCAATATGGAAGCCGAGCACTTCCGCATAGGAGCACACAATAAAAAAACCTCCTGCAAGAATGGCGCTTTGGATGACGGCGCGCGGAATTGTCTTTAGCGGATTGCGGGCTTCCGATGCCAGCGTAGTCGCGCTTTCGAAGCCTACGAAACTAAACAACGCGAGTACAAATCCCAATCGCAGGCCGCTGCCGGTCATGCCATGCAGGTGCAATTGGTCGGCATCGATATGCCAGCCGTGTTTGAAAAGCAGCAATGCGACCACAATGACAATCGCGGTCACCGATGTAGCTTCGATCCAAAGCATGAGGCGGGCGGAAACTTGCACATCCCGCCATGCGATCCAGACGGACACGCCCGTTACAATCAGCGACAGCAATACCGTCGATACAACGTGTCCGGTTGCATCGTGTAGAAGAAGCCCGGCATAGTGATAGAAGCCTCCGATGACGCTGGATCCCGTGGCGATATAGGCCAGCAGAAGACTCCACGCGACTACGGCGCCAAGCCACGGCGGCAGGATCATCGAAGCGTATGTGTATAACGAACCGGGCGAGGACGAGTAGCGAGCGAAGCGGGCAATACATAGCGCCACCAGCAACACAGCGGTGGTCGCAAGGACATACGCCAGCCACGTTCCATTTCCAGCCAGAGCACATACTAGTGGGATGGTGGCCGCGGGAGTGGACGTCGGGGCGATCGTGGAGACCGATTGGGCCAGCGTCTCCATGGGCGAAAGAACTTCGCGCCGCAAACCGTAGCCTGACTCTGGCGCCATGCCGGATCGTCCCTTCGTGACCATTTGGATTGGGGCGTAGTGTACAACACGCAGCTTGAGGGCAGCAGGTTCCTAATTTTTCCCGGCGCTGCGAATGATGCGATGGACCAGCGGATTTTTGAACGCAGGAGGCGTATCCGCGATTGTGTAGTTATCCAGGAATAGCTTGGTTGCTTGTGCGGCCCGCGTTTCAGAGTTGTGGTGAATGGTGCAAAGCGGTTCACCGGCAGTGACCTGATCGCCGAGCTTGCGATGCAAAACTATTCCGACCGATGGATCGACGCTGTCTTCTTTTTTCTCGCGTCCACCTCCGAGCGCAACGCTGGCAGTTCCGATCTCTTCACAGTTGATCGCTACGATGAATCCATTTTTCGGACTCGCTACGTCCAGCTTGAATTTTGAGTGAGGCAGGCGGTTGGGTTCGTCGATCGCACGAGCATCGCCACCTTGCAGAGCGACCATTTCCCGAAATTTGTCCAGCGCTTTGCCGGAAGCGAGTAGTTTTCCGGCAATGATTTTGCCCTGTTCAACTGTGTCTGCGGCGCCGCCGAGGTGCAGCATCCAGGAGGCGAGTTCAAGGCACAGTTCTTTGAGATCTTCAGGTCCATTCCCACGCAGCACGTCAAGCGCTTCTTCCACTTCGAGAGAATTTCCGATCTTGAACCCCAAGGGCTGGTCCATGTCGGTGATCAACGCGACCATTTTCTTTCCCATGCGCTCGCCGGTTTCCACCATCAGCTCTGCGAGGAAGACGGCATCATCTTCCTGTTTCATAAAAGCGCCGGAACCGGTTTTAACGTCGAGAACGAGAGCATCGATTCCTTCAGCCAATTTCTTGCTCATGATGGATGCGCAAATCAAGTACGGACTCTCGACCGTGCCCGTAACATCGCGCAGCGCGTAAAGTTTTCGATCGGCAGGAGCGATCTCAGACGTTTGGCCGATCATGGCGCAGCCGCACGTTTTGAGGATGCGGCGAAAATCCGGAATGGAAAGATTTACGTTGAATCCGGGGATCGATTCGAGTTTGTCGAGCGTGCCGCCAGTGTGCCCGAGTCCTCGGCCGCTAATCATGGGGACGTTTAATCCAGCGGCGGCGGCCAGTGGCGCCAATATGAGCGAGGTCTTATCTCCAACTCCGCCCGTGGAATGCTTGTCGACTTTTCTTGCTGTAAGATCGGAAAGATCCAGCACTTCACCCGAACGTAACATCGAATCCGTCAATGCCGAGGTTTCGGCCCGGGTTAATCCGCGCAGGACGACGGCCATCAGCCATGCTGAAATTTGATAGTCAGGAATTTCGCCGCTGGTGACGGCCTGCACCATGTATTCGATTTCAGCGCTGGTGAGCGCTTGTCCATCGCGCTTCTTGCGGATGACATCGATGGCTCGAATCTTCAGGGAAGTTGGGTTCACTTCAGGCGGAACCCTTCGGGTAAAAGTTCCGTGATGAGGCTTTCTTTCGAACCTGCCGAGCTTTGGAAAAAAACTGTGGCATTAGGCCCGAATTCATAAATCACCTGGCGGCAAGCGCCGCAGGGAGAACAGGGAACATCCTGATCGTTCACTATTGCGATGGCACGAATCTTCAACGATGGGCCAGTTTCGGCAATAGCGGCAAAAATCGCAGTGCGCTCGGCGCAGTTGGTTAGCCCGTAGGAACTGTTCTCCACATTGCACCCGGAAAATAGTTTGCCTTTCGTCGTGAGGAGCGCGGCCCCCACTCTAAAGTGCGAATATGGCGCGTAGGCGTGTTGCATGGCTTTCCGCGCGGCTTGGAGCAGGCGTTTGCGGTCGTTTTTGGATCGAATGTTCTTCGTCGAAGCCATGGAAATTGCGAGTCGCTGATTTTAAACTGCGAACCAGTTTTACGGTACTTTCTTCAGCCTCGGACAACTGGCTATTTTTCCATCACCAGAACTTTTTCCGCGCCATCAATCTCGATCAACTTCACTTCAATCACTTCGTTCATCGTAGTTTGTACGGTTCGTCCTACAAAGCTGGCCTCGACCGGAAGCTCGCGATGACCTCGGTCGATCAAGACGCATAGTTGTACCCGGCGCGGACGGCCGTGCGAAAAGAGAGCGTCCAGGGCGGCGCGAACGGTGCGCCCGGTGAAAAGGACGTCATCCACCAGCACGATGTCTTTGTCCTGGATGGAGAATCCGATTTCTGATTCCTGCACCACCGGTTTGGGGCCCACCGTGGATAAATCATCACGATAAAAAGTGATGTCCAGACTGCCGACTGGGATGACCGTGTTTTCAATGCGGCCGATCAGTTTGCCGAGCCGGTCCGCCAGTGGAACTCCACGCCGCCGAATGCCGACCAAACCCAGCCCTTCGACGCCATCGTTTTTTTCCACAATCTCATGAGCGACGCGAATCAACGTCCGTTCAATCTCCGAGGCAGACATCAGTTGGGACTTCTCGCGCAGGACGGTTTTGCGAACTACATTCTCAGTTGTCATAACGGTTGGATGATACGGGGCTATCGCGCTGCTGGCAAGGGCTACAAAGCCTTTGCCTTGCGCGTGCGAAGCTGGTACAAGGCTTGCAATACTCTAGGGGGACGATTGATCGACCGTTACTTCAAACTCACCGAAAACCAAACTTCCATCCGCCAGGAAATGTTTGGTGGCCTGACCACATTCGTGACCATGGCTTACATCATCGTCGTCAATCCCAGGATGCTTGCACTGACCGGAATGCCGGAAGACGGTGTTGTATTCGCGACCTGCATTTCAGCGGCAGTGGCCACGCTCGTAATGGGACTCTATGCCAACTATCCCATCGCGCTGGCTCCGGGAATGTCACTGAACGCCTACTTTACTTATTCCGTTTGCCTCTCCATGCATGTTCCCTGGCAGACGGCGCTTGCGGTGGTTTTTTGTTCCGGTGTGCTGTTTCTTGTTTTGACGGTGACCCGGGTACGGGAACAAATCGTCAATGGCATCCCAGATTGCCTGAAGTTCTCAACGGCTGCCGGAATCGGAATGTTCATCGCGTTCGTGGGGTTGCGCAACGCAAAACTGATTGTCGCCAACCCTGCAACATTTGTCGGACTAGGAGCTTTTTCGGACAAGGAAGTCCAGACGGCCTGCTTCGGACTTGTCCTGACCGTGGTGCTGATGGCAAGGAAAATCAACGGCGCAATTCTGATCGGCATCCTTGGAACCGCGGCTTTGGGGATGCTCCGCCACATTACCCTTTGGCCTCCTTACCCCTTTGCCATGCCTCATCCCTCCTCGACTTTTCTGAAGCTTGATTTTCGTGGCATGACTCATCTCGGCTTCCTTGAAATCCTGTTCGCATTCCTCTTTGTCGATCTTTTCGACAACGTGGGAACGCTCGTAGGGGTGTGTGAACAGGGCGGATTCATTAAAGATGGCAAAGTGCCACGCGTGGGGCGCGTGTTAGTTGCAGACGGAGTGGGCACCGTGTTTGGAGCTTTGACCGGGACGTCCACGGTCACTAGCTATATCGAAAGTGCTGCCGGAGTTGCGGCAGGCGCGCGCACCGGTCTAAGCAATATTGTAGTCGCCATACTCTTTTTGCTGGCGATGTTTTGCGCACCGCTCGCCAGCGCAATTCCGGGATACGCCACTGCTCCTGCGCTAATTCTGGTGGGAGTCTTGATGTCGCAGTCAATCGCGAATGTGGCATGGAAAGATTTCAGCGAAGCCGTTCCGGCATTTATCACCATGCTGGCCACGCCTCTCACTTTCAGCATCGCGACTGGCCTTAGCTTAGGGCTAATTTCTTATACGGTCGTAAAAATCGCGGTGGGGAAAGCCCGCGAAATCAATCTGCTGATTTGGATTCTTACTCTCCTCTTCATCTTGCGCTATGTTTATCTTGCCGTGGCGTAGAGTTTCAACTATTCCGCCCTCTCGCCTGTCGACAACATGGCTTTTGCTTTATCCGCCTGGCTGGCGTCCGTTACGCGATAATCTTTATATTCGATGGTCAACGTGGCGCGGCCTCCCAGCCGAATGTAACTCACTGATTCATTGCGGAGAGGGAGCCAAAACGCACCGATTTTCCCATAATCATGATGGATCTCGCTCTTCTTCGTCCAGAACGACGGGTTCAGGGCTGGTTCAGCTTCGATACGGGTGACCGCGAATTCGGTCGCGTCCACCCACACTTTGCCTGTGTAAACATATTTCGTTTTGGATTTAGGAGTCACCTTCAGCAGGTATTGCCCGCCACTCTCGGAGGGCTCATATCCTATTAGCTCAAAGTCATAATTGTCGCGATTCAATTGTGACCGGGCGCTGACCGCCGGTTGCGTGGCCTCCATCTCGCTGTCCAAAAGTCTCTTGAAGACGCGGTCCTGCACCAGCTTTGATCCACTCTGGGAAATGATCTTGAACTCCTTCGTAGCGGGTCTGTCGTAGGTGGCTTGCACCGTCATTTCAGCTTCACGGTCGCCCGGGAACCCGTGATACACCAGGCGGTACACTCGCGTCGCCTCGGAGTGCTGAAGAGCTTGCGCACGCTCCTGATTCTTGCGGACGAGATTGTCCACCACCTGGTCCACTGAAAGACTGGGATTGGCAATCGGGGCCGGCGCGCCCGCGTGCGCTTTGAAAGGGACCAAGACGGCAAGAGCGAACACGATGCGAATTGTCCGCTTGAACATGAGGGTAAGTCCCAGTTTAAACTCCGAGACACCGTTGGTGACAAATAATCGACCGGGGCGAAACTCGAAGGACCATCGATTCAAAACTAAAACTGAAACTTCTTCGCATAGACCAGACTCGCGCGGCAGTCTGTTTCGCCGGTCTCCAGCAGCCGCTGATAGAATTTCTTCGCAGCCGCAGGCTTTTTCTCGAGTTCCGCGAACCACATTCCCTCGAAGTATCCGCCACATCGAGCGCGGACCAACTTGCCTGCCTGCACCGCGACTTCAAATTCATCATCATCGATAGATCCCGAAATGTACTGAATTTCCGCCCGATCTATCGGCGAATCGTCGTCGAGTCGGGCGGTGGCCTGAGTAAGCAGTTCGTTATGCCGTTCTCCGCGGCTTAGACGGTAAAGAAATTCCTGAACGCGGACGTCGGCTCCATCGCAGCGGTTCTTTTCTTTCGAGTGGGCCTCGATCTGATCGGCAAGATCCTGCGATCTTCGAATCCATAGGAGTTCGTCGTCGCCCGGACGCCGCGTGCCCGTGAAATACACGATGCTGACAATATTCCGCGCGGAAAACGCACCGGCGCACAAGAATTTAGTTCCCGTATCAAAGACTCGATTATGCAAATTGAGAGCGCGAGTGAAATTGACGGGGTTGCCGTTTTCTCCAGTCACAGAGGCAGTTGCGATTATGTTTATGCATCCAGCGTGCACTTTTCCGAACACTTTTCCCACAACTACGGTTGCTCGAACGGCTGTCATGCTACCGGCAGGCGGCGTGCTGGTCAATCAATCTTGTGATGGGCTCCTGATTTACGATCCCATGGTCAGTACCGCGCGAAAGCGCACTCTACCGCTCATCATTTGATCGAAGGCCTCTGCGGCTTTTTCCAACGGATAACGTTCGATCATGGGACGGACCCCGGTCAGCGAACTGAACTGCATCGTGTCCTCGGAGTCGATGCTGGAGCCCGATGGCCAGCCTTGGACAGTCCGCCGCGCCATGATGAGTTGCAGCGGCGTGATGGCGAGAGGATCCAATCCCGCTCCGACAATCAACAGCTTGCCATTCTTTCCCAATCCGTCGGTTAATGCCGCGATCGATTTCGAGTCA
>DATBAX010000385.1:0-22249 GCA_036271275.1 Terriglobales bacterium
CTGCTGTAAACCCAGATCCGCGCCTCCGGTGGAGGGAAATAAATGTTCTTGACATCCCCTTTTATAGAACAGGCAATTACACGAACAACCCCGGTGTAGGTGTGATGAAAACGTGATGACTATATGTTCAAAAGCGGTCAAATTGGATCAGGAAGAGTCAGAACGTGTTCCTGGTAAACAGTTGAAGAATCAGGTAGAGTGGAGAATTTTCATAACCGGTCGGAACACTCATGGTGATCTTCAAAACAGGCGGGCGGCGGGTCACCCCGTCGTCGGTGGGTTCGACTCCCACTCGCTTCCGCCACTTTTCAATAATTTCGCGGTCGGCCTGCTATTGAATACAGTCGCGTCACTTTCCATGGCGAATACTCCTAATTGTCAGGAACGTAGTAGAGCCGAATCGTCTTACCCACTTGTGCTACTGGTTGATAACGATCGAGCCATGAGAATGCGCCGGGAGGGTACGTTGAATGAAAGACGTCGCCGACTCGCAATGCCCGCATACTGACTGCGACCCATCCGGTTGCCGGTTGAAAGGGTTGCAAAATATCGAATGGCGGCAAATTTGTTCTGGAAAGATCGGCACTGCTCCAGATCGCGATGCTGAAATGTGCAATACCTCGTTGTTGAAGCGCTTGCGATAAGCGGAACAAGTCCTGTCCGCAATCGAGATCACAACCCGCTACCAGAATCCGGCTGGGATCGCGTCCAGCCAGTTCATTGAAATACGATAGGAAGTCAGTTCCTGCGCTGAGGCTCGAAGCTGCCTGCCACAAGAGCAAGATTGCTATCACCAGTTTTCCCCAAAGACGTTTGCGGCCTGTCAGTTGCCACAACCACTCTGCGCCACAGCCCCCAACAATCGCAAGTAGTGGAAGAACGACCATCACATGCCGTGTCCCCGCGTTGTACTTTACGGGCAGGGTAACCACTAGGACGGCCGATGCACATGTGACGGGCAGCAATGAAGTCCATTTCTTCTGGCGAGCGAATAGGAAAGCGGCGATCAAACCAATTAAGGATAATAGTAGGAATGGTAAAGGTAGCTTTACCGCGAGACCGAGCAAAAAGAAATACCACCAGCCTCCGCTTTTCAGGTGGCCGAGCAGATATGCGGGGGGCGTAACTCCATTTAGAGACCAAATGGTGGCAGCGCCTTTGACTAATGCTGGGGCAGGGATGAGCCAATTTTTGATAATCATTGTCCGCGCGATGCTCCTCACCGGCGCAGGAAAATGTTGAAATGATGGCAGGGTATTGGGCGAGAGGTTCATGCTCTCCTGCACGTGTCCAACCGAAAAAGCGTAGCCGCCCCAAAGAACGACAATTGCAACCGCCAGGGCGACGGCGAGACCGCTTAGAGTTTTCTTCGTGCTAACGGTTTCTGAGGATTTCCGACGTTCGGCGATCAGCCATCTGCACAGAAACATTCCTGCCGCTGCGGCCGGAAAAAACAGCACGGTCGTCATCTTTGACAGGAGTGCCAGGCCCACGACAATGCCAAGCCAAATACTCGAACGCCTGGTCGGCTTCTCCAACCAGATGGCAAACCCGAAGAATGCAGCAAGCTGCATACACACTGCGGGAATATCGGTGTAGGCCATGCCTGAAAAAGCTAAGACGGTAGGCAGCGTTGTAAATAGAGCCACCGCCATCAAGCCGGCCATGTCTCCAAATTCACGACGGGCCCAGAGAAATACGAGCACGGCAGTGAGAGCGAAAAAAGGCACGATTGCGGACCGCGCCAAAATCAAATTGCGCAGGTAATGTCCGTCGTCGTAGAGGACGCTGTTGCCTACGTCGTTGTAGTTGAGAAGTCGTGGGTCGCCGGGAGGCCATTTTGGAAATCATTCGCCCGCCAAATAAAGCGGAATTCCTATGGCAATACGGCTCAATGGCGGATGCACCGGGTCAAGCGTGTATGTGTGCTTATCCAGGAGTTCGATCGCGGCTGCCACGTGACAAGGTTCGTCAAACCCTTGTGCGTTGGCACGATAGGTCAGGAGAATACGGCCAACCGCAATCACAATCAGGATTGTGACAGTGGCTGCGACCACCTTTTTCGTGAGCTTCGAATCGCCTGATTCATCGGGCGGAGAATTCATGACGAAAGTCTATCCGAAAAACTTCTGAATGCCATTACGGTGGGAGGCTCTCTTGTCGCTGCCTGCATATACTGATGTTGCTTTTTTATGCCGTCCGTCCCCCGATTCAATGTAATGGCCGGCGGGTCTCAGAAGTGGAGAACCAACCTGCAGAGTAGCGGAAGCTGTTTTTATCAGTGAAGCCGCTAAAGCGAGTGACCATCCAGTCAAACTGCCCTAAACGGATAGAGGCGAATCGCGTGGCTTTGACATCCAGTCCGCCGCCATAGAACATGACCAATCCATTGGTTGAAGCATTTGGGAACGAGCCGGAACCCGTGGCCACGGCGAATGGCTGGTAGCTCGTACCCCCTCCGATTAATGCGTGTGCGAATGGTCGCAAGCCTCCTACGTGAGCGTGTATTTCCGGGCCGAAAGTGTAGGTATGTAGCCTGGCCCCAGATTTATATGCCCCGCTGAAATCTGCGGTGATACCCAAAAACGGAAACAGGCTGCCCGTCAGCGAGGCATTCCAGCCATCAAAGCTCGGACCGCCATCTGGATGGGTCAATTGGTACCCGCCGAACAGCGCAACCTTCTGGGAAAATGCTGGAAGAGAAATCAGCAGAGAAGCACAGAGCACCAGTAAGATTTTGAGTCTCATTGCGGCTCCTTTTCCTGTCCAGTGTAAGCAAGATGACGACCCAGTGCATAGATGACACTTGCTATTTCATAGGGCTAATCACAATCTTTCGAAAAGCCACGTGTCCATCCTCGCCGCCCTGCAGATAGATGGGGCCCGCCAGTTCTTCGTGGCTGTCCAGTGCGCCGCCCGTGATACCCGGGATTTCCTGATGATCGATGACGGTCTGTCCGTTCTGGACGACGGTGACGGTTCGTCCAATCAGTTTGATATCGAACGTCTGCCAACCACTTTTGCGAGGCAGTTCTGGAGAGGGAGCGATGAAACCATATACGCCACCGGTATGGTGAGTCGGTGGCTCCTGAATGGAATTGGTTTCAATCTGAATCTCGTATCGGCCACGCAGATAAATGCCGCTGTTGGCATTAGGGCCGCAATTAAATTCCACATGCAGCTTGAAGTCCTCAAACTTCGCGTCGGTGACAAGATCAGGGCCGTTTCCCGGACTGACCAGCGTCCCATTTTCGACGCTCCATGGCTTCGCCGGGTTCGGCGTTTCTGTTTTCCATCCGGAAAGATCTTTACCGTTGAACAGTTCGACCGGTTTGCCCCACTTTCCGGAATCTGTTCTTTTCAAAGCGGGTGCCCTTCGGGCAGTCCAGGTCCACGGCGTTCCGTCCTGTCCGGTAGTCGTACCCGAAAGCGTGTTCCCGGTACGCTTTCCTTCGAAGATCATGTCATCGGGCCGTTCTTCTTCTGACTTAGGAGAAACAAAAGTTAGAACTCCATTTGAGACAGCAACTTTCGAAGGTGCTCTGGCATTTCCCCAACGGCTCACGAACTGTGCGCTCAGCTCTCCATTCTTGTCACTGATCTCCAGCCAGGAAGGATAGTCCCGCTGCGGCGCATGGAGAGTCAGGTCCCAGCGCCCCAGGAAAGGCTTATAAGATTCGTCTTGCATTGGAGCGGAAGTTGCGACAGAAACTGTCATCATCAGAATGAGCAGGACAAATACCATCCTGTGCTTCATATGCTTAGACTCCTTCCGTTGAGACGACAAACTTCTCTAGCTCTTGATGGTCTTCGAGGCTTCGTCCCAATAGACCGGTGTCTTCCGGAAGTAGGCTTCGTTTGCCATATGACATGCGAGAGCCGCGTGATGACCAAACACCACATCCTCGACGACTGGCTTGCGGGAACGGACGGCCTGGAAAAAAGTCCAGAGGTGCGGTTTCATGTCGTCGTAGTCGGGACCTTTATAGGAGATTGCTTCCGGCATCTCCTCTTGCCCAATTTTTGGATCGTTCTCTTCGTGCCATTTCGTTTCATACGCAGTACGCATGGCGCGTGGATACGAGGTGTCGTAATAGCTGGGACCTGAATCTTTGCCGCTCTGAGGCGTGAGGCTGAGTCCGAATTCACCAACTTCGAGTATGCCCTTCGAGCCCTGAATGCGGTAAGTCTCGGGCATTTCGGTGCCCTGATTGAGACGCATATAAACCGGCAGATCCCCGTAGTAGTACAGAGTGGCATGAACGTCGGGCATATTGCGGCCGTCTTTCCAGCGCAGAATCCCGCCAACGGACAGAGCCTGTTTCGGGGCCTCATTGATGCCCAACATAAACATCATTCCACTCACCAGGTGAACTAGAAGATCCCCTGCCAACCCGGTGCCATATTCCTTCCAGCAACGCCAGCGGGCAAAAACCAGCGGGTCGAACGGCCGTGTTGGAACGGTTCCTTGCCAGGTGTCCCAGTCCACGGTCTCGGTCGACAAGTCAGTCGGCGGCGGATATTCCCATGCGCCGTTGGGATCGTTGCGTCCGAGCCAGCCTTCGACCAGAAGAATGTCGCCGATCGCTCCCTGCGAAATTAGTTCTTTGGCCTTGGCGCAAATCAACGAACTTACCCGTTGCGCGCCGATTTGCACGATGCGGCCACTTTTCTTGTTGGCCTCAACCATGGCCACGCCGTCGGCAGCGCTATGCGACATGGGTTTTTCACAGTAGATATCTTTGCCCGCGCTGACCGCGTCCACCACAACTTGCTTATGCCAGTGATCGGGAACGGCGGCGACAATGCAATCGATGTTCTTGTCTGCCAATAGCTCTTGATAGCGTCGTGTGACCGTAAGATTTGGCTTCCCGGTAATTTCACGGGCCAAAGTATGACGTCCGTCATAGAGATCGGCGGCAGCGACGCATTCCACGCCCGGCAACGTGATGGAATCACCCAGCAGATTCGATCCCTGCATCCCGATACCGACCATCCCGAAGCGAACTCTGTCGCTTGCGGCAACCGGCTGGGGAAGAGCGAAAAGCGGCTCAGGACTAAGCAAAATGGTTTTCGCGGTGAGTGACGATCCTGCCGCAGCTGCTCCCATTCCAATGAATCTACGACGCGAAAAATAATTCTTATTCATAGGCCTCCTGGTTGGTCTTCTTCCAGAATTCAGGGACAGAAGGTAGAAGAGTCAGAACTATACAATGTCGGACGGAATAATATCGATATCACCGAGGCTCTGGTCACCCGCCCGCGGACGGGCCCGCGAGCAGGTGAGGTCCCGCCGGATTAAAAGTAAATCTTCGCTCCGAGTTGAAGCACTCGGAAGCCACCGGGGCCGGTTCCGTAGGTGTCGGAATTCGTTCCCCAGTTGCTGTTCTTGGTGATGGTTAACGGGTCGGTTGGACTCGCATAATTCCACGGCCCGGTCGCACTCACGCCGTAATTCTTGCCATCGAAATTCGGATGGTTAAAAGCGTTGAAGGCCTCAAGGCGGAGTTGGAGGGACCGGACCTCACTCTTGCCCAAGGGAATATTCTTGAATAAAGACATATCCCAATCTTGCATTCCTCCGTTGCGAAGCACGTCCCGAGTGCCTCGTCCGGGAGCGCCGATGGTGGGGATGACGGGATTCCCGCTGGCGTCAAGTGTGGGATAGATCGGGATTGCTCCGTATTGATCGGAGCCGGTAACGCTTCCCGGAGGGAATCCGAAGCCGTTGTTGAAGTCGACTGGCGCTCCTGTCATGAACTGAGTAACACCGCTCAATTCGTAATTGTCGGTGATGTAGGTCAGCCATTTCGGACCGCCAAAATGCTTTGTGAAATTAGGAAGATCGTATACGTAGTTCGCGGCAAACACCTGCGTGCGGTCCCAGCTTGCCGGGCGGTAGTCGAGTAGCGCGTTGAAAGGATCCTGCAAGTCCTGATCGGAGTCGGCCGTTGTCAAAGACTTGGACCAGGTATAGGTGGCGCCGAAGGTCAGGCCGCGGCCGAAGCGGTGCAGCAATTTTGCCTGCAGTGAGTTGTAGTTGGAAGTGCCGTTGAATTCGAGATAAGAAATCTGTCCGTATCCCTTATAGGGCACCAGAAAAGCGGAAGTGAAATTGTTGAATCCGAAGGCACAGTAACCGTTGAAGTTGTAGCCCGCCGCCAGATATTGCGGTTGCAGTCCCGGCTGGACTGCCGGCACCACTCCGCCTGGAAAAACCAGATTGCCGTTACCATCCATGCAATTTGGATCCTGGTTCTGCGGCTGGAATGCCGATCCATAGGGAGCGGAGTTGATGTCGCGTGAAGTCACCAGATGACGCGAAAGCGTTCCGACGTAAGCTATATCGAGCGTCGTGTTCTTGTCGATTTCGTGTTGCACTCCCAGACTGAAGCTGTACACGGTAGGAACTTTGCCGTCTTTGGACGCTCCCAGAATGTTGCTTAGCACGCCGTTGCCAAAGGATGACTGAGAGGTCGGAAGACCGGCAATGTCACCGGACCCCACATTCGCGGTTTCCACTAACGCAGGATTGTTGAATACCGTGTTGAAGATCAGGTTTCCCTGAGTGCGGTCGTGCGCCATACCAAATCCGCCGCGCAAGACCGTTCGATGATCGCCCAGCAAGTCATATGCAAATCCGAAGCGCGGTTCCGCCATGATGCCGCGGCTATTCCAACCACCGGTGGGAATATCGCCGTTCTTCGTAAATTGCATGCCGTTGAGAGGATTTCCGCCGTCGGCGGCGATAATGGTGCCGCTGTTGGGATCGATGGTGACCGCATCCGCAGCCTTGTACGCCGAAGGATTGAACAGTGCCACCTGATTGTTGGCGTCATACTGCGGCGGGATCCATGAAAAACGCATTCCGTAATCCAACGTTAGACGGGAAGTTATTTTCCAGGTGTCCTGGACATAAAATTCCAGTTGGTTGTAACGGAATCTGCCAAGCGGTCGCGCCGTGGATTGGTCAAAGCCGTCGAAGTCTCCCAGCAACGCGCTGGCGATAGGATCGCCGCAGGTGGTATTGGCGGGACATGTGCCGCCGCTGGTCGGTCCGAGGCCGAAAGTGAATTGACCGTTAATGTTGCCCCATGCCGGCTGGTCTTTGCGGCTGCGCTGGTAGAACAGGCCACCTTTGAAGATGTGGTTGTTGCGGACCCAGGTGAGATTTTCGTTGACGTTGATCGTAGTGTTGGCCTGCTGCCAGGGAGTGCCTCCCAGATAGCTGCCGGCGAAATTGGTATTGTTCAGACCGTTAAAGCTCATGTCCGGAATGGATTGATCCGCCGACAATGGAAAGAGCAAAGGCAGGTCGATTCCGTTTGCGCCGCGCGAGACGTTGCCGTTCACGCTCTCTGCAATCGAAAGCGTGTGGCTGGGTCCGACCGACAACTCGTTTAATAAGCTTGGCGTAATGGTAGTAACCAGATTTGCGGAGAGATTCCATCCCGGGTGCTTCTGCGTACATCCGCCAGCGAAGTTGATCGCGGAAGAGCAGGCGAAAATTCCGAAGGGGCCGGGGAAATTCTCGAAGGGCGCCTGCTCGGTATCGGAGTTGTGAATCCAGCGTCCAGAAAGACGATTCTTGCTGTTGATCTGATAGTCCACGCGGAGAATGTCCTCCCGGCGAGGATCGTGGGCTGAAAATGAGTTCGAGTAATTGAAATTTTGCCCCGAACCGTATCCAGTGACATTGGGCAGGGGGAAAAGACTTAGGATTTTTTCAATTTGCGGATTAATCATCGACGGATCGATCACATTATTCGTGATTCCCGGGCCGCTGAGCAAAATCGGATTTCCGTTTCCATCGACGGATTGCGAGAAGTCTCCCGTACGTTCCAGAGCGGTCGGAGTATAGAACTGCGTGGTTCCTCCGCTGGGCACAAATTGCCGGTAGAATTCCTGGCTCCAGAAAACGAAAAGTTTGTCCTTCTTTATGGGGCCGCCAAACTGGTAGCCAACGTAGTTGTAGCGATACAGAGCAGGAGTGTTGGGACTGCCTGCGTTTAGTTGACTTTGCTTATTGAACCATTCGTTGGCGTTCAGGCCTTCATTACGATGAAAGAATCGGCCATCGCCGTGCCACTCGTTGGTGCCGCTCTTGGTGATGATTGCGATTTGACCTCCGGCGGCTTTGCCGTATTCGGCCTGATAATTTGAGGTTAAGACTTTTAATTCCTCGATGGCATCCGGATTTATTGTGACGTGAGTGCCTCCGTTGTCGCCGGTGTCCACGTTGGAAGCGCCATCAATGGTGAACTCGTGCTGGTTGGCGCGCGTGCCGTTGATGTTCATGGCGGCGAGACCGCCGGTACCAGATGCGTGACCGTCAAAACCGCTGACCACGCCCGGAATCAGCTTCATGTAATCCAGCACATTCCGGCCGTTCATGGCGACGTCATTCAATTGCTTGTTGTCAATTACGTCCGAGCGTTCGCCGGAGTTGGCCTGCAATTGCAACTGAGCGGCATCGGCGGTAACGGTGACAGTGTCAGCAGTTGCCCCCACATTCAGAACAAACTCTCCGGCATTGAGCCGGTCGGCGGCGTTTAAGGTAATGTCCGTTTTCTCCAGATGCTTGAATCCGGCTGCCTCGATAGTAATCGTGTAAGTTCCGGGAGGAAGATCGGACGCGACGAAACTGCCAGTCTCGGATACGTTTACCACGCGAGTCAGACCAGTAGTGGCGCTCTTCACCGTGACTTTCGCCGTGTTCACAAGCGCACCGGTTTGGTCGGTTACGGAACCGAATATCGTTCCCGAGGTGACCTGCGCGGTCAACGTCGAAGACAAGACGCCGGCAAGCAGAACCAACAAAATTATCTGGGACCCATATCGAGCGAGTGTGTTACGCGGCCAGCTGCTCATTGCGTTTCTCCCTGAAGATTCAAACTCGGTAATCGTTGCGCTGAGGATGTTTTAAGTAGACTGAACTTGGATCATGGAATAACCATTGCGACACTATCAAGCAAAATCAAATCGCTTGTATTTGAAAAAATGATCCCCGCGAATCATAGGCTGAAGCGAAGAGAGAATCTGTTATGCAATGGAAGGATGGCGGGATACGACTTTCGTATAGGTGTGGGTTTCGGTGGCTTAAGAGGGATTATCCAAATGAGATAATCCCTCTTTGCAACCCCGCCGTGGCGGCCTCAGTCCGGTCTTTGACATTCAGTTTATCGAGGACGTGACTGACATGGAGCTTCACCGTTACTTCCGCGATGTTCAGCGCACTTGCGATCTCCTTGTTGCCCAATCCTTTCGCCACCATGCGCAGGACCTCAACCTCCCGCGTGGTCAAAGATCGATGGGACAGACGATCGGCTAGCAATGAAGAAACGATTGGATCAAGATAACGCCGGCCTTCATGGACTTCCCGGATCGCGCGCAGCAGTTCTTCTCTTATCATGCTTTTTAAAATGTATCCCCGGGCGCCTGCTTGCATGGCGCGATAGATTTCCTCCTCTCCTGAATGAGTCGACAACATAAGGATGAGGGCGTCCGGAAACTCTCGCAGAATCATGTTTACGCAATCGATGCCACTGGTTCCTGGCAGCCTTAGATCCATCATGACCAGTCTGGGCCGGTGCTGGCGGTAAGCCTCAAGAGCGATCTCTGCGTTCCCGGCCTCCGCGACCACCTCCATGTCTGGTTCCACATTTAAGGATGCAGATAGCCCCATCCGCACCATGAAATGGTCGTCAACGACCAGAATGCGTATTGGCTTTGAGCTCTTCATCGACCACCTCTTTAGAAGACAAGGAAACTTCGACGGCAATCCGGCTTCCGCGACCCGGCCAGCTTTCAACGTTGAGTTGAGTGCCCATCGACTGCGAGCGCTCTCGCATGTCGAGGAGTCCGAAATGTCCGATAGGCGATGCCTGACCGGTGGTAAACCCATGGCCGTCGTCAGTCACGGCCAGGCAAACCGACGCGAGTGTGTACCGCAACTCAATGGTCACATGCCGCGCGTGGCCATGCTTTAGCGCATTCGCAACAGCTTCCTGTCCGATGCGCAGCAGGTTCATTTCAACTGGCCGAGGCAGGCGGACGGGATCGCCGTGTATCTGGGTATCGACTTTAATTTGTTCCCGAGGAACGAGCGGTCCGACAATTTGCGCCAGAGCGGAAACGAGATCTCCGTTTTCCAGCAATTGGCAACGCAAGTCCCAAACTGACCGCCGGGCTTCGACCATACTGTGACGACTCATATTGCGGGCCGCCTCCACAGCTTGCTGTGCCACAGCTGGCGCTTGTTGGAAGCAATCGACCGCAAGGTCCAGGTGCATCGTGATTGCCGCCAGGTCTTGTTCGAGCGTGTCGTGAAGTTCCCGTGCAATCCGATTGCGCTCTTCGAGAACCGCGCCACTTCTCAACTTTTGACGAATCACCACCATTTGTTCCCTTAACCGCCGGCCCAGCACGACAACCCACGCCGCCACGGCTAGAAGGATGCACGCCGTGATGCCCAGCAGCCAAAGTGTGTGGCGCAAATTCCACCATGACGGAGCTTTGAGTACGACGACGTCCTGAGGTAAACGCAGCAGCAATCGAAACGACTGTGGAATCCGCCATAGTCCACCGCCGCGGACCAGGCAAATTCCGGTGAGAGCCACTTCGCTATTCAACGGGATCGATTGCAAGCGGCTGGCCGCGACGCCCGGCGGCAGAGATGCGTCAAAGAAAAAATCGCCATGTTGCAACAGAAGCCGCAGACCGTCCGGCTGGTCCTGGCGGTTTACGACCTTGGCCTCGACCGTCACCAGTGCGCCGTCGAATTGTTCCCAGGGTGCATTCATGTTCATCTGCACCGGCTCCGGAGGTTTTTCCTGCCCGATGCGATGAAAGACTGCGTTCCCTAACATTGGAGCGGATTCCCCCATGATGGGAAATCCAACAACATCGACCAGATCGCCGATCTCGACCTTCGTGTCCTGCTGCGTGAGCACGCGAAGGCCTTGTCCCTGACTTTGGAGAAAAATTGCGTTGCCCGGTTGCTGATATCCGACGACGCCGCGCACTCGCACGCGATGACGGGCGCCCTCTCCAGACGAAAAGCGCAATAAGTTCGAGACCGAAACTTCCGGCGCCGGGGCTTCGACTTTCACCAGGCTCAAGCGTGGAACGTAGAACAAAATTCCAGTGAGTTGCCGGTTGTTGTTATAAAGACTGCCGCACACGCCTTCGATGAGCACTTCGCGACCTACCCAGGATGAAAAATCCTGTTCGCTGGCAATGAGAACACGGACATTGAATTCGCCGCCAGCGCCAGCAACACGCATGGCGAGGGCCAGTTCCCGCCATGATTTCCTGTCGATGGCGACCGAGCGCACGATGCCTCGCACTTGCGTCCACTGGCTATCCTGCTGTCCGTTGGCAAGCTCTGAAAAAGGAAAGAGCCGTGCTTTGGGAAGCGCCCCAACCCCCATCACTCGTAGCTTCTGCTCCCGAACTACCGGCGCGAACCTGCCCGGTCCGGTGACCCCCTGCACTTCCACTTCTTCCCCTTGCATGTGGGGATATGGGACAGAAACGTTACCCTCCACAAAAATACCCGCCTTCGCATCCTGAATAAAAAAGTCGGGCGCCGGAGCTGCCATGGTAATCACACCGCGAAGGCGTACGGGATATCCCAGGGAAGCCTGCTCGGGGCTCAGACGGCGGATCTGATCAGCACTGGTGAGAGTGAGAAGTGGTTTCACAGACGTCTGTGCCGATGCCCATGCGCCCAGCAAAAATGCGATAAAAATGTATCGAGTCATGGATTTTGCCGGGTTCGCCATTCGCCCAGGATGCCTGAACTTCGGGAGTTTCGACATGGATACAGATTGTAAGACTGACACGAGAAGGGCTCTCACCGTGCGATATCCCCAAAACCGTTCGTCGGGCGAACTCAAGTATGGCAAAGTTTGGGCCCGCATGCGAAGAAAACCACAACTGCGGGACGTCCCAGGGCTGGCCGTCACCCGAAGAGCGTAGGTTGCGTCTCGTTGAGTTCCACAGGCACGGCACAATCTGCATCGTCGTTGGTGGCGTGATTGATGCGAGCGCTTACCGGATAGCACCGCATCGCACGGGCATCATAAGGCTTTAGCAAATCAGCAGCGGCAGCCACATCTTTCATTCCTGGATCGAGCCATAGATCGTAACTTGCCGCGTCAAGGATAACTGGCATTCGGTCGTGAATAGCGGATGTTACTGCATTCGCTGCGGTGGTCAATATGGAGCACGTCTCCACTGCTTTTCCGCTCGGGTCTTTCCATCTTTCCCACAATCCGGCAAATGCGAAGAGTCCGCCTTCATTGACTTCAAAGCAGTACGGCTGTTTCGTTGTTCCGAGCCGCTTCCATTCATAGAAGCCGTCGGCCAGGATGAGGCATCGACGAAACTTTAACGCATCACGGAACGCAGGGGTCGTAGCTGCGGTTTCAGATCTGGCGTTAATCATCCGCGCACCACCGGATAAATCCTTTGCCCATGGTGGGACCAGCCCCCAGCGGACGAGCGACAATTCCCGGCGCGGTTCGCTGGGGTTTTGGCGAACGACTGTGACAGGCTGAGTCGGCGCAATGTTGTAGCGAGGACTCCAATCCCCTTCATCCTCATCCGAAACGCTGTCGAAATACTCTTCAACAAGCTGTTTCGCACGTGATAGTCGATAGCGGCCGCACATTAGTTGATTATATTCCGGTGATGAGGAACCTAACTGTTGTTGGAAGCATCCGGTTTATTTTTTTTGATGGGCTGGCGCCTCCTGAGTCGGTTGGCTACGCGAATGCCGTACCCTGAGAAGAAATACAAACGCCAACACTGTGATGGCCAAAACCGCGAAGCAGAACGTTGCTGCACTGCGATTTCCGGTTGGCAATCTGTCTCCATTCGTTCCGTTGGATTAAATACCTTTAGGTCAAAGCTGCCCTGCAAATGAAGACAACGGCTCCGCATTCTGGCGGGCTGCCGAATAGTTTTCGAAACGCTCATTGCAAAAGATGCATTCCCATCCCTGGATCTCCTCCGAACCTAAGTCGCGAGACAGAACCGGAATTAACTCATGTCCGCAAATGCGGGCATTATGCTTGTGATGGTCGGAAAACGAAGCGCGTGATGCAGTAACAGGTTTCATTTGTCAGCCCCCGAATTTACGAGTTTTAGTTCGTCGTTACGGAAACCACTTGATGACGGTAAGGTCTTGCGACGCATACGCGCAATCCGGGAATCCATGTATGCGGCAGGTGGCGCTCACTGTAAGAAAACTCTGTGAAGCCCACGAGGTCGGGTCTGCAGCCCGTTCGAGTGGGACGACTTGAATCGATTCTGGGACGAACATTTTAACGATCACGAAAAGCGCGAATATAATTCCCTCGACGCTAACAGAGGTATCCATTTTTAGCCTTCAGAGGATCTCCACCATGAAACGATTCGTCATCTTGTCGCTCCTATTACTGGCTTTTCACGCTTATGGCCAGAACCCAAAAAGTCCCACTACGCTCAAAGGCGTTTTGCTCGAGCAATTGCGGACGACGCACAATGAAAAAGATTGGTTTGTGCCGGCAAACATTGCTGTAGAAGGGCTCACCGCGGAACAGGCGAAATGGACTGACGGGAGTGGCAACCACTCCGTTGGCCAGCTCGCCAATCATCTTGTCTTCTGGAACCGGCAGATGTTGGCCAAGTTTAAAGGCGAGCAGCCGGTGAAATTCGACGGAAATAACGACGAAACTTTTAACAGCTTCGACAGCAAACAGTGGGCTTCCACGGTCAAGCAACTCGATGAAGTGCTTACCGAATGGGAGAAGGCCGTCGAAGCCGCGGACGACACAAAGTTACAGACCTGGGCTTCCATGATCGCGCATATCGGCACGCACAACGCATACCATGTGGGCCAGATCATCTACGTCCGGAAACTGCAAGGCTCCTGGGACCCGAACAAGGGCGTGAAATAAATAAGATTCGAGTGCTATTCACCACGGAGGCACAGAGACACGGAGAAAAGCCTTCTCTGTTTCTCCGTGCCTCAGCGGCTCTGTGGTGAAAGATATTTCAAAGTTTGGCATGGTCTGTTTCCCGCGGAGTTATACTTCGTTCTCAGATGTGGGCTGGATTCCAACCTTCCAAACTATTGCGGTCGCGGTTTGCTACGACGGCCGCTCAAATCAAAACGTTGTCTGCTCTGATGTTGTTTTGTGCTTTTGCTTGCGGCCGGAGTTCAGCGACGGAATTGGTGATGGTCGTCGAGAACAACCGGATTGTTCTCGCGGCGGACAGCCTGGTAACTGATGATCCCGAGCATCAGAGCATGAGAAGGTGCAAAATCCGCCAGTCCGGCTTCGACAACTATTTCTATGCTGTATCCGGGATATCTTCCGACCACGAAATCGGTTTCGATTCCGACAGTTTGTTTGCGAAGCGGCGGAAAAACCTTCACGGTGCCGCATCGCTCGATGCCATTGGCTTGTCATTCCTGCCCCACCTGCAAAAAGAATTGGAAGTGATTCGGAAAGAAGCTCCCAATCGATACAACGATTTCGTAAAGCAAGGCCACATGGAATCCCTGTTTGTCGTCGATATTTTTGGAAATGCAAAGGAAGGCTACGTCAAGGACTTCAACATTTCGAATGGACGGGTCATCGCATCTCCTGCTAGAAGTTGCATCAATAATGTTGGCCCAGGGGTGAAACGATGCACCATGTCGAGTGAGAACAGCCGCGTGAAAAATCCTGTGTCGGGATCAGGCGACATTGTCCAGAGCATTCACCAGATTATGGATGCTGCCATGAGTGCAAGACCGAATGAGGTCGGACCACCGATCAGCATTCTTGACATCGGGCCCAGGGGTCGGCCTCAATGGGTGGAAACGGGGCTTTGTGGCGATATAAAGAAGATAGCGCCAAAGGACAAGTAGTCCCGCCGTTCCAGCCGGGACTACTTGTCTTCCAACTTATATCAAGCGTGATTATCGCTTTTCCGGCTTTGAGGCACCCTGGCGCGGCGCCTGACGCTGCGTCATTTGCTGTTGCTGAGCGGTATGTTTTTGCTCGAGCTGTTGCGTTTGTTGGGTGTGGCGCTGTTCCATTTGTTGCTTTTTCGCGTCGTTGTAGTTTTTCTGAGCGGCCTGCTGGTGTTCCTTGTCCTGCTGTTGCTGGAGTTTCTGATGGTCCTGGGTTTGCTTGGCAGCCAGTTTGTCCTGTTGTTGCTGATACTTTTTGTCGGTTGCGGCATTGCCAGTGTTTGGTGGAGTGGATTGGTGCGCCTGTAATTCACTGGCGTGATTATTGGTTCGAGCCGCGGCAGTATCCGCTGCGCGATTCTCTCCGCCGCGTGCCGCATTGGCGGGAGGCGCCTTGTATTCTCCTCCTGCTTCTTTCGAACTGGCGACGTCTGTGTTGAAATCACCCGGTCTTGCGGTTGCCGCGATGGCCGGCTTGCCATGGTTGGCGGATGCGCGCAGATCAGGATTGCTGCGTGCTGCCTGGATGTGCTGCGTTTGCGCAGCCACCGGGCCGGTGTGGTGCTCGTTGCCGTAAGATTCTTCCCGCGCCGTTGCACGGGCTTCAACGCCGCCGTTGCCGCCGTTGAAGCTGACGTGGTTTTCGGAAATGATCGTGACCCTGGTGTTATAGGTATTGTGAATGTAGGTGGTATTTACGCGATTCACGTAAGTGTTGTAAGAGAAGTGATTGCCTTCCCAGCGGCCGCCTTCATATCCAAACCCGCCGTAACCGAATCCGTAGTTGATTCCGCCGTAGAAACCTACTTCAGGGCCCCAATATCCTTCATGGAAAAGGAACGCGCTGCCTCCCCATCCCCAATATCCCGGAGTCCAAAGGTATCCAGGTTGAGGAGCTTCGACCCAGGTGCCGGGTACCCAGTAGTAGCCATCGTCGTCGTCGTAGGCCCAATAGCCGGGCGTCCAAAGGTAGCCGTCGGCGGGGCAGATTGGCTGCTCATATACGGGAAGCGCTGGAGGACCAAAGTTCACCGAGATTCCGATGCCGACCTGGGCAAACGCACCAGGAGAGGAGAAAACCAGCAAAGTAAACGAAAACAGCAGGCAGCCAATAGCAAGTTTAGTACGCATTGTTGTTCTTTCTGCCTGCTCATCCGCTATGAACTGTCCCGGGGAGCGGGAGGCTCACGGGCGCGGATTTGAGCGTGGCACGTCCATGTAAGAATTCCACAGAGGCAACGGTCGCGTCTGTGCACTATTGCTCAGTTTCATTTTACCTAAAGTTGCTTCGCCACGCGGGAAAGTCGGGCAGCTTCAATCGGCAGTGAGATTGCGCTCGGCCTGAAATCCGTTTGGAATGACGGGGAATCTGGTGTCGCCAGCAAGGAAGGATCGCGCCTACTGTACAACCAATGTGAATGTGGTGGTGGCGTCCGGCGTCGATGGGCTGGTGCCGGTTACGGTAATCACATAGCTCTTGCTTTGTTGCCCTGTGCCGGTGGACATCGTTGTTCCACCGCCGCATCCGGCGAGCGATAGAGTTCCGAAAGCTAGCGTCGCGATGGCGAGGATCATCGGGAGTGACCTGGCGATACGGCGATGCTTGCTGCAGATCATGCACAATCCGGCGGACACGAACATTGCAGTGAAAGGCAATTCCGATTTGCGGTTGGCGGGAGTATTCGCAGTTTGGGTGGAAGTCTGAATCGTCATGGTTGCCGGTGACGACGAATTTCCGGGGACAACCGTCGCAGGGCTGAAAGTTGCAGTCGCTCCCGCGGGTAACCCAGTAGCCGACAATGTGACCGTGCCGTTGTATGTGCCGCCAACAGCCGACACCGTGATATTCACATTCGCCGAGCCGCTCGCAGCCACCGTAACGGGTGTGGTCGGAGCCGTGACCGCGAAGGCCGGCGCAGTTCCCACAGTGAGCTTGAGCGCGGTTGACGTCGACGCAGTGAACCCTGCATTTCCTGAGTATGCGGCGGTGAGACTGTCAGAACCGGCGGGCAGAGTGGTAGTTGTGAATGTTGCGACTCCAGAAGAGTTCACCGTCGCCGTATTTAGTAGAGTCGAGTCGTTGAAGAAATCCACGGTCCCAAGCGGCGCGCCGATGGGAGCGGGAGTGACCGTTGCCGTCAAAATCACCGACTGACTGACAACGGGCGAACTCGGTGACGCGGTGATCGCTGTCGACGTTGCCGTCAAACTTGTTCCCGTGACGGTTTCGGTGAATGCCGGTGCAGCGGAGGCGGCGAAGTCGATGTTGCCAGAGTAGGTAGCTTTAATGTTGTCGGCGCCGGGGGGAAGACTGGTGGTGGCAAACGTTGCCACTCCAGAAGAATTCACAGTCGCGGTATTCAGCAAAGTCGAACCGTTGTAGAAACTCACGGTGCCAAACGGCGTGCCGGTGGGAGTCGGCGTGATGGTCGCCGTCAAGGTGACAGACTCTCCAGCAATAGATGGGTTTGGCGACGCGGACAACCCCGTCGAAGTCGACGTTCCCGCGATCAGCGCCAAAGAATCAATTCCAGGCACGAGCAATGAATTTGGAGAAGACTGGGCAAGCGTATCCGATGGGATGTTGTACACCACCAGCCTGAGTAATCCCGCGCCAATGTAGAGATTGCCCTTTCCGTCCGAGACAATGCCATCGGGGACGGGAATTTCACCGCTCTGGAAAAGCGAAAACGAAGAGAGATCAGTTGGAACTTCAATTAAGCCGTTGGCATTGTTCGATCCGTCATGGCTAACCCAAAGCTGGCCGCTATAGGGGTCGTAAACCATGCCGTCTCCGCCATCTACTTTGTAGTGGGGCTCGAGCACCAACGTTTTTAGAACGTCCCCCGTGCATGGATCGAGTTGGACCACGGTGTTATGGCTGGCGACTGCAAACAACTCCCCCTGTGCGTCATAGGCAAGCCCATCTACGGAAAAGCTGTTGGCTGCGGAGCCAAGCTGCGCGCCCAAATTGACGGCAGTGCCGGTGGTGAAATCGTAACGAATAATTTGTCCGATGCCATATTCGGCGACCAGCATAGTGTTGGCATTCGCGTTGGGATTGCAGGCTGTCGGAACGTCGAACAGCAGGTCGCGCGGGCTTTTGAGATTGGTGAGCAAAACGGTATTGGTTTGAGTGGCGGGATCGTACATCGCCAGAATTCCTTGGGGCGACAGATCGTAAATCAGTTGTTTTTTTGCGTTGATCAGGATGCTGTCTGGTTTTCCAGCGGCAGTGTAGACCGTAGTCATGGTCTTGGCTTGGAGGTTGATGAGTTCGAGCTGCCCGGTGGTCTCGCTGGTCGCATAGAACTCCTGGGCACGCGAGGTGATGGCCAATCCGAACAGGCAGATTGCTACGAAAAAAGCGTTTTGGCGAGCACCCTGCACGAATTTCCTCCGGGAAGCAAATAGTTTAGGTGATTTTCGAAGCCGATTTCAAAAAAGTCCTTGGAAACCGATGGTTCTGGTGCACTTACCACTCCGAAGCCGCGATGGCCTGACGATCCCCGAAGGTTTGAGCACCGCGGAAGGTGTCCCGCCAAGCTCCTCAATCAACTGGACTTGGCAATCCCTAACGAGGAAAACGTCGGTTGCGTTGGATTCGACACGGCTGGCTTATCATAAAGGGCATTCGCAGGCTGCAAAAATTTGCAACTCGGGTTGGAAGTTCCCGGAACAGCGCGATCCAGGAATGAATGACCTCGGTAACCTAGCGTTGCGATTGCAACCGTGTAACGCTAGCGGTGAGCGGTACGTCCTAAAGTGGAGCAGCATTTGCATCAAGCACCTCAACATCTGACCGGGACCATTCTCGTTGCCGATGACCAGGCGGCGAATCGCGAGCTGATGGAAGAATTGCTCACGATGCAGGGGTTCAATGTCATTACGGTACCGGATGGGGCCACCGCCCTTTTGGAACTAACCAAGACCTCAGTGGACCTGGTGTTGATGGATGTAATGATGCCCAACCTCAATGGATTTGAGGTATGCGAAAGAATGAAAGCCAATCCGGAAACGTATCTGATTCCGGTGATCCTGGTGACTTCACTCTCAAATAAAGCAGACCAACTGGAAGGCATTAAAGCGGGAGCCGACGATTTTCTCAGTCGTCCGGTGGATCGCATCGAATTGCTGGCGCGGGTCCGTTCACTGTTAAAACTCAAATACCGCACTGACGAACTTGAGAGAGCTGAGTCCGTTTTATTTACGCTGGCGCGAAGCATCGAGGGTAAAGATCCGTATACCCATGGGCATTGTGAGCGGTTGTCGGATTATTCGGCGCGCTTGGGAGAACACCTCGGGCTTTCTGATGACCAGATCGTGGCGCTTCGGCGCGCCGGCATCGTGCATGACGTTGGAAAGATTGCGGTGCCGGATTCGATTCTTCTGAAACCCGCGCGTCTTACCGAAGATGAATGGAAGCTCATCTACGAGCATCCGGTCGTCGGAGAGCGCATTTGTGCTCCGCTGAAATCGTTTCGCCTGGTGCTGCCCATTATCCGGCATCATCATGAAAAATTCGACGGCACCGGATATCCCGACAAACTTCGGGGAGAAGCGATTCCAGTTGCCGCGCGTGTATTGCAAATTGTCGATGTTTACGACGCGCTCACTACCGACCGGCCATACAAGAAGGCATATTCAATTACTGACGCGCTCCAGACCATGAAAGAAGAAGTGCACAAAGGCTGGTGGGACCCCGAAATTTTCGACCAGTTTGAACAGTTGGTCCGGCACGGTACCGCAGATTTCTTGTCTCAAGGCGCTTCCATCGGTCGTTAATTGCGGTATCGTAGGCGATGACAGGTGTTCCCTTGAACTTCCCCGCAACTGAAGATTATCGACTGCTGTTCCAAGCGTCGCCGACGCCCCTCATGGTCATGAGGCCCGACCTGACCATCATCGCCGCGTCGGATTCGTATTTGCGAGCCACGCTTACCACCCGCGAAGCCATTATCGGAAAAGGATTGTTCCATGTATTTCCCGACAATCCTGACGATCCCAACGCCACCGGGTCGCACAGTCTGCGCACCTCCATAGAAACCGTTCTGGCCACTCGCCAGCCACATCAGATGGCGACCCTTAAGTACGATATTCGCGAGTCCGCGGAAAACGGTGGAGGATGGACCGAACGTCACTGGAGCGTGGTGAACGCTCCGGTATTCAACGACAAGAATGAAATGGTGTACATCATCAACCGGGTCGAAGATGTTACGCCGTGGGTACAAATGGACCAGGCCCGGCAGCGGCAAAAGCTGCGTGCACAGGCCCTGGAGGAAAAAGGCGAGAAGCTCGAGGCCGAATTGAGCCAGCGTGCGGAAGAGATCAAACGTGCAAATTCCGAGATCGAATTAATCGGCCAGTTGTTGAAATCGGAGCGCACCAGCCGGGCTGAGGCGGCGGAATCCGATCATGCGAATCGGTTGAAAAGTAAATTCCTGGCCAACATGAGCCACGAACTACGGACCCCGCTGAATGCGATTGTAGGATTCTCCGATCTGTTGGCGGAACAAACCGCAGGCCAATTGAATGAGAAGCAGCAGCGCTTTGTGAACCACATCAAGCAAGGCTCGGCACATTTGCTGCAATTGATCAACGACATTCTTGATCTCTCGAAGATCGAAGCCGGCCAAATCGAATTCCGACGCGAAGATTTTCAGGTGAAAGACGCGTTGCCGGAAGTTCTCTCCAGCATTGTTCCGCTGGCCATGGCCAAGAACATTCAGTTGCGTCAGGACCTGCATACGGAACACGGCGTGTTTGCCGACCGGGTGCGGTTCAAGCAAATTCTGTACAACCTGTTGAGCAATGCGGTGAAGTTCACGCCCAAAGGCGGGAGCGTCGACATTGACTGCGTGAAAAACGGAGACTTCATTCGGCTGTCGGTGAGCGATACCGGCATCGGTATTCGGCCCGAAGATCAAAAAGTGATCTTCGAAGAATTCCGGCAGGTGGAAGGGCCGGCTGGCAGTGTTCAGGAAGGCACGGGCCTCGGACTTGCAATCACCAAACGGCTGGTCGAACAGCAGGGTGGAAAAATCTCTCTGGAGAGCGAACCGGGCAAAGGCAGCCGGTTCATCTTCACTCTTCCCGCTGCGTCTCGCGCGACGAAAAGGTTGCCGCTGAGCGAACCAGCGCCGTACTCGATCCTGGCCGAGGCAGGCCCAGGCAAGCCCCTCATCTTAATTGTTGACGACGAGCTTCCGGCGCGCGAACTCCTGGCCGGTTATTTGTCTCCCGAGTATCGAACCGCTTCGGTCGAATCAGGCAAGGAAGCGGTCCGCAAGGCACTGGAACTCCGGCCGGACGCCATCACCCTCGATGTGCTCATGCCCGGCAGCAGTGGTTTTGAAACTCTCCTCGCTCTCCGGAAAAACTCGGAGACCGCGAACATCCCGATTATTATCGTTTCCATCGTTGACCAGAAGCAGGTGGGCTTCGCTCTGGGCGCCGCGGACTATCTGATCAAGCCGATTCGCAAAGCCGATCTGCTCGAAGCGATTCGCAAACATGTAGCGCCGCAGTCCGACGAAGATGAAGCGATTCTTCTGGTGGATGATGATCCCAAAACTCTGGAGTTACTCGAAGAAACTTTGCGTTCGGCCGGCTACGAAACCGAAAGCGTTCGCAGCGGGGACAGGGCCCTACAGGTTCTCTCTTCCAAACTGGTAAGCGCCGTGATGCTGGACCTGCTCATGCCGGGCATGGATGGGTTTGAGGTCATTCGTCACGTGCGGCAAGAGGACACGTTGAGAGAGCTTCCAATTTTTGTGATGACGGCCAAAAGTTTAACCAAGGATGAACTGGCGGTCCTCAACCGCGAGACGCAGGCTCTGTTTCACAAGAATGGTTCCTGGCAGCAACAACTCCTCGCCGAAGTGGGAAGAGTATTCCAGGATCGCAAACACGCAAAGTCCGCAGGGCGGCCGTGACCAACATTCTTGTGGCGGAAGACAATCCGGTCAATCGCGAACTGCTCCGGGAGTTGCTGGAGCAACGCGGTTACGCGGTGGCGGAAGCTTGCGATGGTCAAGAGGCATTAAGGATGCTTCAAGAAAACCGTCCGGATGCGGTGCTCCTGGATATCGGTATGCCGATTCTCGACGGTTATGCGGTCGCACGCGAAATCCGTGGAAACCCTACGCTGGCTTCACTGCCAGTCCTGGCGATCACGGCTTACGCCATGCAAGGCGACCGGGAAAAAATTCTGCGGTCGGGATTCGATGGATATTTGTCGAAGCCGATCAATGCGGTGACATTGATGCAGGAACTGGATCGCTTATTAGGTGAGAAGAA
>DATBAX010000386.1:0-6961 GCA_036271275.1 Terriglobales bacterium
GACTTCTTTCGAAAGAGCAATCACCCGCAAACCATAATCAGAAGCCGGATCAATCACTTCAGTGGCCACGCTTCCGTCCGCTTGCCGTTTCAAATCGATGAAGCTTTCATCAAGAAACTGCGTCTTCAACGGCGCTCCGGCGGGGGCAGTGAAATCATAGGTTGAGCCCGCGGTCGGCACAGTTTTTCCGGTGGGGAACACATCGTCATAATTGTTGACGATCGCGCGGCGGGCAGCGGGAACATGCAGGCGAGCCTGGTGCCGGTCGCCGCTGAGAATTGCAAAATAAGGATGCCATCCCACGCCGACGGGGAGCATTTCCTGCCCTACATTCTTCACCGTCACTTCCATTTCAACGGCAGTATCACGCAGAGTCGTGCGGACGCTCACGTCCGTGCTCGAAGGCCAGTGACCGCCAAAATTTCCGGCGTGGAAAATTCCGTCAACATGCGATTCGTCGGCGTTATTGGTGACATTTACATCCTCGAATTTCGCATCGAGGATCATCCCATGCATGGCGTGCTTTTCAGCCCCGGGTTTTTGGCCCGCCCAGTTGGCCAGCAAGGTCACCGGCTTCCCCGCAATTTGAGTTTCGATCGTTTTGCCGTCGGCAGAAAGCTTTCCACGAATGCGATTGGCAAACGGCACCAGGATTGCGCCGCCAAGCTTGAATGATTCGTTGCCGTAAGGATCGTTCGGGCCTCCGGCAAGAATCTTGGCGGCGTCCTCGATCGACGGCGAAGAAATCAAGTTGATTTCTCCCTTGCCCGGCACGAACGCGCGAATCTGAAAAAGATTCATGCCTCTCCCCGGCAATACCTGGACAGAAAGGAATTGCGGAGCGCTCGAATTCTGCAGCCGAGAGCGAGTCAGATTGATCACCTGCTTGCCTCCGACTGCTATTGGATTACTTTGAGTTTGCATGGTCTTCTCTTCTACTGGTACGGTTGCGGTTCGGGAGCATCCTGCCAACAAAAACGTAAAGCACAATGACGCAAATACAACTTTCAGTTTCATAGTAGCAGTCTCCATTCGGCAGAATGCGTCCACTCACTTGCCAGGGCGTGATCGAAAAAGATCCGTCCGCAAGAACAGCGACATATTATCCGAAACGATCGCGGCGGTGTAAACGATTGCATAAAAGCATTTGCTACAATGAACTTCCTTTTTTTAAGACCTTCTACAATGTTCCGTCAACTTTGAAGGAGATTTGATGCCAACTTTAGTGGCCCAACCTACACACATCCCTTGCGCCGGCACCAAACCCAAGCTGATCGATGAATACATCGGACGGGTAAACAGCAAGACCACCAGCCTGAGCATGGCCCACATGCGTAGTCCCGAAGGCTGGACGGAGCCTGGTCAGACCCCAGAATTCGATGAGTTCACGGTTGTGCTCAAAGGTATGTTGCGGATTCGTCACAAAGGCGGTGACATGGATGTGAGCGCAGGGCAGGCTGTGATCGCACATCGCGGCGAATGGGTGCAATATTCCACTCCGCTCGAAGGTGGCGCGGAGTACATCGCAGTATGTTTACCAGCGTTTGCTATCGATACGGTTCACCGGGACGCTTAAGACTTACTTCGGAAGCAAACTGGTGTGGCTGGCGACGCACTGCCACTTGCTCTTTTCATAGACCCAGGTATCGGTGAACCGCCCCTTGTGGTCGTAGGGCTTGCCTTTGTAAGAACCTTTGGTGTGATAAACCCCGGCGACGACGGCTGCCTGCTGGTACATGTTTACTTTTACATCCTGGATCGTCACCATCACTGGCTTAAATAGCGGATCTTTGATGTCGGCCAGAAATTTGGCACGATTACTGACTTCGCCATCGTATTCCGTATTTACGAACCGGTCGCCGATCAGTTCCGCCAGTGCACCCGAATCGCGATGCACCTGGGCCTCATTCCACAAGTGCTCAAGAACAATCAATTTGCTTTCTTGCGGGTCAGCGCCATAGCTGGCAGTCTGAGCGAAAGTACAGATCGACAACAGAATTGTCACTAATACTTGCTTGACCATTATGAGGGCTCACTGGCAACACTATGAGTGGTTGGACGCTGCAAAAACCATAACAGCACCCACGTGACCCTGCCAGATGAAAAGCGTGGTGGGAGTACTGCGAATGTCATCTTTTGGACGTAGCGCGGAAAGATGATGCTTGGACGTGCGGGTTTGTCTGTGTAGATAGAATTCTCAGTAGCGGTGCAGTTTCAGAAACGCAGACTGAGAAAAGATTCGTATCAGGGCATCGCCTTTTAGGCGTGCCGTCGTGTGCGACACCGAAAAGGTTTCAACCGCTGCTCCGCCACTGGCGCTGAAGCGCGTAGTCTATGCAACGGCCTTGTCGGCACGGCTGAAGCCATGCCCTGATACGAATCTCGGTTCGCGAGAAAATCATGAGGACAGATCGAAATCCGTCCCAACGTTGTTTGACTGAGAGCTGAAAGCTGACAGCCCTACGGCGTCTCAATCAATTCCATCTTGCCATCTCGCGTGCGATGCAAGACCATCAACTTACCTTTAGGATCGCGAAAGATAAATACATCACGATCGCGAAAGTGAACTTCCTTAATGGCTTCTTCCAGCGTCATAGGACGCATCGCAACAGCGTCAATCGTTCGAATCAAATGGACTTCGGTAGTTTTCGCGATGGAGGGAAATTTGTGTACGACAATGGGCACGGCCGTTGTCTCCGATAAACCCACCGCAACCTGCACCGATTCCTGCGTCGATTCTCCGTCGTATTTCTTTTGGTCATGCCGCTTTTTGCTGCGCGACTTGGTGTGATATTTCACCGCCTGTTTTTCCAGGTGGTCTATGGCTTGATTGATGGCCACTTTCATCTCGCCGGCTTGCGCCAGCGCGACCAGCGGGCCTTTTCGCAGGGTGATGGTGATTTCTACTTTATGGCGGCGTTTTTCCACGGTCAGAACGACCTTGGTTTCAAACTTATCATGAAGAATTTTACGGATTTTAGTAAGGCCGGTTTCTACTTCTTTGCGGATGGCGGGAGTAACGTCACAATGTCTGCCGGTAATTTCCACGTTCATTATTAGTCCCCCTTTCCAGAGTGTACCTAAATGTGGGGAACGCTTACATTGGAAGTTTCAGAAAAAAATAAAACGTTAGAGGTCGGAGTGCAGGATTAGGAACGGGGAAACCTAGAATGCAGAAGTTAGAAGTCAGAATTCAAAAGTAAAAGCCGAAACCGTAGATTCGTGTCAGGGCATCGCCTTCAGGCATGCCGTAAGGATCTTAGCCTTCATAACGCGCTTCAGCGCCTGGACCGCCGGGATATCTCAGCGGCTAAAGCCCATTTTTCACATCTTCAAGCGGCGCGACTGAGCCGCACCTGATACAAATCAAAGCCCATCTCATTTCTGCATTCTGACTTCTCACTTCTAACTTTTCTTAACTCGTCGCTGATGCGTGCTCGGAATCCGCATATCTTCCCGATACTTGGCGACCGTACGCCGCGTAACTTGGATTCCCTGAGACTGAAGAATCCTGGTGATCTGCTCATCGGTCAAAGGCCGCGCAGGATCTTCATCTTCAATCAGCTTCTTGACCCGTCGCTTCAGAATCAGCAAAGAAGTATTGCCGCCCTCAGGACCATTCACGCTCTCGCTAAAGAAATAACGCAGCTCGAATACACCCTGCGGCGTGTGGGCATATTTATTTGCCACAGCGCGGCTCACGGTCGAAGGATGTACGCCGATTTCTTCGGCAACTTCCTTGATCATCATCGGTTTCAATTCGTCGATGCCGCTCTCCAGGAAATCACCCTGCCTCATCACGATCGTGTAACAAACTTTCAGGATCGTTTGTTTACGCTGTTCGATATTCTTGATGAGCTGAATCGCGCTCTTGTAGCGCTCTTTCACGTAGTTGCGGGTGTCTTTATCGTTGGTATCGCGGGTCAGAAGTTTTTTGTAAGTCGGATTCAAACGCAATTGCGGAACATCGTCGTCATTCATCATGACCAGCCACTCGTCTCCGTGCTTCACGAAGGCGACGTCTGGCTCAATGAGCCGCGGCAACGCGTTGTTGTAACGCATGCCGGGACGCGGATCGAGAGTGCGAATGTAGTCGACTGCGGTTTGCACCGCTTCAATCGGGCGGGTCATCGCCCGCGCAATTTCTTTGAACTGCTTGTTCTGCAAAGCCCGCAGATGCGAATCAACGATGGCGATTGCATCGACCAGCACAGGTGCGACTTCTTCCTCATTGCCTTCGGTGTTTCCGTTGTCCAACCGCTGCGTGGCTAGCTGTTGCTGGTAGCGCAACTGGCAGATCAAGCACTCGCGCAAATCCCGGCATCCGACGCCCGGAGGATCCATCTGACGAATCACTTCGATCGCTTCATGAAGATCTGCGAGAGTGAAATTGTGTTTGAACGTTGGTGCGGGCACGCGGACGGGGGCCGGGGCCTGCTCAATAATCGGCTTAGCTTCGGGCACAGGAAGGAAAGCGGGGGCCGGTGCTGCCGCGCTTCCGCTCCTCAAATCTGAAGTGATGGAAGAAGCGATCTCAGCGCTATCGGCGGAAATGCCGCTCCAATTGCCGTCAGCGATGCCAGCATCAGCCAGCAAATCAATATCGCTGTTGTCGTCGGTGATTGGAAGATCTTCTAACGACGCATCAAGTCCGAGTGCAGCAGCTTCCTTAACGACCTTTTCAACAATCGTCGCATCGACTTCTGGCGGAGCGGGTGGAGCAATGCCGAGCAGTTCATCATCGCTGGCAATCAGATAGCCATCTTCGTTCAGATTTCCGATGACCACTTCCGCAGCTTCCCGCACTTCCGTCCGCACCGAAAGCGCACCCAACTGCCATTTCAGGTGATCGGCAAGGTTGCTCGGCTTGGATAAAAAATTCTCAAACGAAGGACGTTCAATCTCTTCCATCTCGCCCGGACTGCGATAACCGGGATCGAGATATTCCTGGAAGAACGAACCAAAATCAATTTCTTCAAACGGATCTTTTTTCTCAACCGCGGTGACTGTATTTTCTTCAGGAGCGACGCGATCACGCTCTTCCTCGCGGCGGTTGACGTCATCAATCAGAGGAACGGAATCTTCCAGTTCCTCAAGCACCGGATTCTCCACCATCTCGGCCGTGATCATGTCCCGCAGCTCGAGCTTATTGAGCGCAAGCACACTGACCATCTGCACCAGACCCGGTGTCAGGATCTGCCGCTGTGAAACTCTCAGGTGCAGCTTGGGTGACAGCATTACCATAATTAGCTTCTAGCTCCTAGCTTCTAGCTCCTAGCTAAACCACCTCGGTTAGCTAGAAGCTAGGAGCTAGAAGCTGCTCTTCTCAAACCAACGAAAAACTCTCTCCCAAATAAACCCGTCTTACATCGGCGTTATTCGCCAACTGGTCCGGATTGCCTGAGGCAAAAATCTTGCCTTCATCAATAATGTAGGCCCGATCGGTGACCGCCAGCGTTTCCCTCACACTGTGGTCCGTGATCAGAACGCCGATACCGCCAGCCTTCAGGCTGCTAATAATCTTCTGCAAATCGAGGACGGCGATCGGGTCAATCCCGGAAAACGGCTCGTCCAGCAAAATAAATGTCGGATTGATGCACAAAGCGCGGGCAATTTCGACCCTGCGCCGTTCGCCGCCAGATAACGCATATCCCTGGTTCTGGCGAATGTGCTCCAATCCCAATTCGTCGATCAGTTTCTCCATCTTCTCCCGGCGTTCATGCCAGGAGATGGGCTGCGCCTCCAGCACCGCGAGGATATTTTCCTCGACGGTAAGCTTGCGGAAAACCGAAGCTTCCTGGGGGAGATAACTGATGCCATACTGACGAGCCCGCAAATACATGGGAACGTCCGTAATATCGTCGTTATCGATTAACACCCGGCCTGCGTCTGGGGGTATCAGGCCAACAATGGTGTAGAAGGTTGTGGTCTTGCCGGCCCCGTTAGGCCCTAACAATCCAACCACTTCGCCCTGCTCGACGCGAATGCTGACGCCATTTACAACCCGGCGGCCTTTGTAGGACTTACTGATGTCGTCGGCGGCCAGCGTGTGCATTTATCGTGCCACTCGCGTCTGTGCAGCAGTGGGGGTCTGTTTGCTTCCTTCTACGAGTACCCTATCATCGTGTCTAAAGAGAGTCAACGAAACCCCGGTAACCTTCCCGTGTTCGGCATCAAAAATGCTGGGCGGTCCGCCGGTCAGGACAAACTTGTCATCCGCAGCCGTATAAACCAGCTTATCTCCGGTGCCGCGGCGGGCAGGCTGGGTGATGACAACGTTCTCTGCAGCAACGATATGGTCAATCTTTCCAGAAGACGTAACTGACTGATTCGGAGCAGTTTGGCTTCTGGCTTGCAGAAAAACATCCATGCGATTTGCAGTGATCGTCGAGTCCGTTCCCTTGGCCACGACGTTGCCTTCGAAGTGGGCTTTCCGGTCGTTGTCCGAGTAGTTCAAGTCATCGGACGTGACAAGGACGGGTGTGGATTTCCCGCTTTTCTCAGTCTGAACCAGGGCGGTCGACACTTTTTGATTGGCAGATGAGTGGGCCGTCACTGTCCGTCGGTCACGGTCGAATTCGATCGATGGAGCTTCAATCAGATTGGCATCCTGCCACAATCGGGCGTCGCCGGTGTAAAGCGCGACCGCCGGGGAACGATGCGCTGTCATCGATCGTGACGTCACGTGGATCGGACTGGACGAAGCCAGCAATGCTCCATTCGGTTGCGGCTTCATGTCGGAGTATGTGCTTTTCACATCACCGTCGGCGAAGGCATCTCCCGTGGCCCGATTCATGCGCATCGTGCGGGCCGTGGTGGTCATGTTTTTATCGATCACCCGTGCTGAGTTCGTCAGAGTCAGGATCTGGTCGGCCGGAGTGTAGCGGCCTTTGTCGCCCCAAGCCTGACGTTCTCCATCGGCATAAGCCACGTTGCCTTGCTGCACGATCGCCTGCACGCC
>DATBAX010000387.1:0-4074 GCA_036271275.1 Terriglobales bacterium
TTCACTCCCGAAGCCATTCAGGCTTTGCAATCGCATCCCTGGCCAGGAAACGTGCGCGAGCTTCGCAACGTGGTCGAACGGCTCATGCTGCTGGCAACCGACAATCAAGTCGACATCGACACCGTCCGCTCCGCATTGCCGCGAACTCTAGAAACCCCGCACGGGCTCTCAAACACCTCCGGCCCTCTGGCGGAACGTGTGCAGAATTTTGAGCGCGAAGTATTGCTCGCCGAACTGAAGCGCCACAGTTACCACATCACCAACACCGCCAAAGCGCTCGGTTTGGAACGCAGCCATCTATACAAAAAAGCAGAACAATTAGGAGTGGATATTCAGAAGAGCCGCCGGGAAGAAGAGACATCCAACTAACGCAGAATATTTGGCTGCCCCCCAGGGATTCGAACCCCGATAACCTGCTCCAGAGGCAGGTGTCCTACCATTGAACGAGGGGGCAACAGCGGATGGAAAAAGGCGCAAACGCCTCATGTAATTCTAAGGGCAGTCCCGCCCATGGTCAATCAAAACCCGTAGTGGAGCAGGTAGAAGCTGCAAGGCCTCGTCATTCCGGACGCTGCACTATCGCGCGGAGATCTGCTGTGCCGCTGTTGAAAGAAAGCAGATTCCTCGGCCGCTAAACCTGGCCTCGGAATAACAAGTTTTGAGATTTTTTGCTCAAGCTCTCGACTTTTGGCGCTTCGCGGCTGAGGATTCGCAGCCCCGACGACATCAACGCATCGCAAATCTAAAAGTCGCTTATTCTTTGGCCTTCACCCGCACCACCGTAATCTTCCCAAATCCCTCTTCAAATCCCGGAGCCTTCAGCTTGGCTGCCATTCGCCGCAAAACATCTTCCGCGACCACGCGTTCGCGTTTCTGATTTCTTTCCAGACAAACTTCTACCGGCACATCAAAGAAAACGGCTTGCACTTCGTATCCGTAATCCTTGGCCAGCTTGATCCACCCCTGGCGTTCCTGCGGCGTGAGGTTCGTGGCATCCACATAATTCGTAGGACGCCGAGCAATCAGCCGCGCCTTAAGCATCGACCGCAAGTTCGAAAAGACCAGGTCCTGGAAACGTTGTTCGGTGGCATCATCGAAAAGCATTGCTCGCAATAAATCAGTAGACAGCGGCGTGATTTTATTCCGTTTGAACCATGAACTTTTTCCTGATCCTGGCAGGCCAATCGCTAAAATCACCACACCTTTCGAAGGATTCGCGGATGCGGCTACTGGCGCCGTGTTCGACTCAGGAGTTGCCTGCGGAGCTGCCACGGCGGTGCGACCACTTCGTCCGCGGCCACCTCGGCCTCGACGACGCCGTCGCGCGGGCCCATCGGTTCCCTGCGGACGTGGCGCACTCGATTGCGACGGTCTAGGCTCCAACGCCCGCACCTCCGGCTGTTCTTGCGTTGACTCGCTCACCCGCGATGCTTCCGCATGTGCATGCTGCGCTTCGGCATGATCTTCAGGTTGCTGAGCTGCCCTCGCATGGGGGGCTTCCACAGGAGCAGAGTCGTAGAAAGACGGTTGCAAAGGAGCTTGAGCTTTTTCACCGGACGCCTTCTCCGGCTCTTTTTTCCGTCGCTTTAGGCGATCGGCCATCCATTTCCGCATATTTGGCTTGTAACACAGTATGAGGCTGGGGAGCAATGCAAGCCGTCACATCCGAACCAAAACCGCCAGCTTCCCGCGAGCGGGCGCCCCATCCTTCCGCGTTGATAAAGCGTGATCCAATCGAAACCACCTTTTGCGGAGGGTGGGGATTTTCGAGATTCCACCAAGTCAAAATCCCCGCCCTCTTTTGCATAAACTGCTAAGGAAAAACGAGGCACCCATCGCGTCTTTAGTTAGCTATCGGCTGTCCAGAACGGCATGAGATAGACTGGCTGCCTGAATGGCCCCGAAGCCTATTCCAACCGCCGTCCTTGATGACTCCAAAATAATTCGTCATCCCATTTCACGGCGATGGTTCTTCGGATTTTTTTTCATCTCCGGTCTGTGCAGCATATTGTATGAAATTGTGTGGCTGCGTCTTGCCATGTCGCAATTCGGCGTGACCACGGCCATGGTCTCGATTGTTCTTTCCATGTTCATGGCCGGGTTGGGCATCGGATCATGGCAGGGAGGCAAATTCATCCGCCGTCACGGCTCAGACGGCATCTTCTCCGCGCTCCGTCTCTACGCATTGGCGGAAATACTGATCGGCGTTTCGTCGATTGCCGTACAAGCCGAATTTTCCTGGGGACACTCGCTCCTGCACATCGCTTTGCATCCGCCCTATCAGTTACCGATCTACTATTTGCTCGCCGGAATTTGGATGCTCATCACTTTGGTCCCGTGGTGCGCATGCATGGGCGCGACTTTCCCTTTCGCGATGAGCGCGGTGCGGGAACAAACTTCGAATGACAGCAGCCGCTCTTTCAGCTACCTATACCTCGCGAACGTATTGGGGGCGACCGTCGGGACCTGGGCTCCGCTATTTCTGATCGAACTGTTTGGCTTCCGCACGACTTTGCGATTCGCCGGCCTGTTGAACCTCGCACTCGGAGCCTGCGCATTCACGCTCAGTGCCTTCAAGTCAGCGTCGCACGCAGCAACATCTTTTCAACCGTCTCCGGAAAAGCGGCTCCGCCTCGCCGGCAACAAACAGTTGCTACTTCTATTCGGAACCGGCCTTACCAGCATGGCCATGGAGGTAGTCTGGATTCGCATCTACACTCCGACCTCCGGCACCGTGGTTTACACCGTCGCGTGGATTCTCGGCTATTACCTGCTGGCCACGTATCTTGGCTCCATCGTCTACAGAAAATGGGGCGCACGGGTACAGATTCGCTCCGGAGTTTTGTGGGCAGTCTTAGGACTGGCCGGCCTAATGCCGATGATTGCCGCCGATCCGCGATTGCATCTCTCACCCGGCTTGCGCATTCTACTGGGAGTCATCGCCTTTACCGGGCTCCTGGGATTCATCACGCCCATGCTGGTCGATCAAGCTTCTGAAGGCGATCCTGACCGGGCGGGAAAAGCGTACGCGATGAATGTTCTGGGCTGCATCCTCGGGCCGTTGTTGTCAGGATTCATTTTGTTGCCCACCATGAGCGAACGCAGCGCACTGATCTTACTTTCTTCACTCTGGTTCGTAGTTGGGATTTCCTTCTATCGCGAACCCAAGTCCGTGCGGCCCGGTCGGCTGTCGCTGTTGGCGCCCTACGCCATGATTCTCGCGGCCGCTCTTGTTACCCACTTCACCGAGGGTTACTCTAAAAAACTTCCAGTACAAATCACTTTGCGGGACAGCACTGCCACCGTTATGGCGATGGGCGAGACGCGCCAGACCAAACGTTTGTTAGTCAACGGCGTGGGAATTACCCAGCTCTCTCCCATTACCAAGATCATGGCCCACTTCCCTCTCGCTTATTTGGGACATCAGCCAGTACGCGCTCTCGATATCTGTTTCGGCATGGGCACAACGTTTCGCTCGTTGATGTCATGGGGCATCCACGTGGACGCCGTCGATTTGGTGCCGAGTGTCCCGCAGCTCTTTTATTACTTTCACGCGGACGCGCCGGAAGTGAGGAAGTTGGAGAGAGGACGCGTCATCATCGACGACGGCCGCAGGTATCTCGAATGGACGCCGGAAAAATACGATTTGATCACTATCGATCCGCCGCCGCCGGTACAAGCTGCCGGATCGAGTCTGCTTTATTCCAAAGAATTCTATGAGCTCGCGAAACGCAGACTTCAACCCGACGGGATTCTGGCGCAATGGCTGCCCGGAGGCGATATCGAAACTCAGGCAGCGGTCACAAAATCGATTAAAGAATCTTTCCCTTTCGTAAAAGCGTTTACGTCGTTACATGGCTGGGGGGTCCATTATTTGGCCAGTCAGGTTCCACTCGCGAATCCCACGGCGGCCGCGCTCGCTGCACGTCTGCCCGCCGCGGCTACAACCGATCTGCTGGAATGGAGAGACTACGGCACCGCAGAAAAAGAACTAGGAACCATGCTCGAGCAAGAAGTAAGCCTGGACGCCATCATCGCAAAATCCCCAGCAACCCCAGCCCTCACCGATGATCG
>DATBAX010000388.1:0-6867 GCA_036271275.1 Terriglobales bacterium
ACACGACGTAATTCTGACGGTCAATGGTACAGAGGTCGAGAGCGTGGAGCAGTTGCGCCGAATGATCCACGAAATTCCGGCGGGACGAACGGTGACACTGGGAATCAGCCGCAGTGGTCAGCCGATGACGCTCAAGCCCCAACTCGCCAGCCGCAAGAAAAGTTTCTCTTTGGCGAACGGTCAGAAGGAATTCCACTTCGAGATGCCTGCAATGCCGGTAATTCCTGATATGCCGGCGATGCCTGACATCGATGTGCCGGTTTCGATCGTAGTCGTGCATTCGTCCACGCGCAGCGGCATGATGATCGAAAATCTCACACCGCAACTGGGAGATTTCTTTGGCGTTAAGAATGGCCAGGGAGTTCTTGTCCGTTCGGTGGAGAAAGGCAGTCGCGCCGAAAAAGCAGGTTTCCGTGCTGGCGATGTAGTGATCCGCGTGAACGGCGAGAATGTCAGTGATGCCGGCGACTTCACTCACGCTGTGCGCTCACGGAAAGACAATAAGGCCAGCATCGGTATTGTTCGCGATAAGAAAGAGCAAACCATCACGCTGACTTTGCCGGATGCCAGGCAATCGGGTGGCGTCATCAATGAAAGCTTTGAGGTCCCGGAGATCGATGCCGAGACGCGCATGAGTCTGGTTAAGGCCGAGGCCGAAATTGCCCGCCTAAAGCCGGAGTTCGAGCGCACGGTGCGGCAAATGAGCACGGCGGAACTCAAACGCATTCAACCGCAGATCGATCTCGCTACCAAGGAAGTCTGTAAGCACAAAGAAGAATTGGATAAAGAAATGCTCGAGATGCAGAAGGAGATGCAGGAGCATGGACAGGAATTGAAGAAAGAGTGGGAACAGTTGAAGGGAAGCATTGCGGATATTTAGGCGGGCTCCAGAAAATTCACGGCTCCCTGTTATCCACGCAGTCGAAGGGCCCACTGCCATTGGCAGACTGCTTGAGGTAGGGGTCCTTCGACTCCGGAAATCCGCTCAACAGCGAGCGGATTTTCTGCGCTCAGGATGACCCAAAAATTTTTAGGTTTAGAAATTAGCTAGGTGGCCTGTGCCGCGCTCTTCAGTGGTCCCGGCGCTAGAAGCACCTGGTTCCGTCCCGCCTGTTTTGCCATGTAGAGTCCGGCGTCGGCGGCTTTTACCAGGTCATCGCGAGTGATTCCGTGTTCGGGATAACTCGCGGCGCCCGCACTGATTGTCACCGCTCTAGGCACGCCGGGGAACTGCCAGTGTTCCACCAGGCTCCGTAATTTCTCGGCGACGTTCAAAGCGTGCTGCGGATTGGTTTGTGAAAGCAGGATCGCAAATTCCTCGCCGCCGTAGCGGCATACCACGTCAATTTTTCTGAGCTGCTGGTGGAAGATGGAAGATACCTGGCGTAACACTTCGTCTCCCAGGATGTGTCCAAATTCATCGTTCAAATATTTGAACTGATCGATGTCCACCATAATTACGGCCATACCGGTATCGAAACGCCGCGCCCGTTCAATTTCTTCCGCCACGCGCAATTCGAAATAACGGCGGTTGAAAATCCCAGTGAGTCCATCGAGATAAGCGAGCTGTTTGACTCGGTCTACATAATGCGCGTTCTGAATGGCGGTAGCGCAAATGTCAGCCACCGATTCCAGCGGCTGAATTTCGTGGGCATGAAAAGCAGCAGGTTCGGCGCTATCCAGGACCAAAATGCCGAGACTCTGTCCAAACGCCACCAGCGGAATGCAGACCGTCGAACGAGTCTCCTGGTAGAAACCCACATATCCAGGAAACTTCTTCACGTCATTTTCAAGCAATGTTTTTCCGTGGCGTAAAACTTGTCCCCAGAATCCCTCTCCGGCAGATACGCGGCCACCCTCCGGAAAGCGCGGAGTCAGAGTGCCGTGATGCGCGCGCAACACCAGTTCGTCTTCTTCCTTCTGAAGCACCGAAACGTGGGACACCTGAAAGGCATGCTGCACCAGCAAGCAGACTTTATCGAGCAGGTCTTTAATGTCCAGGACCGCAGTCATTTGCTGGGCGATGGCATTAATGACTTCCAACTGCGAGGCGCGGCGCCTTTCCAGCGAATACAGCCGCGCGTTTTGCAGCGCCATGGAAGCCTGAATCGAAAACAATGCCAGCAGGTCAATGGTGTCGGGATCAAAATGGTTGAGCTTATCGCTTTGGCAATCCAGTACCCCGACAACTTCGTCGCGCACCATGAGCGGCACAGCCAGCTCGGAGCGGGTAGTTCTTGAAGTCGAAATGTAACGGCAATCCTTACTTACATCCGGCGAATGGATAGGCCGTTTTTGCTGGGCCGCAGTCCCGGTGATCCCTACGCCGAGCGGGACCCTGAAATCTTTGCTTTCCTGCCATCCGATTTGCGAACGCGGATAGAGTTCCTGGGTTTCCTCGTCCATCAATAGGATGGTCACGTTGTGCAGGTGAAAATAATCGCGCGCGATCGTCAGGATCTGCTGCAACACCTCATCGGGATCGAAGGTGGAAAGCACGGCCTGGCTGGCGTCGTAGAGTATGGCGATTTTCTGCATCCAGCCGGGATTCTAACGTGCGCAGGAAGAGTTACCGAGGTACCCAAAGTAACGTGACTTAAGGGTGGCTTAAATCTGTTTGTTTACCATGACTTACGTTGGATTGGAGTTTCGTTTCGAGCGCACGAATGTCTTGATAATACCGAGGATTACCAGGCAGAGCCAAAAGTCGACGAACACGCCCAAATCCAGGTTATGAGGCACATGCCTCGCCGCCAACGGCAGATGCGGCATCAGCAGAAAATAAATCGCATTTCCCGCCAGCACAGCAATCAACGACTGGACAAAATTAGCCACGGCTACTTTAGACACCGGAAAGGGTCGATACGTATATGTAGAAAAGCAAAAAATTAATTTGGACGGCAAGAAAAGAGCGAAACCCCAGCCCCGAAGGGACGGGATGGGAAAGCCCAGGGATTGAAATGTTGGGTAGTGAGCGAGTCCCGGACAGGCCGGCGCTCCATCTAAAGACCTGCCGCCGCTTTTGTTACCATCGCTTAGCGATGCTGGAAACGACTACGCCCGTGCAATTCATCAAAGGCATCGGCCCTCGGCTGGCCGATGTGCTGGCGGCCAAGGGCATAAATACCGTCGATGATTTGCTCCGCTATCTGCCCTTTCGATACGAAGACCGGCTGAATCCGCGCGGAATTGCCGAACTTCGGGCGGGGGAGATGGCTACCGTCATTGCCGAAGTTCGAACTTCGGGACTTTTTCGCACTCGCCGCATGCCAATTTTTGAAATGACCGCCGGCCAGGGCAGATCGCGCCTGAAATGCATTTGGTTTAACGCGACTTACCTGCGAGACAAATTCAAGCCCGGTCAGATGATCGCTCTTTACGGCAAGGTCGAGGAAAATCGCGGCGAGTTGCAATTGATCCAGCCGCAATTTGAAATCATCGGCGACGCTTCGGAAGAAGGCTCGCCTGAAGCTAACGAAAAGAAAGTCACGGAATCGCTGGAGATCGGCCGCATTATTCCGATTTATGAGACTGCCGGACAGGGAAGCCTCACCCCGCGTTGGTTTCGCCGCATCATTCGCAGCACACTCGAGAACCTGACGCCTGAATTGCCGGACCCCGTTCCGGCTGTAGTGCGAAAGCATCTAGCTTTGATTTCCCCGCGTGAGGCGCTGTGGAGAGTCCACTGGCCGGAGGCCGGTGAGAGCCTGCAAGATTTGCAGTCGTCCCGTACGCCAGCACATATTCGCTTGATTTTCGAGGAATTATTTTTCATCGAGCTGGGATTGGAGTTGAAGCGCCGCGAGCAGAAAGCGCAAACCGGCATCGCTTTTCGGCTGGATGAGAATTCGCGTACGGCGATTAAGAAAATTCTGCCGTTCCATCCTACGGCGGCGCAAAAGCGAGTATTGAAGGAGATCGCCTCCGATATGGGCCAGCCTTTCCCGATGCGTCGTTTGCTACAGGGAGATGTTGGATCGGGGAAGACCATCGTGGCGTTCGAAGCCGCCATTATAGCGATGGAAAATGGATACCAGGTGGCGTTGATGGCGCCGACGGAAATTCTGGCACAACAACATTACTTCTCCGCACGCAAGATTCTCGAACCCGCGGGATATCGCGTCGTGCTGCTTACTGGCTCCCTTGAGGATGATCGCAAACGCGAAATCCGCCGCCATATTGGCCAGGGAAGCGCGCAACTCGTAATCGGCACGCACGCGCTGATCGAGAAAAAAGTAGAGTTCGCAAAACTGGGCTTGGTCATCGTGGACGAGCAACATCGCTTCGGAGTGTTGCAGCGGTTCAAGCTCATGAAAAAGACGGACGCAGCCAATCCGGCCGAGCCCGACGTCCTGGTCATGACCGCGACCCCGATTCCGCGCACCCTTGCGCTTACCTTGTACGGCGACCTCGACGTGAGCGTGATCGACGAGATGCCGCCGGGACGTACGCCGATTGTCACGAAGCGCGTGTCCGACGATCAATCCGAAAAAGTTTGGGAGTTCGTACGCAAGCAGGTAGTTGCCGGACATCAAGCTTATGTCGTTTATCCGGTGATCGAAGAAAACGAAGAGAACGAAATTAAAGCGGCGATCAAGATGTACAAAGAGTTGGAAAAGAACATTTTTCCCGAATTAAAAGTTGGACTTCTGCATGGCCGCCTCGATTCCGAACTGAAAGAACAAGTCATGCGAATGTTCCAGAAGGGCGGTCTGGACATTCTGGTAGCGACGACTGTGATCGAAGTGGGAGTGGATGTATCCAATGCCACGGTGATGGTGATTGAACATGCTGAACGGTTCGGGCTGGCACAGCTTCATCAGCTTCGTGGACGCATCGGGCGCGGCGCGGCGAAATCTTATTGCATTCTGATGACAGGTGGAAAAGTTTCTGAAGATGGCGAGCGCCGTCTTGATGCTCTGGTTCGTACGAACGACGGCTTTAAGATTGCAGAATTGGACCTCGAACTCCGCGGCCCCGGCGAATTTTTCGGCACGAGGCAGGCTGGATTGCCGAGTTTTCAGTTCGCCAATCTGATTCGCGACCGCGATTTGCTGGAAGTCGCGAAACGTGAAGCCGCCTTAGTCATGGCCGGTCCTAACGCGGATGTTTCCAAAGAAGAAATCGATCATGCATTGCGACACATGCGGGTGCGCTGGCACAAAACTTATGGATTGGCGGAAGTTGGGTAGTGCTTTCAACCACAAAGGACACGAAGTTTCACGAAGGAAAGCCATCGAGGGATTTCCTTGGTGTATGAACTCGCACGAAATCTTGGCCGCTCCGGTGGGATAATCTTTACTCGGTGAAAACTACTTCTAAATCCGACCTCTACACCCAACTCCTGTCGGTAGATGAGTTGCTGCGCGGAGCCGCGCTTGCGGAACTGGCATCGCACGAAGGCCAGGTTGCGGTTGCCGACGCCGCACGGGCAGTGCTCGCCCGGCTACGTGAACAAATCACTGCGGGACGGCTTGATGCTGACGGTTTGTCTCGCGCACTCTCCGGAGTTGCGGATGCGATTGAACGCGAAGTTCGGCGGGCGATGCAGTATTCGCTGCGTCCAGTCATCAACGCAACTGGCGTCATTCTGCACACAAATCTTGGACGCGCTCCGCTGGCTTCGTCGACCATCGACCACATTCGCGAGACTGCGACCAGCTACTCCAATCTCGAGTTTGATATCGAAACCGGTGAACGCGGCAAACGCGAAGTTCATGTGGATCGTCTGTTCGGCAAGTTGCTCGGTGAAGAATTGGGAAGCATTTCCACGATCGTCGTGAACAACAACGCTGCCGCGGTTTTGCTGGCCCTCAATACGCTGGCCGAAAATGACGAAGTCATTGTCTCGCGCGGCGAGTTGGTCGAGATCGGCGGATCGTTTCGTATTCCCGATGTGATGTCCAAGTCGAACGCGATTTTGCGGGAGGTCGGGACCACCAATCGCACGCGTATCGGCGATTACGAAAATGCGATCAACGAAAAGACCAAACTGCTGTTGCGCGTGCATCGCTCGAATTTCCAAATCACTGGATTTACCGAACAGCCTTCAGTCGAAGAATTAGTGGACTTGTCCCGCAAACATAAACTTCCGCTCATGGAAGACTTGGGCAGCGGGGCGCTAATTGATTTACGCTCGTTCGGAATTCATGGCGAGACGGGGGTTCTCGATAGTCTGCGACTCGGCGTCGATGTGGTTTCCTATAGTGGAGATAAATTGTTAGGCGGCCCGCAGTCCGGCATGCTCAGCGGACGCGGCGATCTGATCGCGCGCATGCGTGAAAATTCACTCTTCCGCGCTTTGCGGGTCGACAAATTGACTTACGCCGCACTCGAAGCCACGCTGCTGGCCTATGCAAAACGCGATTACGACGCGATTCCCGCAGTCCGAATGATGAATTTGTCGAAGGAGGAGATCGGGGAGCGAGCGGGAAAGATCGCTAAGAAAATTAAGAGTGAGAAGTTAGACGTCGAACTGATTGATGGCGAATCGGTAATCGGTGGAGGAGCAGCGCCATCTGCGGTTTTACCCACGCGACTTCTTGCTATTTCTTGTGAAGGCCTCGGCTCGAATGAGCTAGCTGCTCGCCTTCGCGCTTCCGATCCGCCGATCGTTGCGCGAGTTGAGGACGGAAGGGTCTTGCTGGATCTGCGCACCGTATTTCCCGGGCAGGATGAGGATGTGATTGCAACGTTGCAGAATATAAAAAAGTGACGTTTCCCTTTGCGTTCTTTGCGGTTCAAATGTTTTCAAGGTGTAAAAGCTTTTAACCGCAAAAGTCGCAAAGAACTGCCGCAAAGAACGCAAAGAAGAACACCAGACATTCCCTTGTCTACTCTCTACACCATCGGCCATTCCACCCGCAC
>DATBAX010000389.1:0-15877 GCA_036271275.1 Terriglobales bacterium
TTATGTACCGCTGGACAGTTGGGTCTACCCGGCGTTCGATCGTCTGATCGCTCTTGGATATGTGCAAAGCGCATATCTCGGAATTCGTCCATGGACTCGCATGGAATGCGCCCGCCTGTTGGAAGACGCAGGCGAAAAGCTTAGCAATGAAGATTCCAGCGATGCCAATGGCCATCAAATTTATAGCGATCTGAGCGCCGAATTTGCCGTCGAAACCAGCCGCCGCGATGGCGCGGCGAATGTTGGAGCGGCCGTGGATTCAATCTACGAGCGGACTGCACAGATTGCCGGGCCGCCGCTGCGGGATGGTTATCATTTCGGCCAGACTATCATCAATGATTTTGGCCGTCCTTACGGACAAGGTTTCAATGCGGTGGGAGGAATCACCGCCCATGCCGGACTCGGACCATTCTCGTTTTATATTCGAGGCGAGTACCAACACGCGCCGGGTGTGGCGTCGGATCCGAGTAGCGTTCTCCAGTCGATCGCCGCTGCTGATTTGCTGTGCGTCGTGCCTAACGCCGGTCCCGGATGCCCAACTGTTCCGGTTTCCCAACTTAACAATGCAACCGCACAGGTCGATCGCTTCGTGCTGCTCGATAGTGCCGTTACCCTGAACATTCACAACGTCCAATTTTCGTTTGGTAAGCAGAGCGAATGGCTCGGTCCGAGTGAAACGGGGCCGCTTCTATTGAGTAGCAACGCCGCACCCATCCCAATGTTTCGTGTCGACAACGTTTCTCCATTTGACCTTCCGCTGCTGTCACATTTTCTTGGCCCGGTGAGGATGGATTTTTTCATCGGCCAACTTTCGGGACAACAATGGGAATTCGATCCACCCAATCCTCGTTTGCTCGGACCGGGGTTTCATCCCCAGCCTTTTATTCACGAGAACAAGATTAGTTTCAAACCGACTGAAAATCTGGAATTTGGGATGGGCGTTACCGCCATTTTCGGCGGCCCGGGATTGCCATTTACATGGAATGAGTTTGTGAGGAGTTATTACGTGCATCGCCAAACCATCCAGTCTGGAAATCCGGCCAAGCGTTTTTCGGAATTTGATTTCAGCTACCGCGTTCCGGGCCTTAGAAATTGGTTGACGATCTACAACGATTCTTTGGTTGGAGACGAAGTCTCGCCGATTGGTTCGAGCCGGCCTCTGTTGAATCCTGGAATCTATCTTCCTCAACTGCCCAAAATTCCGAAGATGGATCTTCGCGTGGAAGGACTAAAGGAGCCTTTCGCGGCGGGCGACGAATTTCCGCCGGGCTTTCCTTATTACGACTTGCGGTATCGCTCGGGCTACACCAATGACGGCAACCCCCTAGGCACATGGATCGGGCGCGCAGGATTCGGCGGACAAGCCTGGGCCACCTATTGGTTTTCCTCCCGCAATAAGTTGCAGATGAGTTATAGGCACCAGGAAGTGAACTCGAAGTTTGTGACTGATGCAACCGGCGCTGGCGGCGGGCACGCCAACGACTTTTCGGCTCAATGCGATTTCAAATTAGGTCCGGAAATTACTTTTACCGGGCTTTTACAGTATGAACAGTGGAACTTCCCCGTGCTGCGTTCGACCGCGCAGTCGGATGTCACAGTCTCCGTTCAACTGACGTATCACCCGAGTTTGCAATTCCATAAATAAACACAAATGCATTATTCGGCAAAAGTTCGTACTACGCCTCAAGACGCGTCTGACAACGGCTTGTCCGCTGACCTCAGGCTGGTACAACGAGACGAGAGAAGGATCGCCGCTGCTCATTTTTGGCGAGCGGTTGTTTTATGTGAAGTCGTTGCGGATTTTCTGACCATCATCTTCGCGGTAGTTGCTGGCTACGTTATCTACAATTCGTTTGCTCTCGGAAAACATATCTACTACCCGGCGCGTACGACCCTGGCCGTGGCATCCGCATTTGCCGTCGTTATGGTGCTGATGCTGGATCGCGCTGGTGCTTACCGGCGCGGCAATAGTTTGTTGCGGGTGAGAGAAACCGAGCAGGTGCTGCGAGTGTCCGCGGAAGCTTTTCTAGTGGTCTTTGCAGTGAGCTTTTTCACTCACGTTTTCTTTTCCCGCTGGTTATTGGTGTTGAGCCTGAGCCTGGTTCCGTCGCTGCTGTTCCTGCAAAAACACTTTACCTATTCCGTAATCAGCATGCTGCATGCTCGCGGCCACGGCAATGAAAAAGTCCTGATCTATGGCGCGGGAGGCGTCGGACGGCGAGTATTTTCCGTGCTCAGGCGTTCTCCCAAGCTCGGACTTGATCCAGTGGCGTTTGTCGATGACGATCCCGTCAAAGCGGGCAGCGCGATTTATGAAATGGGGTACGAAAGACGGCGCTCTCTACCGGTCATTCGCGGACCGATCACAAGAGAGACGATCGCGAGCCATGGAGTGGATCTCGTGATTGTCGCCATCCCGTCCATCGCACGCGATAAGTTCGTTCGTACCATGGACGAAGCGTTCAGCGCGGATAGCAGGGTCTCATTCGTGCCCGGCCATCTCTTGCCGTCAGGCCCGCGGATTGATTATCAAGACATCGATGGTGTGCTGCTGGCTTCGTTCGGCGGATTGTCACAACGTGTGGGATATGAAGTTGTCAAAAGATTTTTCGACCTGGCAGGCTCACTCATCCTTGGAGTACTGGGGGCGCCGCTACTTTTATTGCTGGCGGTGGCGATCAAAATAGATTCACGAGGACCGGTCATGTTCCGGCAAGACCGTGTAGGACGGCATGGAAAGTTATTTCGGATGTACAAGTTTCGTACCATGCAGGTGGATACGCAACTTTATGATTATTCGCCGCGAGCGTCCAGCGATTCCCGAATTACCCGCTTGGGAAGATTTCTGCGACACACTAGTTTGGACGAAGTGCCGCAACTCCTGAATATTCTTCAAGGCAATATGTCGCTGGTAGGGCCACGTCCTGAAATGCCTTTCATCGTGGAACAGTATTCGGAGAAGCATCGCCAGAGGTTGGACGTGAAACCTGGACTTACGGGACTGTGGCAACTCAGTGGCGATCGGGCCTTCCTCATTCACGAGAATCTGGAATACGACCTGTATTACATTCAGCACCGCAACATCTTTATGGATTTGGCGATCCTGCTGCACACTTCCATATTCGCCATGCGCGGCATCTAGATCAGAAAAATGGAAGGTCTGAGAAAAGACGCGGTCGTGCACGAATTTGAAACCATCCGCGAACTGGAATTCCCGTCCTCACCGGAGACTGGACTTCAGCCCGAGGCGCCGGAACCGCCGTCGAATCTCCAATTATTTTTGGACAACCGCAAGCTTCTTTATAAAGTCGCGGCGCGGGCCATGGTGCTCAGCGCAATTTTCGCATTCTTGTTGCCACTCAATTACGAATCGAGTGTGAGTATTATGCCTCCCGAATCGCTGGGCGGCGGTGGAAGCATGCTCGCGGCACTGGCGGCGAAAGCTTCACCAGGGCTTGCGGCGCTAGCGGGAAACATGTTCGGAATCAATGAGGACGGCGCTCTTTTTGTCGGCCTGGTGCACAGCCGGACGGTGCAGGAACACATTGTAGATAGATTTAATCTTCAGAAAGTGTATTGGTCGCGTTACAAAGAGGACGCACGCAAGAGGCTCAACAAAAATACAGAAGCGGAGGAAGACCGCAAAAGCGGCGTCATATCCATTACCGTGACCGACGAGAGCCCGCAACGCGCTCATGATATCGCGCAGGCTTATTTAGAGGAACTGGATCGCGTGGTCTCGGAGGTAAGTGTTTCATCCGCGCGCCGGGAGCGCATGTTCATTGAGCAGCGGATGACCTCGGTGAAGGCGGACCTGGAAGACGCAGAGAAGCAATTCAGCGCATTCGCCAGCAAGAATACGACTCTTGATATCAAAGAACAAAGTAAAGCCATGGTGGACGCGGCCGCGCTACTGCAAGGACAGATGATTGCCGCCGAATCCGAAATGCAAGGTCTGGAACAGATCTACAGCGCCAATAACGTACGCGTTCGGGCCCTTAAGGCCAGAGTGGACGAACTCAAAGCACAACTCCAAAAACTGGGAGGAACCGACGCTTCGCTGCTTCCCGGCGCTCCCCCAGGAGATGATTTTTATCCTTCGATTCGTAAGCTGCCGTTGCTGGGAGTGGAATGGGCCGACCTTTACCGGCGCACGAAAATCCAGGAAACCGTCTACGAATTATTGAGCCAGCAGTATGAATTGGCCCGCATCCAGGAAGCGAAAGAAATTCCTACGGTCAACGTCATCGATTCCGCAAACGTGCCGCAGAGGAAGGCTTCGCCGCACCGATTGTTGATCATCCTTATAGTGACCGCAATCGCAGTGGCATGCGCCTTCGCCTGGATCACTGCAAAAGCGCGTCTGGTTTGCTTGGATCCTCAAGATCGGCGAAAGATCCTTGCCAACAGCGCCAGTGAACGGATCCACAATGTCCGAGAGCGTTGGTCCGAAAAACCTTTCTTCCAGCGGATGAGTCGATACGCACGGCCGCTCAGATGGCTCTGGAATTTCGGCAAAGCATGAGTACCGAAACCTGGGCATCGCAAGTGGGCAGGCAAGTCAGCGGCCTGCGGAATTCCCGTCGCTTTCGCGTGAGCGCGGGGAACTCGGCTTTCAGTATTGCCGAATATCTTGCCCAACCTGCCGCTATGCTTCTGGCGGCGCCGTTTCTGGTGCATCACTTGGGACTTCAACAATACGGAATCTGGATGCTCGCGAACGCCATTCTCGGCAGCGTCGGAATTCTCAGCACGGGTTTTGGTGATGCCACGGTGAAATACGTCTCAACTTATCGAGCACTCAATGATTTCGTCGGCGTAGAGCGTACCATCCGGGCGACTTTAACCATCAATACAGTCCTGGCCGTCGTGCTTGGAGCGTTGGTTTGGATATTTGCGTCTTTCGCGGTGCATAGAGTCTTCAAGATTGAAATCTCGCTCCAAGCTGTAAGCATAAGTGCCCTAAAAATCAGCGCAGTCATTCTGGTGCTCCGATCCGCGGAAAGTGTTTTTGTGAGCGCGTTAAGGGCGTTTGAAAAATTTGGACCACCGGCGAAATTGAATATGTTCCTGCGTGCCATTGTTGTGGTCTCAGCCGTGGTCTTGGCTGGGATGGGCCGGGGTGTAGTCGAAATCATGATGGCAACGTTATTTTGGTCGGCGGTAGTGGTAGTTCTCCAGGCTGATGCGGCGCGAAAGGTCGTGGGAAAGTTCCACGTTTTACCCACTCTCCGTTACGATGCGCTTCGAGAGGTGTTTAGTTTTGGCTGCTTTAGTTGGTTGCAGGCGTTGACGGCGGTTGGTTTCACTTATGCGGATCGTTTTATCGTGGCCGCGCTTCTTGGAACCGGGCCGGTTGCGGTTTACGTCATTTGTGTCCAGGCCGCGCAACCGATTCACGGACTCACTGCCGCAGGGTTCAACTTTTTGTTTCCTCACCTGAGTTCGAGGCATGAGGCCGGGGAAGTCCGCGGACCCAGGCGTGTTTTCAAGCTGGCGCTGATCACCAATGTTGCAGTTGCGGGAGTGTTGTCCCTGCCGTTCTTTCTGCTGGCCCGGCCAATCCTCCGAATATGGATGGGCAATCAATTCGCCGACCAGGGACATCTGGTGTTACCAATTCTTGCAATGAGCTATGCAGCCCTGGCAATCAACGTGGTCCCCCACAATTCGCTCTTGGCTCTTGGGAAAGTGCGGACGGTGGCGGCGCTCAACATTGCAGGCGGCTTGGTTTTACTCGCAATCATGGCAATACTGATTCCACGCTCTGGAATTGCCGGGGCTGCGGCGGGACGAGCGATTTATACGATATTGCTCGCGGTTGCATACTTACTCGCCGTTCGAAAAGGATTCACTCGGAGAATATTTGTAGCGCCCCAGCCAATCGCATAGAACGAACGGTTGGAACCGAGCAACTAGATGATCAAAGAAATTACAAATCCGAAAAGTTCACTCGCGCGGCTGGCTTTTTGGTTTTGGGCGCTAACGATTTTCAGGTTTGCTTTCGCACTACTTTTCTTTCGCGACAATCCAGTGGCCGCAACGGGCGTCGGATCTGCTTTGAGCGTCGGATTTGCTTACTACCTACTGCTGTGGTTTCTGCGGACGGAAGTCAAACCGGCAAAATTCACCTGGCCCCCTATCGGGAAATGGATCGTTCTCTACGTCGTGTGGTGCGCAATTTCTCTTTATTGGTCGCACTCTGGATCTTTCGTTTCCGCAGTCGGCTATTGGGCTACCATGGCGGTCGATCTGGTCGTCGTGGCCGCGATGCTGAAGTGGGGCGATACGGACGCGATCGTCCTGGCATCCCTGAAAGGCATTGTCGCGGGTTGTGGGCTGATCGCGCTGGTTGCGTTGATTTTTACCTCCACTGGTGCCGACGGCCGTTTAGGAAACGTGGAATTTCTTCATCCGACGAACATAGGGAATTTTGCCTCCATCGGCGCGCTTTGCTGCATTTATTTTTGGCAGAGGAGCGTGGCGCAGCAAGGCCGGGAGCGCTGGTATTGGGCCGGCGGCGCCATTTTTATTTCGTGGGTCCTGATTCTTTCCTTGAGCAAGACGTCAATGATTGCATTTGTTTTTGCATTCGGCTTCCTCGTTCTCTACTCCGTTGAGATTTCGCTGAAAACCAAATTGATGGTTCTGCTTTTGGCGACGATTTTGTTTGCCGTTATGTATGGCACGTTGGCGGCTTACATTACTGAATATCAAGACGATTCGCATGAGGTGACCACATTGACCGGGCGCACCGTGCTCTGGGCGGAGACCTGGGAGATGATCCAAGATCACCCGATTGCAGGCTATGGTTTTCTATCGTTTCGTGATTTCGGGCCGCAGGATTGGGATGAACGCGCGACGATGGCCCATGATGAGTGGCTCAACCAATGGTTCCAACTGGGTGGAGTCGGTTTGTTGCTCACCCTCGGGATTTACGGTTCGTACTTCCGGTATCTTTGGCGATCGCCGAGATCACTGGCACGTCAACTCGGCCTGACACTGTTGATCTACATGCTCATTGACGGCATCACCATGGCCGAACCGGTCGGCCTGATGTTTCCTCTGCCGATGATGTTATTGCTGACTGTCTGGATGAATGTCAGTCGTGGACCAGAGACTGCGAAAACTGTTTTTGCTCGCGCGAATACGGGCCCGCTTCGCAGTCTATTGAGGCAGCCGTCGTGCTAGCTCCGAAATTTTCTATCGTGACGCCCTCGTTCAATCAAAGGGCGTACATCGAAGAAGCGCTGCTAAGCGTGAAGAACCAGGCGTATCTGCAGATGGAGCACATCGTAGTCGATGGAGGTTCAACCGATGGCACGGTGGAAGTTCTCCGCGACTACGGAAGCCGTCCGGGATGGGGACATTTGCAATGGATCTCGGAGCCCGATAACGGTCAGAGTGACGCCCTGAATAAGGGTTTCAAACTGGCTTCGGGGGAAATTGTCGGCTGGCTTAATTCCGACGATCGTTACCGCAGCGAATGTTTTCACGCCGTCGCCGGCGCATTCGATAGAAATCCCACAGCCGACATTATTTATGGCGACTATACCTGGATCGATCAAAGTGGAACGTTTTTGAAAGTACGAAGGGAAATAGAATTCAGTCCCTTTGTGCTTCTTTATCATCATGTCTCCCCTCTGCCTACTCCATCCAGTTTTTTTCGACGGCGCATCTTCGACGAAAGCAACTTCATTGATGTGAAATATCACTATTCGATGGACCATGAGTTTTTCCTGCGGCTTGTCCAGCGCGGATATCATTTTCAACATTTGTCGCAAGTGCTGGCGGATTTTCGCTGGCAGCCGGACAGCAAATCATCCAAAGCCGCGAATAAGCAGATGGAAGAGCGGGATTCTATCGTGCTCAAGTACTCTCCCTTGCTTCGCAAAATGCCACGAGGAGTTTTTCAGTCAACAGCGCTTGCCTGTTTGCGCTCTCAGGCGGCTTTGCTGTATTGGTCACAAAAACTATTTCGTGGCTACTATTTCGGTGGTTCGTCCCCTTTGGGCCTCGCCTCAACCCGTCCTGTTGGAAGCTCCTAACCCCTGAAGCTCTCTTGACCGCATGAAGGTAATGTTTGTTCACGATCCTCCAGACCTATATGGTGCCAGCCGATCGCTGCTCCGCCTGGCCTCGCGCCTCGCAACGGATGGGCACATAGTCCTGGTTGTACTTCCTGAGGAAGGGCCACTCGCGGGAAAACTGCGGGATAGTGGCGTACAGGTACTCGTGAGTCCTCGACTGGCTGTGCTGAAAAGAAAAAGCGCGGGAAGCATCAGCGGTTTGGCGAGGCTGGGCGGGCGGTTTGTGCTGTCGATTGCTGAATTGTTCAGGCTCGCCGGCAAGTTTCGTCCGGATTTGATTCACAGTAATTCGGCTGTGGTGTTGCCCGCTGGTGTGGTCGCTCGCATGAGGCGTATTCCGCACGTTTGGCACATTCGCGAGATCTTCTCGGACTTTCCCAGGCTTTGGATTTTCTACCAATGGTATATCGCTGTCTTTTCAAGTCGCATAGTCTGCGTTTCTCAAGCAGTGGCTGATCGATTTCATCCTCGTATCCGGACTCGAAAAGTTGTCGTACTCCACGACGGATTTCCTGCCGCCGAATTTCCTGAAATCTCGCCCGACGAAGTGCAGGCCTTTCGTCACAGGTACAACCTCAATGGAAATTTGCTCGTGGGATTAGTGGGCCGGATCAAGATTGGACGCAAGGGACAGGATGTTTTGCTCGATGCAGCGGTCCGCCTTAAGCCTAGATATCCAGACACTCGATTTATTTTTATCGGCAGTCCTTTCCCGGGGAATGAAGATCACCTGGTTCGGCTACGAAAACAAATTACCGACAGCAACATGGATGAAGAAGTGATCTACACCGGCGATATTGATGACGTGAAAACTGCCTACGCGGCACTGGATATCTCGATCCAGTCGTCAGTCCTGCCGGAGGCGTTCAGCGGCGTGGTGATTGAATCCATGGCGATGAACAGGCCAGTAATCGCAAGCAAAGGCGGCGGCGTCACCGAGCAGATCGAAGACGGAGTTACGGGGCTGCTCGTGGATTCGGGAGACGCCGAACAATTGGCGACTGCCCTCGCGAGATTGCAGGATGACCCTGAACTGCGAGCACGCCTTGCGGCTAACGGCAGAAAGAAGTTTATCGAGAAGTATGAGTTCGAAGGGTTCTATAGCAAACTGCGAGCTTTGCAATCCGCGTTGCTCGCGGCATAGCAACGAACGACGCTCTCCCCTAAGAACAAATCCATCAATAAATCAAGGATCCCAGGAAGTTATGAAAAAACTGAAACGCATTGTCGTTACCGGTGCTGGCGGCTTTATTGGCCATCATTTGATAAAGAGACTCAAAGCCGACGGACATTGGGTCCGCGGTGTCGATATCAAGTATCCGGAATACGAGTCTCCGTCCGCCGACGAATTCGAACTGCTCGACTTGCGCACCTATGACAGTTGCCTGCAAACCACGCGCGGCGGAATCGATGAGGTCTACAACCTTGCGGCCGATATGGGTGGTATCGGCTACATCACCGCCTCCCTCGCCGGCATAGCTCGCAATAATATTTTGATCAATGCGCATATGTTGGAAGCGAGCCGGCTCAACGAAGTCGCGAAGTTTATGTTCTCTTCATCAGCCTGTGTTTATGCGGGCGGCAAGCAAGAGAGCGCCGACGTTACACCCTTGCGTGAAGAAGACGCGTATCCAGCCAATCCCGAGCCAGGGTACGGATGGGAAAAACTCTTCACCGAAGAGCTTTGCCGGTATTACCGGCACGACTATGGATTTGAAACTCGCATCGTCCGCTTTCACAATGTTTATGGCCCGCTTGGGACATACGAAGGCGGCAAGGAGAAAGCTCCAGCCGCGATTTCCCGCAAGGTTGCGCTAGTGAATGACGGAGGAGAAATCGACGTCTGGGGAGATGGAGAACAGACGCGCTCCTTTATGTACGTGGAAGATTGCGTTGAGGGACTCCTTCGGTTGATGGCCTCCGAGTATCGCGAGCCGTTGAATTTGGGAACGGACCGCCTGGTAACTATCAATCAATTGGTGGACATGATTTCAGCAATTGCGCACAAGCGCGTTTTCAAATGTCACGATCTGAGCAAACCTCAGGGTGTGCGAGGCCGCAACAGTGATAACACTCGCCTGAAGCAAGTGTTGGGATGGGAACCAAAGATTAGCCTCGAGCAAGGTTTGCAAGTGACATACATGTGGATTGAACGCGAGTTGAGGAGGGCCCAGCGTGTCCCTGTCGAATACCTTAGTCAAGCCGGCGACTGAGTGCGCTCGCGCCAATGTTTTAGGCGTTGGCGTTCACGCTATCGATATGGCGACGGCGGTTGGCGTCATCCAGGATGCGCTTGCCGAAGGTCGCAAAGGTTACGTGTGCCTTACGGGAGTTCACGGCGTAATGGAAGCCCAGCGTGATCCGGAGTTTCGCAAGACGCTGGATCGCGCGCTGATGGTAGCTCCCGACGGAATGCCAATGGTTTGGGTGGGCCGGGCGCAGGGATTTCGCCAGATGGGAAGGGTCTACGGGCCCGATCTGATGCGGGCAGTATGCAGTCAATCGTTGGGTCAACGGGTCCGGCATTTCCTATATGGAGGGAAGCCCGGGGTTGCCGAAAAGTTGCGAAACAATCTCGAAGCGTGGTATCCGGGAATCAGAATTGTCGGAACTCATACTCCACCATTCCGTCCTTTATTGCCTGACGAACAAAAGGCAATCGAAGACCGGATCGCCAGATGCAATCCCGATATTATCTGGGTCGGGATGAGTACCCCAAAACAAGAACGTTTTATGGAGGAGAATGTCGAACGTTTCACTTGCGGTCTGATGATCGGCGTCGGGGCCGCGTTCGATATTCATACCGGAAATCTAAAAGACGCACCGCCATGGATCAAGCAGGCAGGATTGCAATGGTTACATCGCCTGTGCCAGGAACCGTCTCGGCTAGGGAAGCGATACCTGGTCAACAACCCTGCGTTTGTGTGGAGAATCGCTCTCCAATTGATGGGACTTCGACGTTACGAGTTTTGGCGAAGCGCCGCCAAGCAGTAACTTGGATACAGCAGCCGCGGCGAGGGCGACGACGGCTGTCACGCTGAGCACCGCTGGATAACCGAATCGCGTGAACGATGCTCCGGCAGTCGCCGCAGCGAATGATTGCGATAGCGACATCACCAGAAAAGTCAGAGCTGACGCGCCACTCCTTTCTGCTGGCGACATCTTGTTCATCAGAAGCGTGAACATTCCCGGCTCGCTCATCCATTGAAAAGCCATGTAAACCACATAGGCGAATGCAGCCGTGGACGCGCCGCGAACCCCGGCGAGCGCTCCCAGCGCAAATGCGGTGGCGATCTGCATATAAATGATGCCGGTTACGAGTCCAAATTTTCGGAAGATCAATGGCGTGAAAAGGATTGCCAGCACTTGAGAAAGTTGTGATATTGCGAAGACCAGCCCGATCTTCTGCATCGGCATATGAATGAATTGCGAAAAATAAACGTTGAAAAATGGAGCGAACGCATTTGTTACCAGGCTCCAGATCGCGATCACCGGTAAAAAGCGAAACAGAAACGGATTACGTACCCAGGTCTTTCTCTCTCGAATCGGCGCCGAATGAAATTTGAGCCGGGATAGAGGCCACATTCCCAAAGCAATAATTCCGGACGAAATCAGCAGCGCCACCCGATTGGTGTGAGTAATTGCCACCGCAGTTGCGGTTTTCGATAGCCATCCCGGAAGCCCCCCTCCAACGATCCCGCCTAGAGCAGCGATTCCAATTCCAGAAGAAAATACCAGGCTGAAACCAAAGGGACGATTGTCTTCAGTCGTCAATTGCGCCAGCGAAGGGGAAATCGAAACGGCCCATGTCGAGAGCGCAGCTCCGGCCAGGAACGAAAGCCCAAGTTGCAGTTGTTCGGTTGTCACCAATGCACGCATTGCCGCAACTGACGACAGCACGGCGAAACACAGGAACAATGTTCTCCGCAGGCCGAAGCGCTGGGCCAGGATGCCGGCGGGAATCGTTGCTGCCAGGCTGCCCAGTGCCATCGCGCTGCCAATGCGTCCCAGTTGCTTGTTGGTGAATCCGCAATCGACCAGATAGAAGTTGAACAGGAAAAAGTAAACCGACATCCCAAAGTCGAGAAAAAACGCCGTTGCGTAGAATGCCCAGAAGCCTTTCCCGAGCCTCTTCGTAGCCAGCCACCAGCGCGCGCCGCGCCAAAGCGTCGGCGCGAGGGTCTTCGCGTGATAGACGATTCTGGAAGTTACATAAAAAAGATATTGGGCATATCGTTGCGACGGCCAAAACTTCTTCTTTTTCCCTTGCCTGGTTGTGTCCTGTCCCGGTGCGCCGACATTTGGCATATGCATTGGCGCCAGCGCATTGCGGATGACCGTTCGCTTGTCACCAGACGATTCCACCAGCGCAACATGCAGCCACACTCCGTCCTTGTTGGGATGAAACATTCCTTCCAGTGGAGATCGATTGAACGCGGCCAACCATTGTTGGATTGCCGGTGACAAACTGTTTACCGCCGCTTCGACTTGTTCTGGAAGATCGCAGGCGAACCAATTTCCTGCCAGCGCGAAACAAATCGCTTCTGATGTCCGCAACGAATCGCTGTGGAGTTCTTGCCACTGCGTCCAGAAAGGTTTGTTCTCCACATTCGTGTGCAAGAAACGCGCCATCTCGTAGATGCGATGCAGCACCCAATCACCATCCAGCACATCCCGGAGAGCATGCAGGGCCGAGAAGCCCAGGTTATCGACAGGATCAAGCGCCGGAAAACTTAAATCATCCAAACGCCTGGTAATCCGTCGCGACCAGAATTCATCAAGGCCTTGCGGAGCAAAGTGAGCATTGGCCTCGTTCCATAAACAAAAATGAAGCTCCACGGAAAGTGGCATATCAGGATCGAAGGCGTTGCCGCGCCATTTCCAATCTGTTTTGCGACCCATAGCGGGCAAATGATCGGCAGGAGCGGTTTCGAGGACTTCTGGTGGCTGATATCCAAGCGTAAGAAGTTTGTCCCGCGCGCGGAAAATCGAGTCTGAAGGACAATAGATATCGATATCCGACTGCATTCGCAGGCGCGGATTTTCTACATAGCCAGGATATTGGGCGAAGCCTTTTATCACGAGATATTCGGCGTGAACATCATCAAGCGCCGCGGCCAGTTCCGCATAAGTTTGTTTAATGCGCTCGAAACGTTTTGCATTGTCGGCCGCATTCTGTTCAATGCGCTCGCGGACCCATCCTGGTAATGCGTCGCCACCGTTTCTCCACAGAGGAAACGTCAGGTGGGCGAGATCGCAGAACTGAAGTAGTTCCTTCCACTCAGATTCTGTCAGGGAACGCAGATCTTCGAGATTAGGATCCCGAAATTGAAGCGCCGACAACAGGGCCTGAACGTGGTGGGGAATTCGACGCATGGGTTTCCTGACGGAAGCAGAAACTGCTTTTCCTTCGCTCAGGTTCCTTCCTGAACCAGCGTTTCAAGACGTTGGACTGCCCAGTCCAGATCGCGATACCGCATTTCAAGAACAGATGCGGTCAGTAGATTATCCAGAGAAGATCTTTGGGCCTGCTGAGCTTCGCTGTCCCCAAGGAATATGCACTGTTGAAAATATTGCAACGCGATTGCTTCCGGAAGGGACCGGAGACTTGGCGGCCCAGGTTCCCGCCGGTTGAGAAACACAATGTAGTCAACCTGGCACTCGGTGATGGTCGCTATTTCGGGCAGGGTTGAGGTCGCAAGTTCAATCGCCATTTTTCCGGTAAACCGGGGCGTGATGCGCTGCTCTTTCAGTTCCGGAAAAAGTTCGATAGCAGATTCGCGAAAACGCATCTGGTGCGGGTTGCCGACAACCACGCGGCCTTTACGTTTGCGCACGATGGCGCTGCTATCGTCCGACAAATATTTCCAACCTTTGCGCGCGCAGGCGAATGCAAGCGACGACTTGCCGGCTCCGGACTCTCCACAGAGCAGCAAGCCCTGCCCCTCGATTTCTACACAAGCAGCATGCAGAGGGGTTAGGTATAAAGCGTCCAGCAGAGTCAGCGCCGTAGCTTCCAGAAAGTAGTAACGGAGATATGCCCGGTGCTCAACCGCGGCCTGGGTCAGCCAGGCGAATGCGAAACCCCGATTCAGATCGGAGACAACGTAATTCTTAGCGTCTGCAATTGTAGTGAGGAGATTACCCCGGGCCCGGCAGCCTGGAGCTGGAGGACATTCCTTTGAATCATCCGCAATGACGCCGATATCGAGCCGTACCGGAGGGTCGGAAAAAGCTTTTCGAAAGCGGCCCCAGCTTTCTTCAGCAGCAACCAGCACTTCCGCGGAGTTTGTGGAAACTTCTACCGCGAATCCCAAAGGATAGTAGACCCCCCGCAATGGCAGGCTGAAATTACTGAACACGGGGTCGAGCTGGGCCAGAGTTTCGGCCACATTCGTGGTTTCCAGCACCTCACTATCCGACATTGAATCCTTTTCCCGAGTGCTCAAAAATTGTACTTTAATGCAAATTGAATAATCCGTGGGTTGGATACAGTTTGAGTAATAAGCCCAAATGCAGGATTGCCTCCACCGGCAAAATCGTTGTTCGGCAAGCCAAAGTGAGGCGTGTTCGTAAAATTGAAGAACTCGCTTCGGAATTCCAGATTGGTTTTTTCCGTGACTGTAAACAGCCGTTGGATTCCCAGGTCCAGATTCATCTGTCGCGGCCCCCGCAACAGACCTACGCCGCAGTCGCCAAATCCCGTACCGTCTCCGATCGTTGGAGGCGGAGCAAACGCGGCAGGATTAAAGTAGCCATTGAGCCGGCTCGACATCGATCCTGAGGAAGCAGGATCGGCGTCTGTACATTCCGCGCGGCTGAATCCCGTCAGGTTCCCATAGACCGAACCTGCGGAACTGTCTGTCACCGTCACTGGCAGACCCGATTGCATCACTGCATCACCCGAAAACTGCCATTGCGAAAACACGCTACGCACCACACGCGGACCGTTCGTAAGTTTTGGTGGCGCATACACAAAGCTCAAAACAAACCTGTGCTGGCGATCGGAGTTGTCAAGACCGCGCGCCTGACGCGGATTGTTCTGATCATTGCTGATGAAATCAAGATCGAGGGATGGCAGACCGCCGGTTCCGCTGGTGTAGTCCAGATTTTTCGAGAAAGTATAGCTCGCCTGGAAATTCAATCCATTGCTAAGCCTTTTGACAACGGTGGTCTGAAGCGAGTTGTAGCTGGAATCGAAAGTCGTCTGGCAGTCATAAGTAGCTCCTCCTGAAATGCCCTGGAAGGGAAGCCTTTGACCCAGATTTTCCACAGTGGTAGTGGTTTGTCCATTCACGGGATTCTGGGGAGTCGCGATCAGCGCCTGATTGAATTCCACGCATCCGGTGAGGTGCGTTCCTTTTGATCCGACATAGCCCAACTGCCACAGAAAATCTTTCGCGAATTCATATTGAATGTTGAAATCGTATTGCTGGTTGTAGGGGCTGGTGATCGATTGCGAGATGGAGGGAACGGTCAGTGCACTAGTCGGAGTCCGCGGAATGAAGATGGGAAAACTCGAATCCGGCGGAAGTTGCGGATTGTATGGCTGCTGAAAAGTTGCTGCTGAGTTCAACGATCCCTGCAACGCCTGGGTGAGTGAAAATGGCGGAGCTCCGACCACTTGTTCCGCGAGCTCTCCGGAGAGCTGTTGATAATAGATGCCATATCCGCCGCGCAGCACGAGTTTCGAACTATCGAGCGGGCGAAATGCAAAGCCAAAGCGTGGGCTGAAATCCTTATGGTCTGGACTCCACATGCCATTGTTCTGGCTTTTAGTGTAGCCC
>DATBAX010000390.1:0-4860 GCA_036271275.1 Terriglobales bacterium
GAGAAGAACTGGCGCTTCAATCTGTCGCCGCTGTTCCTGGAATTCCTGATGGGCAAGCGCACTTATCCCTGCACTCCATGGGGAATGCCCACCTACAACGTCTTCGGCTGGCAGAAGCCCTGCTACCTGCTCCAGGATGGCTACGCTGACACCTTCCAGGAGCTTCTCGCCGAAACCGATTGGGCGAATTATGGGACGGAGTCGGGAAATCCCAAGTGCGCCAATTGCATGGTCCACAGCGGATACGAAGCCTCGGCGGTAAATGCAACGTTCAGTTCGCTGAGCGGCTTCCTCGCCACCGTAAAAGGCACGCTGTTTACCAAGTATGCCGACGAAGGCGCCATGCGCTTGCTGGATGAAACCCCTGCGGCGCATACGTTGGTGCAGATCGGTAACACGAACCCGACCAGCGAATCTCTCGAGGAGACGCGGGCGTGACCGGTAAAGAAGCAGGACACGTTTCGGTCAACCCGGACGTCCAGGAAGTTGCCGCCGGTCGCGAGCGTGAAAACCTCGAAGGCTGGATTCCGGCGCTTGCCAGCGATGAAGAAATCCGCGTGGCCCTCGAAAAAGCTTTTGACTATCGCGGGGATGTGACCATCGTCCGCAAAGACGGTTCGAAGATTGAGGGCTACTTGTTCGACCGCCGCAGCGGAAAGACCCTGGCCGATTCGCTGGTTCGATTGATCCCCAAAGATTCCAATCAAAAGATTGCCGTGCCTTATGGAGACATCGCGTCTCTAGCTTTCAGCGGCCGCGACACCGCCGCCGGCAAAAGCTTCGAAGCGTGGATGAAGAAGTACGCCGAGAAAAAAGCCGCAGGCGAGAAGAATATTGCGCTCCATCCCGAAGCGCTGGATTAGCCCATCTGAAGCCTGCACCACTCGGTCCTTTTAGGTTTCTGTCATCCAGAGCGCAATAAGTTTGGGCGCATCGCGACCAAACTTTTGGAGTCGAAGGACCCCTGCGTACTTCTCTGTTGGCGAGGGCCGTGGGCTTCTTGCTTTTCCTCGCTACAGGCCAAAAGCAGATTCCTCGGCGCAGCGCTTCTCGGAATGACAAGATTTGAGAGATTGATTTTCAGCCAAGACTTTTTATTGCGGTGCTGAAGCGCTGCTCCACCCAAAATCATTGTCCCCGAGCTGCATAGAACGAACTCCCACCTACGGAAACTCCACATCGAGCATGTAGAGGTTTTGTGTGCTGACATCGCGCAGGAACATGCGGGAGCCGTCGGCGGCGTTGTCGTTCCAGGAGCCGAAATCCGGGGCCGAATACTGGTGAAGCTCCTTGCTGCTAAATAAAGTTTCGGGATGGGTTTCGCCGACTTTGATCCGCTTAACTTCTGTGTCGGTGGAATATTCGATATAGCGACTGTCCGCGCTCCATGCGGGATATTCAACCTCAACCGGATCGGTCATCCAATCGGACCACCGCCCGGTATGAAAATCGTAAATCCGAAGGTTCTTTGAAATCTCCTCGAGATTCAGTGCGGCCAAATAGCGGCCGTCGGGAGACCAGCGCTGACTGAAGAGACCGCTGGAACCGGGGAGGGTGGAGATCTGCCTGGTTTTTACATCCATCATCCTGATCTCAGATTTCTGGCTTGTGCCGGGCTCGCCGGTGGAAAACACAATGCGAGTACCGTCGGGAGACCATGCTGGATCGCCTTCAACCGTATTGCCGGGAAGCAACTGATCGGGAGTACCACCCTGCGCCAAAATGACATAAGCTTTCCAGGGCTTTCCCAACGTAGAGCCCATGTAAGCGATCTGCTTGCCATCAGGAGACCAGCGTGGAAGCGCCGCATGATCCGGAGGGTAGGTCAGTTGAATTTTCTCGCTGCCATCGGACCGGCTGGTCCACAACGCGCTATCCAGCAGACTGACGTAGGCGATCGACTTGCCATCCGGAGAGAATGCCACGTCAAACGCCGCCAGCCCACCGAGGAATGGAACGAATTGTTTGGACGAAACATCGTAGTGGACAAGTTCGCCCCGTGGATCGTAGCCGCCAACCAGCAGCTTCTTTCCGTCCGGCATAAAGCCAGCAATGCCGAAGTCCAGCGGGCCAAAAGTTAGCCGGACAGGCGCAGCCACAGCTTTACGAAAAAGGCTGGGAGAGTCCGGCAAAGCGAAGATGTCGCCATCATTGTCGTTGTGGTCCGTGCTCTGGAACACGAAATACCTTCCATCCGGCGTCCAGAAGCCGCAGCACTCGTGCGGGGGGTTATGCCAATCAGGCAACAGGCGATGAAGATTGGAACCGTCGGACCCGACCTCCTCCAGACTGTAAGTGTGGGAAGCGTCGTCCACCCGGGTGAATCGAATGCGCTTGCCATCTGGTGAAAAAACGGCACTCTCTGGGTGACCCGGCACAGTAGCGATTCGGGTAGGGTTGCTGCCGTCGCCCTTAGCAACCCAAAGATCTGACCCTCTGCCAAACACGAGACTCTGCCCGTCGTGCGACCACCTCGCGCCGCACTGGGCGTCCGCCGTAAAGCTTCCCAATCGGCGCGGCGACCCTGCCGGCAGAGGCACCGTCCAGAGGAAATTGTTCATGCCGATCGCTCCTCCGGAGGCGATAAGGAGTTGGGAGTGGTCCGGCGAGATGTCCATGATGCGGGAGGCCTTGATCGGGCTGGGACTTTCGAGCACTTCGCCGCCGTTTACAGACACCTGGGCCAGCGAAGTATCGAAGTCCGTTGGGAAACGGTTGGTGTAAATTCTGGAGCCGTCAGTGACCCCGCAGCATCCCCCTTTGCCGTCGTGAGTAATTTGAGTGAATCCCGTAACTCTGGGTGGTGCAACCGGTATAAGAAACCTCACCAGCACGAATGCCAGAATCAATCCAACTATCGCGCCGATGGCCAGAAGCCAGCGACGCTTTGATTTTGCAGCAGGCGCGGACGCCGCGACCGCGACACTCACTTTCCCCGAAGTGCTGTTCCGCTTCATGCGTTTCAGGTCAGCGCGCATTTCGGCGGCGCTTTGATAACGAATGTCACGGTCCTTTTCGAGCGCTTTGCCGAGAATGTGATCGATCTCGGGCGAAAGATCGGGATTCAGACGCGCCGCCGGAGGTGGTTCTTTATGGAGGATGGCATCGAAGATCGCAGCGGTGGCGTCTCCGCGAAAAGGCAGTGTTCTGGTTGCCATCTCATAGAGCACGACCCCGAAAGAAAACAGATCGGTGCGAGCATCCAGATCTTTCCCAAGCGCCTGCTCGGGAGACATATAGGCGACGGTCCCGAGAGTACTGCCGGGACTGGTGAGATGCGGGTCTTCGGTAGCGGTGGCGCCGTCCGGCGATGTGGTAGCGTAGGCTTTCGCCAATCCGAAATCGAGGATCTTCGCGTGACCGCGATCGGTCACGAACAGGTTTGCCGGCTTGATGTCGCGATGGACAATCCCCTTGCTGTGAGCGGCATCGAGCGCGTCGGCGATTTCGATTCCTATATCCAGCAATCGCTCCAACTCGAGCGGAGGGCCCAGGATCACTTCCCGCAGAGTCCTGCCTTCCAGATACTCCATCACCAGGAAAAGCTGGCCCTGATGCTCGCCAATTTCGTAAATCGTACAAATGTTGGGATGATTCAACGCCGAAGAAGCCCGGGCCTCGCGCCGGAAACGCTCCAGCGCCTGCGCATCATTTGCCAGAGCATCGGGAAGAAATTTCAGAGCGACAAAGCGGTTGAGCTGGAGATCTTCCGCCTGATAAACCACACCCATCCCGCCACCGCCGATTTTTTGCAGGACGCGGTAATGCGATACCGTTTGGCCAAGTATGGATTGGGAGTCAGGCATATCGCGGCAACATCTTAGCAGAGGGTGGGCGGGATGGCTTGATAAACAATTTCTCAAGTCTTGTCATTCCGAGAAGCGCGGCGCCGAGGAATTTGCTTTCCGCCGACAGTGAATTCGGCCTTTCAGTCTGTCATCCTGAGCGCAATAAGTTTGGGCGCATCGCGACCAAACTTATGGAGTCGAAGGACCCCTACGTCCTTCTCTGAAGCCAAGAGCCGTGGGCTTCTTATCGCGCCGCCTTCCTCCCACCAAAGTTCAAATCTTCAATCAGCCCATTCACTTCATCCTCACTCGAACCAATCAAAGTGAACGACACCACATAACTCTTCTCCAGGAACACCAACGCCGTCTGATGAATCGTGTTCTTTCCCATCTCTTTACTGAAATCGCCGCGAATCAAAGCTCTAGTGCCAACTGAAATTTCGAGGGGCTCATTCATCACCTTGAACCCCTTGTCGGTGGTGAGTTGAGTCAAAATGCCAAAATAATCCGCAGCAGTCTTCAGCCCGGGATAAGAAGAAACGCTCTCCGCCGCAATCACCACTCCGGAATTAATCGCCTCCCTGGGCGCTTCCGGAGGCTGTTCGAAAGTTGCCAGCAACACCACCGACTTCACCGGATCTTTCACGGCATCCGGCGAATCATCCTGCATGGCGCTGGTGCGATCCACCCAGCCGTAGGGAAGCTTGTAGGTGAATCCGAAGTAGGGATTGTTATAAACGCCGTCGGTGATCGAGCCAGGATCGAAAGCCGAGGCTGTGGCCGGCTTCGGAGGTTTTGAGTGATGTTTGGATGAAGATTCGCCCGCAGGCGGCGACTGCTGCGCTGAGAGAGTGGCGCAAAATAGCAGAATAATAGCTAAACGCATTCTCGTTGGATGCTTGTGGCGCGGACACTCTTGTCCCCACCACAAATCCTTGTCATTTCGAGCATAGCGAGAAATTTCATCATTCCCTGCCGCCGGGAGACCGCGAGATTCCTCATCGCTACGCTCCTGGGAATGAAAAATCTTCAGGCAATCTTACGCCGCCCTACCCAGGACCGGCTGTGTGCA
>DATBAX010000391.1:0-5772 GCA_036271275.1 Terriglobales bacterium
CGACAAGATGAGCTTTTCGCAACAGCCGCAGATGCTTGGAAATCGCCGGCCGCGAGACCGGGAATGCGCGTGCAATCTGCCCAGCCGGCTGGCTTCCCTTCCGCAACAGGTCGAGGACGGCCCGCCGCGTGGGATCGGCTAGAGCGCTGAAGGCTGCTTCGGTGAAGTGTGTAACCGAACGGTTCCGCATAATGTGTAACGTAACGGTTACGGATATTATTTGTCAAGAGCATTCTTTTGCGGAGGCGCAATTTATGCGAAGCGTAGGATAGAAAATATGCGTCGTCTGATTACCACTGGCACAAAAGGGAAACGCGTCATTCAGAAGAAATCCAGAATAATTCTGAAAACGGCTTCGGAAGACCTCGTCGAAAAGGCGAGCGGAATGTTCTCCGGCAAGCCTTCCCTTTCTAAGGAGCTCGCTCGGCAGCGCGGGCGGAAGGACAGATGGTAACTATAAGGGCTGCCAGCCTTCCGGGACATTCCGTACCTAACGGGAGAGAGTGGGTAAATAAAGTCAAAGGCTGCGGACAGGAGAGTCCGCCCTACACATTCTTGCTGACCAAATCCAGAAAAGCCTGATGCACTCGTGTGTCATTCGAAAGTTCTGGATGGAACGTTGCAGCCATGACGCTTCCCTGCCGCACAGCGACAGTGTCGTCACCCTCCGTGGCAACGATATCCACTCCGGAACCAACGCGAGAGATTTTCGGCGCACGGATGAAGACCATTTCGAGGGGTGAGTTGCCTAGCAATCCTTCGCGGATGGAGCTGTCGATTTGGCGTCCGTAGGCGTTGCGGCGAATGTCGATATCGATTGCGCCCAACCCCGCTTGTGAGGGATTCTCAACTTCCTTCGCCAGGAGAATTGCACCGGCACAAGTCCCAAAAGTTGGTTTCGCGAGGACGAACTGTTTCAGCTTTTCGAATCCAGCTTCGCCAAGAAGTTTTAGAAATGTACCCGACTCTCCACCAGGGATGACAAGGCCGTCGATCTCATCGAGCTGTTCTGGTTTCTTGACCAGCACAACCTTGGCGCCCAGTTCCTCGAGCCGGATGCGGTGGGCATCAAAATCACCTTGCAGCGCGAGTACGCCGATCGTTGGGATGGCATTTAGCATTTAGCACCTGCCATTTGGCCCTCACGGGTGACTGGCCAAATGCCAGGTGCCAACGGCTAATCGCTGATTAGATATTCAGATTATCTTAATTCTTAGTATTCAAATATTTTCCAAACCACGCGACATAGCGTTCGAGGCGGTCGTGGATGTAACTCGGCCTCGAAAATAAATGGTACTGTCCAGGATAGACCACTAATTGTGTCGGAATTCCCAGCGTGCGTAGCGCCTGGTACATCTGTTCGCCGCCGATCACCGGGACGTTGAAGTCGGACTGGCCGCCCATAAATAGTGTCGGGGTGTGAATGCGGTCGGCATGGAAAAACGGATAGGAGACCTTTATCCACGTGTCAGCGCTCTGCCAGGGCGGCCCCAGTTCGTTGTTGTACTGCCCGACATACTGATCGCTGCCGTACATGGAGAGTTGATTAGCGCTTCCGGCGCCGCTGATGGCGACTTTAAATCGCCGGTCGGATGCGATCATGTAGTCAGTCAGGATCCCGCCGTAGCTCCATCCTCCGATACCCAATTTTTCGGGGTCGGCGATTCCCTTCGCGATCGCCCAATTGACACCGGCTTGCAAGTCGGCGACTTCCTTATTTCCCCAATCGCCAAAAATGCTGCGAGTGAATTCCGCGCCGCGTCCGTTGCTGCCGCGATAATTGATCGCCAGGACAACGTATCCCTGGGCCGCGAAGATTTGCCGCTCCATTTGTAACGGATACAAGCTGAACGGAAGCCCGTGATCGTCCTGACCATTGGGGCCGCCGTGAATCCATAACACCAGAGGATATTTCTTCGCGGCATCATAGGCGGGAGGCTTGGTCATCAGCCCATGAATTTCCGTACCGTCTTTGCTCTTGAAGGTGATGTCTTCCACAGAGCCGAGCTGCCACTCGGATACAAGAGCATCGTTGTGGGAAGTTAATTTTCGTAGGTTTCCATTTTCGAGCGCATAAATTTCTTCGGGACCTTTGTCGGTCGAGAGATCGACCGCCATGTGGCCAGCGGCGCTGGATTTGGAGGAGACGGCAAGTTCCCCACCAACCAGACGCTCCACCGCTCCGCCATTCACCGAAACTTTCGCTGGATATTCCGACCGGTCGTCCGGCACTAGGAATTCAATCGCCGAACCATCCGCAGTGAATTGCGGCGAATGCACTCCTCGGTCGAATTTCTCCGTGAGCACGCGGGAGGTCCCGTCGGTCACCGTCAACACGGCTAGATGGTCCATGTTGTACGCGTTGTATTTCATTTCAAAGCCCACCAGATAGGCGATGAGCTTTCCGTCCGGACTCCATGACAGCCGCTGCCCGCTTGCTGAATATTGGGTGGTCAATTTTCGCGGCACCGCTCCGGCCTGTGCGTCGACCACGTAGATTTCGTCGTTGGGAGATTGGTCGGGATCTTTGTCATGGTTGCTGACGAAAGCAATCTGCTTGCCATCCGGTGACCATTCCGCGGCGCTGTCATCGAAGTTGTTATCGCTGGTGAGCGTATCGAGTTTCTTGGTCTCGACGTCGAAGAGAAACAATTGCGACCGTGACGTTGCCGTGAGATATCCCTCAATATCGTGTTTGAAGTGATAGCGGTCGAGCACGATCGGCTTTGGAGCCTTGGGAGCGTCAGTTCCCTTCTTGTCGGCATCATCCGCGTCATCGCCTGCGCTCATCTCCAGCACGATTCTCTTGCCGTCGGGCGACCACGTGTAGTCATTGATCTCTTGTTTGACGTCGGTCAGCGGCTGCGGAGCTCCGCCACGCCGGTCGAGTAGCCAAATCTGCGTCTTTCCCTTTTCTCCATCAGAAGAAAGAAACGAAAGATACTTTCCATCCGGACTCCACTTCGGCGAACTTCCCGACTGCTTCCCGAACGTAAGGCGAATATCCTGAGTGCCCTCCCAATTCACCATCCACAGAGCGGTTCGCCGCCTGTCGGCTTCTTTATCGACGGTGGTGACGGTGTATGCGATCCATTTTCCATCCGGAGATACTTCAGGATTTCCAACTTTCTCCATCCTGTAAATGTCGTCGATCGCAATGGAACGCTTTGCAGAAGTTTGTGCAAGGAGAAAGCTTGGCATGAACAGAAGGAAGACCAGATGGAATTTTCGCATCCGCCGATGCTCTATGAAAGGGATGAAATCGTCAAGTTGGCCTTTCGTCGCACCCAGGCGGCCCGGCGCAATAAACATTAGCGAACCGCTGATTTCTTGGTAGAATCCGGCACGTTCTTTCCCCCGGGCGAACCTGAAAATCTAAGGAGCGCGGCGTGTTCATTCGAAAAGCGAACGTCCGAGTTGTTCCCTTCGTTGTTCTTGTATTGTTACTTTCCACCCTGGGGTCGGCGCAACAACCGCCCATGACCAAGTTCGATCGCGACCGTCTACAAGAAATGTTGCACATGGTGGCCAGTGATGTGCAAAAGCACTATTACGATCCTAAGTTCCATGGGCTGGACTGGGATGCCACGATCGCCAAAGCCAAGAGCGAAATAAATAGCGAGACTTCCATGAACATGGGAATGTCGCACATTGCGGCCGCGCTCGACAACCTCAACGACTCACACACATTCTTCACTCCGCCAAGGCACGCTAATCGCTACGACTATGGATGGCAGTATCAGATGGTCGGAGACCATTGCTTTGTCACCCATGTGCGCCCCAATAGTGATGCTGAAACAAAAGGAGTGAAGTCCGGAGACGAACTTCTAGGCCTAAACGGGTTTACGCCAAACCGCGAAAACCTTTGGAAAATGCAGTACGTCTTTAACCTTCTTCGTCCTCAACCTGCTCTTCGGCTGGATTTAAAGGACTCCGGTGGCCAGCAGCGCAAAGTAGATGTTCTGGCGAAAATTCGCGAAGGCAAACGCGTTGCCGATATTAGCGGCAGCGGCAATGACAATGACATCTGGGATTTGATTCGTGAGGGAGAGCGTGAGGACCACCTCACGCGAGTGCGCTCGGCGGAATTTGGGGACCAACTGATGGTTTTGAAAATCCCGGAATTCACCTTTACTCTCACCGAAGCGGAGGGCATGATCGGGAAGGCGAGAAAACACCAGGCTCTCGTTCTGGATTTGCGAGGAAATCCGGGCGGGTACGTAGATGTGCTCAGATTTTTGCTCGGCGGCATGTTTGAGAACGAGGTAAAAATCGCCGATCGGGTGGGCCGCAAAGAACACAAGCCCGAGGTTGCTAAGCCATCGCACAATCCGTTTACCGGCAAGCTGATCGTGCTGGTCGATTCGAAATCGGCTTCGGCGGCCGAGCTATTTGCGCGAGTGGTGCAATTGGAAAAACGAGGAGTTGTGATTGGAGATCGCAGCTCCGGCAGCGTGATGGAAGCAAGACACTACGAAGAACAAGTGGGAGTGGATACCGTCGTCTTCTTCGGTGCTTCTATCACAGACTCGGACCTCATCATGACCGATGGCCAGAGTTTGGAGCATCATGGCGTGACCCCGAATGAGATTGCGCTGCCAACCGGGAAAGATCTGGCTTCCGGCCGCGATCCGGTGATGGCACGCGCAGCCGAGTTGCTCGGAGTGAAGCTCAGTCCCGAAGACGCCGGCAAACTGTTTCCCTACGAATGGCAGCCCCAGTAGAAGCACGCGTGGGCCGAGCAGTCTCTCTGACCGGTACGTGATGGTGCCCCAGGGTTCGCAAATCCGCGAAATCTGGGGCACCGTTAGGTTGGGTTTTGTAAGGTTAAGCGGCTGGCCGCGCTTTTTTAAAAGCCGGCACGATATTTTCCGCTACAAACGCTTCATACGAGGTAGGGGTTGTGCTGCCTGACGATCTCGGTTCGAGCGTTTTGATGTGTCCGTTGTTCATGGAGTCTGTCATCTCCACCAGCAATTGGGCCAGGTCATCTGACATGCCTATGCGCACGAGAGCGCCGCGGAATTGGTCGGCGGTAAGCTTGGCGTATTCGAGATTAGGCTTGCCAATAGCCTTTCCGATAATGCCTGTAATCTCGCCGTAGCTGAGATCACGCTCTCCATGCAGCTCATGGGTCTGGTGGCCGTTAAAGTCGAGACGCGCCAACGCCCCCCCAACAAAATTGCCGATATCACTGGCTGCAATGAGGGGGAATTTCAGTTCCGGACGGAGCGGGCCCGCGGTTTGTCCCATTTGCGCGACGGCGTCTGCCTGCCCCAAAGTGTTCTCCATGAAATAAGCGGCCCGGACATGGAGAACATTGAGTCCCGCGATACGATTGAGACGTTCCTCCAAACGATGCAGGCCCAGGATGGGTCCCGTTCTGTCCGATTTATCCGCACCAACACTGCTAAGCGAGACTGCGTACTTCACGCCGTTTTTTTCGATCGCCGATGCATATGCGTCGATGAGCCGATCGGCATATGCGAAATAATCCTGGACGGTTTGGTCCTGGGGAAACATTACATATGCGGCTGTGGCTCCGGCGAAGGCTTTGGCCACATCATTTTTGTCAGTGACGCTGCCAACGAATGGCTCAGCCCCTTTAGCTGCGAGTTTTGCCAAATGATTGGCATTTCTGCCAACGACTCGAACTTTCTTGCCTTGTGCCAACAATTTGTTCGCGGCTGCATTTCCTGTGTGACTACTTGCGCCAATAATGACGTACATAAAACCTCCTTGTTTTTTTTGGCGTTCTAGGTTTTCGATGCC
>DATBAX010000392.1:0-4491 GCA_036271275.1 Terriglobales bacterium
GGGTCTTGGGTCTCGACCTAAGACCTGAAACCTGAGACCTAAGACCTGAAACCTAAGACCCGCCCCCTGCTGTTAGAATCGCCTCTCTGTGACTCAATCCTCCACCGCGAAACCGTCCGGCGGGTCAATCAGGAAGTTCGACGCCGTACCTTTGCTCGACCTGCATCGCCAATATAAAGAGATCCGAGAGCAGGTTCTGGCGGCCGTGGAGCGGGTTTGCGCTTCGCAACATTTCATTCTTGGCGCGGAAGTCGAAGCGCTGGAAAGCGAGATTGCTGATTTCACGGGAGCCGCAGCCGCAGTCGGCTGTGCTTCAGGAACCGATGCTCTGTGGCTGGCGTTAGTCGCGTCCGGCGTTCAGCCCGGCGACGCCGTCATCACCACGGCTTTCAGTTTTTTTGCTTCGGCCAGCGCCATCGTACGCGCCGGGGCCCGGCCGGTTCTGCTCGACGTCAATCCGCAGACTCTTAATCTTGATCCTGCGCTAGCCGAAGCGAGGCTCCGAACCAGCGGATCGCGCAAAGTGCGGGCCTTGCTGCCCGTCCATCTTTACGGCCAATGTGCCGACATGGACGCCTTGCAGCGCCTCGCCGACGAATTCCAGTTGCCGATCATCGAAGACGCCGCGCAGGCCATAGGCGCGGCGTGGCGAAATAAAAAAGCTGGATCGCTGGGCGTGGCTGCGGCTTTCAGTTTTTATCCCACCAAGAATTTAAGCGCGTACGGGGACGCCGGCCTGGTAACAACTGGCGATCCCGAATTCGCCGACCACATGCGCCGCCTGCGAACCCACGGCAGTCCGCAACGTTATCTGCATACCGAATTCGGCTGGAATGCCCGCATGGACGCGATCCAGGCCGCCATCCTGCGCGTGAAATTGCCTTACATCGAAAAGTGGAACCAACAACGCCGGGAACGGGCTGCGACTTACGATCAGTTACTCACACAAACTGGATTGTGGTCAGCGACCGCGGATTCGCCGCTGCGTCCGCTGCAAATTTCTCCGTATGCGCATCACGTGTTTCATCAATACGTAGTGCGCGCCAAACGTCGCGATGAGTTGCGGCAGTTTCTGGCCGATCGAAAAATTGGCACGGAAATTTACTACCCGATTCCGCTGCACCTTCAACCTTGCTTTGCTTATTTGGGATATCGCGAGGGCGATCTGCCAGTGTCCGAACAAGCTTCAAAAGAAGTGCTTGCACTGCCCATGTTCCCGGAACTGACGGAGAGCGAACAAAAGTGGGTAGTGGAGTGTATGGCGGAGTTCTATTCGTAACTGCTGTCATCCTGAGAGAGCGCTTTTGCGAACGAAGGACCTATGCAGTTTCGGCGCTCCCAATTGCAGAGGTCCTTCGCTTCGCTCAGGATGACATCGCTACAACCTGGCATGATGTTCATGCGTCACAGACAGAGGTCCAATCCGATGTCATGCTGGGCCAATGCCTCATTCGTATTACGTCTACATCATGACCAACCGTTCGAAGACTCTCTACACAGGCGTTACGAACAATATTGAACGACGGACTCTCGAACATAAGCAGAGCATCAAAGGCGAATTTTGCGCGTGTTACAAGATCGATCGACTGGTTTACTTTGAGCGTTTCGGAGATGTCCGGTCGGCGATTGATCGAGAAAAACAAATCAAGGGCTGGCTGCGCATCAAGAAAATAGCACTGATTGTTTCGCTGAATCCGGCCTGGAAAGATTTGAGTGAGGGATGGTACGAGCGCGGCCGCTACCAATCTGATATCCCAATCAAACCCCTGTCATCCTGAGAGAGGGGTCTTTGCGAACGAAGGACCCATGCAGTTTCGGCGCTGCCAAATGCGCAGGTCCTCCGCTGCGCTCAGGATGACAATTTAATTTAATGACGACGCCGTTTCCCGACCACCGGCGCGGCTTCTTTCTGTTCTCCGGGTGCGAGAACCCTGCGCACGATCGGTGTGTTCATCTTGTACTTACGCTCGGATACGACACCGCTGTCATCTTTCACATGCAAAGTAAACGTGGGCAAATTTCCCTCTTTGCCAAAGTCTTCATGACCGCCCGTTACCGGCAAAATTCCATTTAACTTGCGTTCACGATAAGCAGTCTCATAGCGATGCTTGCGCACATTCCAGGTGAAGACGCGGATCTGATCGAAGTCGTAGGGCATGCCATCTTTCGGCTCCGACATCAGAACGAGATATTGCGGAACTTTCTTATCGCCGTCAGTGACTTCATCCAAAATAACGAAGGCGATCAGGCGTTGTCCTTCAGCGTATTGCGCGATTTCGAGCGGCACATCGAGATCGATCATGCGGCCCAGCACCCATCCCACTTTGCCCTGCGCGTCGCGCACCAGCCACCAGTCTTCGAGAATGGGCTCTGCAGTTTTCTGCGGCTGAACCACCGGCGGCGGAATCACAGGAACTGGAGTTGGTGTTGCCTTCGAAGCAGGCTTTTTACCGGGAGAGATTTTCGGAGGCGGAACTGGCTTGGGAGGTGGCAGAGCATTCTTGTCCGCCGTCGCGCGTTTTAGGACGGAAACTTTGGATCCGGAGTTAAGCAGAAAAAGATGTTCAGTTTCCCGGCCCGGTTCGAGGTGCAGATTGGTATCGTTACGCGTAGTGGCGGTCGCTTGCACCGGGACGTTTTGATTTTCTTGAATCAGCTTTTGGAAGCCATCATAGACCTGCTGAGTGGTTAGGTAGCGCTGCTCCATCCAGCCTTCAACACCGCCAGCGGTGCGCACTCTCACATAGCGTCGATCACGTTCCAGAACTTCCAAACGGTCGCCATTCTTGACCATCCCCGTCTTGTTGTAGACCGCGGCGACTTGATCGCGCAACGCGACTTGAGGGGCGGAAACGTAGGCGATTTCCCGCGCTCTACCGCCATTACGATCACAACCGGTCAGACACAAGACAGCAGCCAACACGAGCAGCCAAAAGCCTAAAAGGGATGGCGAGAAAGATTTCACGGGATTACTAACACTATAACGCAACGCGACAAAGCCATATCTACACTCTACGATTCCTCCAGGAGTGTTTGCATCTCTTATTTACCGCTTGGCCGAGTTTATTTCGCAAAAAAGGCGCCGGATGTCGGCGCCTTCTTTGGTCAGATGTTACAAAATCTCATTTTTAAGGAGCAGTGAGTGTCAGTACCGCGGTATTTGAAACTATGCCGGTGGATTGATCGGTCGCGGTAATATTCACCGTTCCGATGTCAGTAGAACTGGTAGTGACAAAACCTGTGGTATCGATGGAAGTCCCTGGCGCACTGGCGGCGGAAAGCGTCCAATGGACCGATGTCGAAATATCAGTCGAGCCGCCATTGGCCATCGCTGTAAACTGTTGTTGATCTCCCGCCGTAATGTTGGCAGTTTTCGGAGTGACTTGGATCGAGCTAAGACCGGTCAGCGTAACGGTAATCGTGGCCGTTCCTGATTGTGATCCGACGGCCCCCGTGACTATGGCAGTTCCTACATTTGTTCCCGTGACTAGCCCTGTATTGCTAATCGTACCTACATCTGTTCCAGAGCTGTCGGCAATGCTCCAAACTAATCCGGAAGTATTTCCAAGGGTTTTGGTCGTGCCATCGTCGTAGGTAGCCGTGGCAACTTCTTGTATTGTCTTCGTCTGTTGAATACTGGCCGTGGGCCCAACCGTAACTCCAGTCAGCGTCGGATTTACGAAAAAGCCCCTGCAGCCCACGCCGAAGGCGAGTAGAAAAAGGGTGGTAAATGTAGTCAGTAGCTGTAGTTTCCGCTTGTTCTTGAACATCAAAAAAGCCCTCTGACGGACAGGCCTTTAAGCGGCCCAGCCCTGCGCGGCGCGAACTAAATTGTAGCAGACAAGCCGGAACTCCAGCCCAGAGATGAACCTCCGTGCTGTCGAAGCCACACTGCGCCTTAGGATAAGAACGTTTTCGAGGGTACGGACTTGCACGAAAAGATTTAGCTACTAGCTGCTAGCTAAAACTTATAAGTCCAGAGCGGCAAGCTAAAAGCTAGCGGCTAGAAGCTGCCCTCCTAATTTGCCTTCTTGGCCCGGCTGATCCGTTCATCAATCGGCTTGCGGCCAGCAAAACCTTCGTCCGTCCCGTGCCAGTGGGTGATTCCCTCTTCGCCCAGCTTCCAGCAGAGCAGCACAATCTTGCCATCTACTTCGCAGGGAAAATCGAGCAAGCCGATGTCGAGATCTTTCACCTGGACTCCAATCGCGTCGATTTCGGCCATCGCATCCCGCACCCGATGAATCGACTTCTCCCGGTCAGCCTTCCGGCGCGCCAAATGAACGATGTTCAAAAACATGCCTCCGTTGAGAAATACGCGGTGGGCAGTCTCCTGCAATTCGGTATCGACGGATTCGATCAGCTTTTTGCCGTCAATCGAAGTACGCAGCAGGGATTCCAGAACAGATAAAAGAGATTGGGCTTCTTCGAGAGTGAACGTGCGCTCGGACATGATTACAGTTTACTGCATGAAACCCGTCGTTGGCCGTT
>DATBAX010000393.1:0-2768 GCA_036271275.1 Terriglobales bacterium
CATGGCTTTGAAGTTGACTGAAGAGGTGCACACGCAGGTTCCTGCCGACGATTTTCAGGCGCTGGAAGACAAGGTTTATCGCACTATTGAGATGTACAAGTCCGCACGGGAAGCACGTGCCGTGGCCGAACGCGATGTGAAGCGATTACGCGAGCAAATGGAAGAGCGCGAAGAGCAGGTTGAAACTCTACGGCGCGAGATGGTGCAGTTACGGCGCGAGCGCGAAGAGATTCGTGGACGCGTGGAGAAAATGCTGCATCAGATCGAGAGCATTTCCCAGGAACAAGTCGCCAGCTGAGTCGCTCGCGGCTTTCATCCCGCAGTGGAGAGGAGTAAAACTAGTTTATGGCGACTGCCACCAAACAACCTCCTATCAAGGATGCCGCCAATAACAGCGTGCGCGTGGAAATTTTCGATCAGCCTTATAACCTCCGCGGATCCGATCCTGAATATATTTTGAAATTGGCCGAGTACGTGGATTCGAAGATGCGCGCCGTCTCCGAACAGACCCATACTGTAGACACATCCCGTCTAGCGGTGCTGGCGGCCCTCAATATTGCGGATGAGTTCCACTTAATTAAACGAAAGATTGAAGTTGCACCCACCGATTATCGCCAGCGCGCCCAGCATTTGTCCGACATACTGGATGAAGTGCTGGAAGACAAACGCAAGGCTGGCTAGTTTGCTCAAGCTCGGCTGCCCCCTCCTGGTGTTCTTCCTTTTCGTTGGCAATATTCTTGCCCAAGACCCGACCTTTCATAGCCAATCCAATGTGGTCATCGTGCCCACGCTGGTAAAAGACAACAAAGGCAAAGCGTTCTACGGACTTGCAGCCAAGGATTTCATTATTGAAGATGAAGGCGTCGAACAAGATGCCCGGCTCGACCAAACCATCGACGCCGAACCCGTATCGGTGATTGTCGCCATCCAGACCGGAGGCCGCGCCGACTATGAGTTTCAACGGATCCGCGGGTTAAGCTCAATGCTCGAACCCATTCTCAGCGCGGGAGAAACTCAGGTCGCGCTGGTTGAATTCGACAGCAAAGTCCAGTTGGCGCAGGATTTCACGGAATCGCCACAACGGATTGCAGAAGACTTAAAGGACCTTCAGCCGGGCGACGGAGGTGCGGCAATTCTGGATGCGGTGAAATATTCGGTCGACCTTCTGAATCAAGTTCCGCAAGGACGCCAACGGGTCCTGCTGCTGGTAAGCGAGACCCGCGATCATGGAAGTTCGGCGCAAGTGGATGAAGTCGTGAAATTGATAGGAGACAGCAACACGGTGGTCTACGCCCTGCCATTTTCTCCCGGGATGTCGAATATCCTCGATACCGGCCGCGGCACCAACAAGGGCGAAATGAACACCGGTCCGGATCTGCTGGCGCCTTTCAAGATGGCGGTCGCAGGAATGCGGAGAAATATCCCGAAAACAATTGCAGAGATGACCGGCGGCGAATATGAATTATTCAAAACGCGCAAAAGTTTTGAAACCAGCATGCTCGGATTCGATAATCATTTACACAGCCGGTATCTGTTGAGTTTTGTTCCGAAAGATCCGCATGCGGGACTGCATAAAATTCGGGTGCGCGTGCGAGACGCCGATGGCGCGACGGTGTTAGCGCGAGACAGTTATTGGGCGGCAGGAAAAACCAAGTAATTTCGATTGCATCAATCGTGTGAATGCGGCAAGGACAGGGCACCCTTCGAGGACTGCTTTCCAAATTTCTCATTGCGCTCGCGGGACAGACGAACCGTCTATCCCACTTGATTTGTGCATCTTCTCCTCATTAATTTTCCCTTACCAAAGTTGCTGGCAAGCGGAGTGCCAACTTTTTGCGTCTCCCCTCTTGCGAATTTCGCAAAATTTGCCTAGCATCCGAATTGCAAGCCGGCCTACAAAGTTGGTGATGGTGGTCACCGATTTTTGAACCAATGCTGAATGAACGGGGGCCTGACTCGTAGATACGATCCGGTGTGCAACGCTCCGCCACGCGGAGATGCCTAATGGATCGCGGCGGGTTCCCAACGTCTACCGACGGGTTCATTCTCGGCCCACCACACGGCAGTGTGGGTCGGCTTACATCTTCATCCCCACATCACTTCCCTGCTAAACTGATTTCAACCAATTGAAAGCACGCCGCATCTAAATACTTATCCGTGTTCCCCAGACTTTTTCATATCGGCAGCTTCAACATGCCCACGTATGGGCTGCTGGTGTCTTTGGGCGTCTTGCTCGGTCTGTGGATCAGCGTGCGCAATTCCCAAAAGCAAGGCATCGATCCGGACAACGCCTGGAACCTGGGAATTATTGTTGTGATGTGCGGAATTATCGGCTCGAAAATTCTTTACATTCTTGTGGACTGGGGAGAATATTCCGCGCATCCCGGTGAAATCTTCAGTTTGAACACGCTACAGGCGGGTGGAGTATTTTCCGGCGGGTTGATTGGGGCTTTCGCCGCAGCCGCCTGGTACATCCGTCGCCATCACATGCCGGCACTTGCCACTTGTGACGCGTTCGCGCCGGGCCTGGCGATTGGTCACGCCATCGGCAGAGTTGGATGCTTCGCCGCCGGCTGCTGCTTTGGCAAGCCCACCGATCATTTTTGGGGAGTTACATTTACCAGCCCAATCGCTCACGAATTAGTGGGTACGCCGATTGGCGAAGCCCTGCAGCCGACACAACTGTTCGAGTCGGCGATCGAATTGGCGAACTTCTTTCTGCTCGCCTGGTTGCTGAAGCGCAAGAAATTCGATGGAGAAGTTATCGG
>DATBAX010000394.1:0-13698 GCA_036271275.1 Terriglobales bacterium
TGCGGTAGACTTTCTTCATTGAGCAGTTCAAAAGCTGGAAAACCGCGGAAGACCGTCAGTCGTCAGCCCTCGAAGAGCGCCCCTGCTCGCGATCCTAAAGAACGTGCGTTTCTGGTTGGCCTCGACTACCGTTCGCGATCGAGTACCAAAGCAGGCATCGGCGCGAACAGTTCACTCACCAGCGGAGCGCGCATGGCCCGCGACGGCGCTGCTGCGAACGTATCCGCGTCCAAAGCGCCCACCATTCCTGAATTCAGCGCCGAAGAATCTTTGGAAGAATTGCGCACGCTTGCGACCAGCGCTGGCGCGGAAATTGCCGGCGAATTTCTGCAACGCCGAGATCGCCCAGACCCGGCGACGCTGATCGGAAGCGGCAAACTGGAAGAAATTGCTGGCGCGGCTGCATCCGTTTCCGCTGATTTGCTGTTGTTCGATCACGATCTCACTGCCTCACAACAGCGCAATATTGAAAAGATCGTCAATATACGAGTGATCGATCGTACTCAGCTCATTCTCGATATTTTCGCGAAACATGCGCGCACTCGTGAAGGTCAGTTGCAGGTGGAGCTCGCGCAACTCGAGTACATGCTGCCAAGATTGGCTGGACGTGGCATCGAAATGTCGCAGCTCGGCGGCGGGATCGGCACACGCGGTCCTGGCGAAACGCAGCTTGAAACCGACAAGCGCAAGATTTACCGGCGGGTGCGGCACGTCAAAGAACAAATTGAAAATGTGCGCCGAGTGCGGACCCAGCAGCGGCAACGAAGGGAAGCGATTCCGGTAGCGACCGTGGCACTGGTTGGCTATACCAACGCGGGGAAGTCGACACTATTCAATGTCCTGACCAAAGCTGCGGTGCTGGAATCGCCGCGAATGTTTGCGACACTCGATCCCACGATCCGCACGGTGGCGCTGCCATCGAAGCGCGACGTTCTTGTCTCGGACACGGTGGGATTTATCCGCAATTTGCCGCATACTCTGGTAACAGCTTTTCGTGCGACGCTCGAAGAAGTGCAGCGGGCTGCGTTGATCCTGCAAGTTTCGGACGCCAGCAGTCCGCTGTCGGTCGAGCAGGACGCGCAGGTGGATCGGGTACTGAAAGAACTCGAAGTCGACGGAAAGCCCCGTCTGCACGTGATGAACAAGATCGATCTGCTGCCAGCAGTGCAAAGAGATTCCCTGCTGAATGACGCGAAGTCCGTCTACATTTCGGCAGCCAAGGACATTGGCATCGGCACGCTGCTGGAACGGATCGATGAAATGATGTCCGAAGATGCGCTTAGCCGGATTCGGGTGCGCGTGCCGCAGGAAGAAGGCAAGATTCTGGCCATGCTGGAAGCCCGATCACGGATCTATTCGCGTCGCTATGACGATGGATCGGTGGAGTTGGACGTGGAAGCGCCGGCGTCAGTGGTGAGAAAAGTTAGGAAATGGCTGGTGGACTAGAGATCATTGGCGTCTCCCAATTTAAATGGGCCGGCAACCAAGAAGCGGTGACATTCCTTGGCTAACGGCCCACTCGATCCGGATTGGATCGGAGGTGATATCTCCATGCTAGACCCCTCGGAACAGAAGTCAAGAACTGTTTAAAAGGAATTTGGACAGGGTCTCAAGCTGATATTTGTACAGTGCCTCAGGCGCGAATTCCGCAAATCGGCGGCAGAAAAATGCCGTCTGCGCGTTGACACTAACTCGATTGAAATGCTAAGTTTGATGGTTCCCTAGCTTCATTCGCGCAAGCTAAATCATCACGCACAAACAATGGACCAGACGCTCAGACAAGTAGGCGAATTACTGCTCGGATCGATTCCGACCATTATTTTGCTGCTGCTGCTGTACGGAATCTACGTGGTGCTGGTGCATCGGCCGTTGGGCCGGGTGCTGGCGGAGCGTCGCAGCAAAACGGAAGGCGCTGTCGAAAAAGCGCGGGCGGACATTGCTTCCGCCGAGGCGCGGACGGCCGAGTATGAACAGCGTCTGCGGGAAGCGCGAGCGGTGATTTTCAAAAGCCAGGAAGCTCGACGGCAACAGGCTTTGCAGGTGCGGGCTGCGGCGGTGGCTGAGGCGCGGGCCAAATCGCAAGTTCAAATCGATCAGGCACGAGCTGAAATTGAGCAGGACAAGCAGGTTGCGCAAGATGGCCTGCAAGCTGAGAGCGGAAAGCTGGCTGCGGAAATTATCCGGACGGTTTTACAGCCTGCGACTGCGGGTGGTGGACGATAATGAAAACCCGTTCAGTTTTATTCGCGAAGACTCTGCTGCTATTTGGGACGTTGCTTTGTGTTCTGAACGTACCGGTAGTCAAAGCGCAGAGTAACAGTGATCCGAATTCGGCCTCACTCCGAGGCCAGGATCCCGTTGCGCACATAGAGCGAGAGTCGAACAAAGATGCGGGTGAGCCGGAAGATGAAATCAAGCTTAAGCATTCGGCGTCGGTGAAACTGGTGGCCCGGTGGACAGGGTTGAGCGTCGACCACGCCTACCTGCTATGTGTGTTGATAAATTTTGCAATGGTTGTAGGCGTAGTGTTCTGGGCTGCGAAGAAGAATCTACCCGGCATGTTTCGCAGGCGGACTGCGGACATCCAGAGCGCCATGCAAGAGGCACGCAAGGCTAGCGAAGAGGCGAACAAGCGGTTGGCCGATATCGAAGCACGACTGTCGCGGCTCGATACCGAGATTGCTGCCATGGGCTCGGCCGCGGAAAAAGAAGCTGCAGCGGAAGAGCTGCGAATCAAAGCTGCCGCTGAAGAAGACGCCAAACGAATTGTGGAATCGGCGGAACAGGAAATTGCAGCCGCGACCAAGGCCGCGCGCCGCGAGTTGACCGCCTATGCCGCCGATTTAGCGGTGACGCTGGCGACCCGGCAAATTCATGTGGATTCTCCGACCGATCAAGCTTTGGTCCGCAACTTCGCCAAGGGGCTTGGAAGCAATACCCGCGGCCCGGGAAAGGCGCGAAATTAAATGGCCGCCTCGGTTGCCAACACTTACGCGCGGGCCCTGGTGGACGTGGTTTTCGACCGTCAGTTGGATGCGACGAAAACTTTGCAAGAAGCGCGATCGTTTGCCGAGTTGGTTGCCGGGAGCGAAGAGCTGCGCAAGGTTTGGGAGACTCCATCGATTCCGGCGGGACAGAAGAAAGCAGTGTTGGACGCAATCGCCGCGCGTGAAGGCACATCTCGTCCATTCAGGAATTTCGTGGCAGTGCTGATCGATCACCAGCGCATTCCGTTCCTGGGGTTGATCATCGAACAGTTTGAAAAAGAATTGAACAGCCGCCTGGGATTTATCGAAGCGGACATCACCAGCGCACGCGATCTGGATGGACCAGAACGAAGCGCGCTGGAATCGCAGGTCGAGAAGTTGACCAGCAAAAAGGTCAAAGCGATCTACTCGCGGGATGAATCGCTGCTCGGCGGCGCCGTGGTCAGAGTCGGTAGCACGATTTACGATGGCTCGGTGAAGGGCAGCCTGGAAAGAATAAGGCAAGCAATTAGCAGTTAGCGCTTGGCATTTGGCCCGGCTGGTTTTGGGGAGTTCTTCCCGTAAGTACAGGGGCTAAATGCTAATTGCCAAGTGCTAAATGCCTACAGCAAATTTAGAAAGCTAAAACGAAATCTATGGCACAAATAAAAGCGAACGAGATCACGCAACTGATCCGGCAGCAGATCGAGAATTACGAAACCAAGATTGCCGTCGACGAAGTTGGAACGGTCGTCACCCTGGGTGATGGAATCGCCCGTGTGTATGGTCTGGACAAAGTTATGTCGGGCGAACTGCTTTCGTTTCCGCATGACCTCGCCGGCATCGCCATGAACCTGGAAGAAGATCAGGTCGGCGTGGTGCTGCTTGGCGACTACACCGAAATCAAAGAAGGCGACGAAGTAAAACGCACTGGGCGCATCATGAGCGTGCCAGTGGGCGACGCCATGATTGGGCGCGTCGTGAATTCACTCGGCCAGCCGATCGATGGTAAAGGGCCGATTGCGACCGATAAATTTATTGCGCTTGAGCGCATTGCTCCCGGCGTGATCGATCGCCAACCGGTGCGTGAACCGATGGCAACGGGATTAAAAGCCATCGACAGCATGATCCCGATTGGCCGCGGACAGCGTGAGTTGATCATTGGCGATCGCCAAACGGGAAAGACCGCAGTCGCGATCGACACCATCATCAACAACAAAGGCAACGATCTTATCTGCATTTATAACGCGATCGGGCAGAAGCGTTCTTCAATCGCGCAAGTCGTGAAGACCTTGGCCGATGCAGGCGCGATGGAGTACACGATCGTTGTAGCGGCATCCGCTTCGGAACCCGCGCCTATGCAGTACATCGCGCCTTATGCGGCATGTGCGATGGGTGAGTTTTTCCGGGACAACAAGCGTCATGCACTTGTGATCTACGACGATCTTTCGAAACATGCGGCGTCTTACCGCGAAATCTCTTTGCTGTTGCGACGTCCACCGGGACGCGAAGCTTATCCGGGAGATGTTTTTTATCTTCACTCGCGTTTGCTGGAGCGAGCTTCGAAAGTGAGCGACAAGATGGGCGGCGGATCTTTGACCGCATTGCCGATCATCGAAACCCAGGCCGGTGACGTTTCCGCGTACATTCCGACGAACGTGATTTCGATCACCGATGGCCAGATTTATCTGGAAACCGATTTGTTCAACCAGGGCGTTCGGCCTGCTGTGAACGTTGGATTGTCGGTGAGCCGCGTCGGTGGCAGCGCGCAGATCAAGGCCATGCGGCAGGTTGCGGGAAGTTTGAAGCTTGAACTCGCCCAGTACCGCGAACTGGCGGCATTCGCGCAATTCGGCAGCGATCTGGATAAAGCTACGCAGGCGCAGTTGAATCGTGGACAACGCTTGGTGGAAGTCCTCAAGCAGAAGCAATTTTCACCACTACCGTTTTCGAAACAAATTCTGATTATCTTCGCCGGCACCAGCGGCGCGTTCGACGATATGCCCATCGATCAGGTGCGCGACTTCGAAGCCGCGCTCTACAAGTATGTAGACGCGGCCAATCCCGGTTTGTTACGCACGATCATGGAGAAGAAAACTCTCGATGACGCGCTGAAGGCCGAGATGAGCAAAGTAATTAAAGAAGCGAAAGAGACGTTTGTGGCGGATCGGAAGGCAGTGGCAGCGAAATAGCATTTGGCAATTGGCGCTTAGCATTTAGCCAAGTTGGGCTGGTGCTGGGGATCTTGAATACCGTTCAGGGGCCAACTGCTGAGTGCAGATTTAACTATGGCAAGCATTCTCGATATTCGACGCCGTATCCGCAGCGTGATCAACACGCGGCAGATTACTAAAGCCATGAAAATGGTTTCGGCTGCCCGCTTGCGTCGCGCGCAGGAACGCGCCCTGGCGGCGCGTCCTTATGCGCAGATGTTGACGAATGTGCTCAAGTCGCTGGTGTCGCGGGTGGAGATTTACGATCCGAAAACCGGCGAGCCTAGACATCCACTTCTGGTGCAACGTCCAGAGAAGAATGTTTTGCTGATTGTGGTGACTGGCGACAAAGGTCTGGCCGGGGCGTTCAACACGAATATTTTGAAAGCAGCTACACGATTTTTGCAATCCAAGAGCGAAAAGAATATTGAAATCGAAGCTATCGGGAAAAAAGGGCGCGACTTTTTGCGAAGACGCTATCCAAGCGCCGAGCCCAGGACCGGGGCTTCAACGGACGCAGTTCGTACAACGATTGTCGGCGAGCAAATTGGCGTCCTGAACAAAGTCGAGTATTCGGCAGTTTCGGAATTGGTCAACCGCGTGATTGATCGCTACTCGAAAGCTGAAATTGATTCCGCCTACCTCGTCTACAACGAATTCAAGTCTGTCATTGCGCAGCGGTTGATCGTCGAACAGATATTGCCCATTGAGAAAATCGGCGAGCCAGGTGTGCTGCAATCGGATGCGATGAGCGAGAAGGACCGGAAACAAGCCATTGAAGCGGCGAAAGAAGGCGGCGTAAGTCTGCGCGCTCCAGATACCAAGGATATCGACGCAGAGGCGGCGAAGTTTGCCACCGAGCCGGTCGATTATATTTATGAGCAGCCGCCAGAAGTTTTGTTCCGATCCCTGTTGCCGAAATATATTGGTATCCAGATTTTCCGCGGTTTGATGGAATCAGTTGCGGCAGAACATGCCGCGCGCATGACCGCCATGGATGCAGCTACGAACAACGCCAGCGACATGATCGACTCGCTCACCCTGGTAATGAACCGGGCGCGACAGGCAAAGATTACGAAAGAGATTATTGAGATTGTGAGTGGAGCAGCGGCAGCGCAGTAGGGCAGCACTTAGCAATTGGCACTCAGCATTTAGCCATCAAAGATTGGTGTAGATTGAATTAGAGATCAAAGGCCAAATGCTAATTGCCAAGTGCTAAATGCAGCGATTTTGAGAGCTAACAACATATGGCAGAAAATATTGGACGCGTAGTTCAGATCTCCGGACCGGCGGTGGACGTGCAATTTGTCGAAGCCGCGATGCCGCCGATTTTCCAGGCGCTTCGAGTGGTGAGCGAGGGCTTTGATGTGCCTACGCCGATCAGTGTCATTCTGGAAGTGCAACAGCATCTTGGCGAAGGCCGCGTGCGTTGTGTCGCCATGGAAGCCACCGAAGGCATGGTGCGCGGAATGAAGGCCATCGATCAAGGCGGCCAAATCTCCGTGCCCGTGGGCCGCGGTACTTTGGGACGCGTGATGAACGTGATCGGCGAACCTGTCGACCAGCTCGGGCCGATTCAGTTTACCGAGCGTCATCCCATTCATCGTGCTGCGCCATTGTTTGAAGATCAAGCGACAACCGCTGAGATGTTCGAGACGGGCGTGAAAGTCGTCGATCTGATCCAGCCATTTTTGAAGGGCGGCAAGATTGGATTGTTCGGCGGCGCGGGCGTCGGCAAAACAGTTTTCATTCAGGAACTGATCAACAACGTCGCCAAGCAGCACGGCGGATTTTCGGTATTCGCGGGCGTCGGCGAACGTACGCGCGAAGGAAACGATCTTTGGCTGGAAATGTCGGAATCGGGCGTTATCAAGCCGGGCGATCCGGAGCATTCGAAAGCCGCGCTGATTTACGGACAAATGACGGAGCCCCCCGGTGCGCGTCTGCGAGTTGCGCTGACCGGACTAACGGTCGCGGAATATTTCCGTGACGTCGAGGGCGCCGACACGCTTTTGTTTATCGATAATATTTTTCGCTTCACCCAAGCTGGATCGGAAGTCTCCGCGCTCCTCGGTCGTATGCCGAGCGCGGTCGGGTACCAACCGAACCTGGCGACGGAAATGGGCGAATTGCAAGAAAGAATTACGTCGACAAAGAAAGGTTCGGTCACATCCGTTCAGGCGATTTACGTGCCTGCTGACGATTTGACCGATCCCGCACCGGCAACGACTTTTGCCCACCTGGACGCGACCACGGTGCTTTCTCGTGCGCTGACTGAAATCGGAATTTATCCAGCAGTCGATCCTTTGGCTTCGACCTCACGCGTTCTTGATCCGCGCATTGTCGGTCAGGAACATTACGATGTGGCGCAGGCAGTCAAGAAGACTCTGCAGAGCTACAAAGATTTGCAGGACATCATCGCAATTCTCGGTATCGACGAGTTGAGCGAAGATCAGAAGGTGACGGTACAACGGGCGCGTAAAATCCAGCGTTTCCTGTCGCAACCATTCTTCGTCGCCGAACAATTCACCGGCGCGCCGGGACGATACGTGAAAGTCGCCGACACGGTGAAAGGCTTCAAAGCAATCAATGAAGGCAAGTACGACGACATTCCGGAACAGGCCTTCTACATGAAGGGTACGATTGAAGAAGTGATTGAGGCCGCGGAGAAGATGAAGGCGGCAGCATAAGAACCGTGGTTGGTCGTTCGTCCTTGGTCGTTGGCTGATCAGCCAAGATGGCCAACGACGAACGACCAACGACCGACGACCAAATGGCAGACACATTCCAACTCGAGATCGTCACGCCCGAGAAAATGATCGTGAAGGACGTGGCGGAAGAAGTCCAGATTCCCGGCAGCGGCGGATATCTTGGCGTACTTCCCGGCCATGCGCCGTTGATTACGGAACTCTCGGCTGGAGAACTCAGCTATCGCAATGGCGGAAATACCTATCGGTTTTCAGTGGCATGGGGATTTGCCGAGGTGTTGCCGGACCGGGTAACCATCCTTGCGGAAACGGCGGAACGCGCCGAGGAGATTGATGTTCCCCGGGCGCAGACCGATAAGAAACACGCTGAACAGAGTTTGGCCGATGGCAAGAGTGAAGAGGATTTCGTAAAGGCTGAAGGCGAATTGAAGTATGCGGACAGCCGTCTCGAAATTGCGCAGAAGAAATAGGCTTTAGGCTCTTGGCTTTGGCGTCTTGACCCACTGATCGCGGTTCTCCTCCCGATAACAAATCCTGATAGCGCGCATAAATAGTTTCGATTTCCGTGCTCGTTCCTGCGCGTTTACAGTGAATTGGCAAGCACTCTTGCGCGAGTTCGGGACCGATTTTTAGTAGCCCGGGCCGTAAACCAGACTTCCCCCTTTTATTCGCCACGGACCGAGTCGGGAGCAACCGGGAATGAGCACGGCACCCTCAATCAGCAGCGAATTGCGGGACCTCTACAGCGAACAATCCCTTCGCATTCTCCAGGAATTCGACGCCACCGGAGATGGAAAAACCGCGGTCGCCCAACGCTCGGCGTTGGTGGAAGATATCGTCCTGCGGTTATGGAAAGAATTTATTGCGCCCGACGAAGGCCTCCCTGAAAACTTCGCACTGGTAGCGATCGGAGGGTTCGGACGGCGTTGGCTATTTCCGCACTCGGACATCGATGTCTTATTTCTTCATGCTCATCAGGCCACCGAAGATAAATACAAAGACCGGATTCGCCAATTTTCCCAGGAGCTTTGGGATTTACGCATGAAATTAAGTCCGGCCACGCGGACTCTGGCGGAATGTGAGCGGTTCGACTCCAACAACGTGGAATTCACGATCTCGCTGCTCGATTGCCGCTACCTCGCGGGTGACCGGGGATTGTTCGGCAAGCTCCATGACAAGGTAATTCCCAAGCTGCTGATGCAGGAGAACCAGGCGATCGTGCAGCGCCTGGCGGAAATTACGCGCGCTCGTCATGCCAAGTATGGCAACACCGTTTTTCATCTGGAGCCGAACATCAAGGAGACTCCGGGCGGATTGCGCGACTACAACGTGGCCTGCTGGCTGGCATTGATTTCTTCAATGTCCAAGTTGGGCGAATGGCCGGAACCCAAAAGCCTGCTGCCGGTTTCCGTGCGCAAACAGTTCGAGCCAGCTTTGGAATTTCTGATGGCGGTGCGTTGCTTTCTGCACTATCGCCAGGGCCGCGATGACAACATGCTGCTTTGGGAGACGCAGGATGAAGCGGCGGAGCGGAGAATCGGCGTCCCTGACGCCGAGGTAACGACCGCCGCGGACTGGATGCGGATTTATTTTGGCCACGCTCGCGCCGTCTACCGCGCGTCCATTCAATTGTTGGAGGAAATTCCGGCTGCACGTTCTTCCCTCTATAAACATTTTCAAAACTGGCGGTTACGAGTCTCCAATTCCGAATTCTCGGTAGTCGATGGCTTGATTTTTTTGCAGCAACCTGCCGCGTTGCAGGATCCGGAACTGTTACTCAGGATGTTCGACTTCATGGCGCACCACGGCCTGAAGTTAAGTACGACCACCGAGTATCGCATTGAACAGGTCCTGCCCGCTCTGGCTGCGACTCCGCCGAAGGGCGCTGAACTCTGGCGATATCTGCAAGTGATCCTTATTGAACCGCACGCCGCGGATGCATTGCGGGCCATGCATTCTCTGCGGTTGCTCTCGCTGCTTTTGCCTGAATTCAAATTGATCGATGCTTTAGTGATCCGGGACTTTTATCATCGATTTACGGTCGATGAGCATTCTTTCCTGGCCATCGAGAGTTTGCACCATGCGCGCCAGTCGCAATCAGAATGGGACCAGCGCTATGGCGAAATTCTTGATGAGCTGGAGCAGCCAGAACTGCTGTATCTTGCTCTGCTCTTGCACGACATAGGCAAAGGGGTCCCCGGCCGAAGTCATGTGGTGACCAGCCTGGAGATTGCCGAGCAAGCCATGGACCGGCTTGATCTCGAGCCGCAAGATCGCGAGACCGTGCGATATCTGATTGGCAGCCATCTCGATATGTCGGCCACGCTGCGCCGGGATATCTTCGATCCTGCCATCATTCATGCGTTTGCGGAAAAAGTGGGCACGCCCGAACGCCTCAAGATGCTTTGCCTGCTGACATACGCCGACATCAAGGCGGTCAATCCCGAGGCGCTTACTCCCTGGAAAGCGGAGAACGTTTGGCAGCTTTACATTGCGACTGCGAACCACTTAAACCGATCGGCGGATGAACGTCTTCATTCTGATGTTGACGACGAAAACATCGCGCGCTTGCAAACTCTGGCGCCGGTTGCCGGAAAGAAAATCAAGAGTTTTCTGGAAGGCCTCCCCAAGCGGTATCTGCGCGCCCATCCTGCTGAAGAAGTCCTTCATCATTTTGCCATGGTGGAAAAGCTGCAATCGGAGCCGGTGCAACTGGATTTGAAACGGGGCCGCCATTGGTATGAACTGACAATGGTGACCAACGATCGTCCGTTTCTGTTCTCAACGCTCGCCGGCGTTCTGGCGGCCTGGGGCATGAACATCGTAAAGGCCGACGCATTCTCAAACCAGGCTGGAATCGTGGTGGACACTTTCTACTTCACCGATCGCTTTCGTACTCTCGAGTTGAATCTGCCGGAGTGGGACCGTTTTCAGCGAAGCATCGCAGACGTTGTGGCTGGCAAGGCCGATTTGGACCGTCTGCTAAAAAACCGCTTGCGCTCGGAAAGAAACGGCGCTGACAAAGTAAAGGTAGAGACGCGCATCGAGTTCGACGATGAGAGCTCGTCCCATAGCACGTTGGTACAAGTGATTGCGCAAGACAGGTTGGGGTTATTGCACAGCATCAGTTCCCGGTTCTCGCATCAGAAATGCAACATCGAGATTGCGCTGATTGATACCGAGGGACAAATGGCCATCGACGTCTTCTACCTTACCTCGGCGGGCGCCAAGCTTACTCCCGAACATCAGAGAAAATTGCGAGCCGATTTGATGGAAGAGTTGAAGCCAGCCTGATTTTTCGGCGCTCCCCAAATAACCACAAAGGACACGAAGCATCACGAAGGAAATCCTTCGCGAGATTTCCTTCGTGCCCTCTGCGGTTTATGGTTCCTCTCGCTCCTGATATTCTAAATACAGCCACAATAAGGAGCACCGCAGTATTGCCGCCCATTCTTAACGCACAAGGCCTTTCGAAGACTTACGGTACCGCCCCGCTCTTCCAAAACATTTCCTTCACCATCACGGAAGGGGACCGGATTGGACTGATTGGTCCGAACGGCGCCGGTAAATCCACTCTGCTCGAAATACTGGCGGGCCGCGTCGATGCCGACACCGGCGAAGTTGCCGCCCGCAAGCGCGCGAAGCTCAGCTATGTGTTGCAGGATTCGCAGTTTGCATCTGGCGAAACTGTAAGGTCGGTCCTCAAACGCGCGCTCGATGCGACCGGCGTCCATGAGGATGACCACGGATCGCGAACTGCGGAAACCCTCGGGCGTGCGGGATTTGAAGACCTCGACGTCGAAGCGGCTGCTTTGTCCGGAGGCTGGCGAAAACGTTTGGCCATCGTCGAAGCTCTGGTTCAGAAGCCAGATGTGCTGCTTCTCGACGAACCCACCAACCATTTGGATTTGGCCGGAATTGTCTGGCTTGAAAATCTGTTGCGCGGCGCTTCGTTCGCTTGTGTCGTGGTCAGTCATGACCGCTATTTTCTGGAGAATGTGGCGACTGAAGTGGCGGAGTTGAACCGAACATATCCGGATGGCTTGCTGCGGGTAAAAGGGAATTACAGCAAATTTCTGGAGAAGAAAGAAGAATATCTCGCGGCACAGGCCAAGCATCAAGATGCGCTTCAGAACCGCGTTCATACTGAAATCGAATGGCTTCGTCGCGGCCCAAAAGCTCGCGCCACCAAGGCGAAAGCGCGGATACAGAATGCTCATGAACTCATCCGCGAACTTGCAGACATAAATTCGCGCAGCCGGACATCCACGGCGAAACTGGATTTCTCCTCCACCGAACGTCAAACCAAGCGTTTGCTCGAGCTTGAACAAGTCACGTTTGAAATTGGCGGCCGAAAGCTGTTCGATAAACTGGATTTCGTGGTGACCGCTGGCATGCGTGTCGGCCTGGTCGGGCCCAACGGAAGCGGCAAAACAACCATGCTGCGTCTGATGCGCGGCGAAGTCGTGCCCGATAGTGGGAAAGTGCTCTCCGCGCCATCGTTGCGAATCGTGTATTTCGATCAGAATCGCCAATTGAATCCTGAACTAACGTTGCGGCGGGCCCTCGCTCCCGACAGCGATTCGGTCATTTATCAAGACCGAGTGGTCCATGTGGCGTCGTGGGCGGCGCGATTCCTGTTCACCGGCGAACAGCTCAATCAGCCGTGCAGCAAGCTTTCCGGAGGAGAGCGGGCGCGCGTATTGCTGGCGCAGTTGATGCTTCAACCCGCCGATGTCCTGCTCCTGGATGAGCCGACCAACGATCTCGATATTCCTACGCTGGAAGTTTTGGAAGAGACTTTGCTCGAATATCGTGGAGCTTTGGTGTTGGTCACGCATGATCGCTACTTGCTGGACCGCGTCTCGACTATTGTTCTTGGACTCGATGGCCAAGGCCAGGTCGAAGACTTTGCCGACTACTCGCAGTGGGAGTTGTGGCAGGATGAGCGCAGGCAAACTGCGAAAGTTCTACCTCACGCTGCGAGCCGGGCAAAAGGCCAGGAGACGGCGCCAGCTTCGAAGAAAAAACTTTCTTATCTTGAAGCGCGCGAGTTTGCCACCATCGAAGACCGAGTGCATCAGGCCGAGCAAGTGCTGCAAGCCAAGCGAGATGCCTTGGAAGATCCGGCGATTGCGAGCGACGCCGCCCGGCTCGTAAACGCCCACGCCGAAATGGAAGTTGCCCAGGACGCCGCCGACAAGCTCTATGCACGCTGGGCGGAATTGTCAGAGAAATAGTGGCCGTCCTGTCCGCGAGCAGCATCCAAAGCTCAGGAGGATCTCATGCGAAAGACACACGATCATAAAGGCCGGCCGATGGAGAGCAACGAGGCCCGTCCTGATGAACTTGGCGACGATCCCGGCCAGGTTGGGTCCGATAGCGCTGGCCAATCCGGCGATACTCAACAGCTTTCTCGTTTTGCCGAAGCGGCCTCGGAGAGCGTTGAAGAGTTGGTTGAAAACGATCAGTCCTACGAAGCGATGGCGATTGAAGGCGTGGAAGATGCAGGAGACCATCCGGAGCGGCCGGTGCATGCGCATACCGATTATGGACGGCCGGACGATCCGGATATTGATCGCAGCTAGGGCTTTGCACTTGGCATTTAGCACTTAGACCCTCCGCCCCGTGATGGCCAAATGCCAAGTGCAAAGTGCCAATTGCTAAATTCCCAAACCGCTCTTAATCAATGAAAACGCGGCTGGCATGATATCCTAGAACTACCAGCTGCGTACCGTTTTAGCGGAATTTCCCCGCAGTTTTCAAAGAAATCATGCTCTCAGTTTCCAATGTTTCCATGCGCTACGGCGC
>DATBAX010000395.1:0-9117 GCA_036271275.1 Terriglobales bacterium
ACGCTGATGGATCTGCCGGGCGGCAAGAAAAAATATTCTTTCCCTGTAATTCTTGGGATGAATCCCAATGAGCCGATGTCGACGCGGATGCCGCGCATGAAAATCTACAACGATCTGGTGAGCCAACTGGACGCCGACGGCGGGCATTATTCGCAGGCGCTTAGCGAAGTCGATATTTCCGATGCGGACGACGTAAAAGTTCTCGCCAACGATCCTGAAGGGGAAGTGCTGGTGCATCTCGGATCGTCCGATTATCTGGAGCGTTACAAAATTTACGTCGGCCACGTGCGGGAGTGGCGGCAACAATTCACCAAACTCGAATCCGTGGATTTGCGTTACGACCGGCAAATCGTGGTGAATCCGGACATGCCGGAGACGCGCAGACCGCCGGTACTGTCGCAGGTTAGGGTCAAGGCAGCGATGGCTGCCGGAGTAAAGCGGGCGTCGTTAGTGACTCATATTCCGGTTTCAGCGAAGGCGCCGGTCGCGGCTCCTCTGAACAAGACCGCGGTCAACGCGCCCGTCCTCAACAAACCGATTGCAGGAAAACCGGCGGCGAACAAAGTTGCCGCGAAGAAGGCTGCTCCGAAGAAGAAAGTTGTGAGCGCAGCGCACCGGAAGCCGCCGGCCCGGAAGGCGCACGCGAAAGCCCTGGCCGCATCAGTGAAAAAGCCCGCGCCGCCGAAGCCATCCGCGCAAAAACCGCCGGCGAAAACCAGTTCCATCGCGATGGCTCGGCCGGTCAGTAATCCGTCGAAAAAGAAACCCAGTCCAGCGATTGCAAAGAGCCAGGAGAATCCATAGGCATGCCAAAGCAGTACGAACATTTGATGACGGCGATTGACGTTGGCAGCGCCAAGACCTGTGTGCTCGTCGCCGAGATCACCGAGAGCGGCCTGCGTTACCGTGGACACGGCGTCGCCGAATCGCGGGGGTCGCGTAAGGGCGTCATCGTTGATTTGGATAAAGCCGTCGCGTCGATCCAGAAAGCTGTCGAGCAAGCTGAAGACGCTGCCGGCGTGCCGATTGAACACGCTTTGCTGGGCGTTGCTGGTTCTCACGTGCGTGGCGTGAACAGCCACGGGGGATTGAATTTTGGAACGAGACCGCGCGAGATTGGGCGCGATGAAATTCGACTGGCGGTCGATAAAGCTCGTGCTATTCCGTTGCCGGGCGATCGCGAAATTCTGCATTTGCTGCCGCAGGAATTCATTCTTGACGAACACACCTGCGTGCACGATCCGCTGGGCATGATGGCGTCGAAGCTGGAAGTACGCGTCCACATGGTGACGGCGGCAGCGAGTTCCACGCAGAACGTTGTCACAGCCGTAAATCGCGCCGGAGTCCACGTTGACGACACCGTTTTCGAGCCGCTCGCCTGTGCCGACGCCGTCCTTCGCAACGATGAACGGGAACTCGGCGCTTGCCTGATGGATCTGGGCGCGGGATCGAGCGGATTGATCGTCTTTCAGGAAGGCGCGGTCGCACACACGGCGGTCATTCCGATCGGCGGCGACCACTTCACCAGCGATCTTTCTGTAGGACTGTGCACGCCGGTCGCGGAAGCGGAAAAAATCAAGAGAGTTTATGGCAACGCGATTGTCACGCTGATTCCGGATGGCAACGAAGTGGAAGTACCATCCGTCGGCGATCGTCCATCGCGCCTGATTTCGCAACGCATGGTAGGAGAGATTCTCGAGCCGCGGGCCCGCGAACTTTTCGAAATGCTGCGTGACAATCTGCGCCACACCGGCATGCTGGACCGCTGTGTCGGAGGGATTGTGCTCAGTGGCGGCGCATCACGCCTTGCAGGGATTTGGGACATCGCTGAATCCGTGTTGCGGCGTCCGGTGCGGCTGTCCTGGCCGGCGCCCCTGGCGAAGATGCCGTCGACACTATCGGAACCAGAGTACGCGACCGTCCTCGGCATGGTGTATTACGGACATCGCGCCCGGACCGCTCGTGGAATTCAAGACGATCGTTGGAGTTCGAAATTGATGGCGTTGTTTGGTAAAGGGGCATGAAGGAAGCATTCAGCAATCAGCACTTAGCATTCAGCCAACATGGGATCTCGCAGATACCAGAGATTCCCCAGGGGCTGAGTGCTGAATGCTAAAAGTATTCAAACGAGAGACCGACTAAAGAAAACAAAACTCGAGGTGGCTCACATGAAGAACGAAGACATCCGCATCAGCTTTAATGAAGATACCCGCAACGACGCCAAGATCAAGGTCATCGGCGTAGGTGGCGGCGGGGGCAACGCCGTGAACCGCATGATCGAAGCCGGCATGGAGGGCATCGAGTTTGTGGTGGCCAACACCGACTTGCAGGCGTTGCGGATGTCGCGTGCGCCGGTAAAACTTCAGCTGGGCGTCAAGCTGACCAATGGCTTGGGCGCGGGCGCGAATCCGGAAGTTGGGCGCAAAGCTGCGCTCGAAGATTCCGACAAAATTATCGAAGCCCTCGAAGGCGCGGACATGGTGTTCGTCACCACCGGCCTCGGCGGCGGTACTGGAACCGGTGCCGCTCCGATCATCGCATCGCTAGCCAGCGAAATGGGCGCGCTAACGGTTGCCGTGGTCACTAAGCCATTTGCGTTTGAAGGCAAGCGCCGCATGCAGCAGGCGGAGCGCGGCGTTGCCGAACTCATGGAATCGGTCGACACCACGATTGTGATCCCCAACGAAAAGCTGCTGGGTGTCGCACAGGATGCGGGCTTCTTCGAATCGTTCCGCGTGGCCGACGACATCCTTCGTCAGGGCGTGCAGGGAATTTCGGACATCATCACGATCCCCGGAATCATCAACCGCGATTTCGCCGACGTGAAAGCGATCATGGCGCACATGGGATACGCGGTCATGGGCACGGCCACCGCGAATGGGGCACGGCGGGCGATTGAAGCGGCGCAAAAGGCGATCGCTTCTCCGCTGCTCGAAGCGGGTGCCATCGATGGCGCGCGCGGCATCCTGATCAATATCACAGGATCGGCGTCGCTTAAGCTGGCTGAGGTGCAAGAGGCTTGCAGCATTATTCAAAGCGCGGCTGACGACGATGCCAACATTATTTTCGGCGCGGTGCTCGACGAAAAAATGAAAGACTCGGTGAAGATTACCGTTATCGCCACCGGTTTCCGCGACGCCGATTATTCCCACGGCCGCCGCGCCGAAGTCAGCACGGGATTTGTGGTCTCGCGAGAGCCAGTTTCGCGCCCCACATTTTCGCGCGAGACGAAATCAAACGACGACGATTTTTTCCGCCGGGACGAGCCTGAATTTGAATCCGATCCAGAACCCACGCCTCCGCCGATGGTGATGGAGGAGATGACTCCGGTGATGGAGTCAGAGCCGCCTTCTCCGGTCCTCGCCCTCGATTCCATGCGGGACGCCTCCATGCGCGACGCCATGATCGCCAACTTCGAGCAGTCCGACCTCGACGTCCCGGCCTTCCTGCGCAAGCGCAACGAAACCATGTAGGGGAAATTCAAAAATGAAGTACACTCGGGAGCCATTCGTGGCTCCCGTTTTTATTGGTTGGAGGAAGACCCAGACTCGGAGACGGCGCCAACCGTCACGACCTAACGAACTAGTTCTGCTCAGCCAGCGAAGATCTGGGCTGCCTAGGAAGCAGGAACTCCTCAAACACATGGAGGACAAGGTAAAGGTTACGGGGAATCTGCAAGGCCAAATCCTCGCAATGCAGAGCATTGCCCGTGTAGAAAAAAATAGGTAGAGAGACAGAGGTTGCAAAATGCCGTAGGCGCGCCCGCGCCCACGGTAATGTTTAAATGTGACCTTACTCAACCCATTGGTAATACAGGGTTTCACTTAGATCAAATCTGCTCGAATTCCGCCATAAGTGCTTCTTTAACAAATCAGCGGAGCCTCTAACTGCTAGCAATGGTTCGATTTCGCGCTGGCCCCGCGAATGCACCTACCCAGGAGTGATTCGATCAGCACTTCGCCTTCGGCCCCGGAACTGTATTCAGTGACAAGGAGAAAGCCATGAAAACTAAATCGACGCCGAAATCCGTTACCTACGCCGCCAAGCAAATTTCGGATGATATGTTTTGGGACGCAGCCTCACGCGAGCGCGATCCCGCCAAGAATCTTAAGATCACCGAACGGATTAGCAACGCGATCAAAGAGCACGAGAAAAACATGCGGCGGCACTCCAACTGACGCCTGACAAGTTCACTCTTAGCAGCCTCGCCTTTGAAGTCCCAGCCACCTAAAGAACAAATCTGGAACTATCTATCTTGTCTGATCGTAGATGTGATTATGATCAGAACCACGCACGGACCACGTTCGTTAGTGAGAGCCATCCGATGGCGTACGTGGTTCGTTCCCGTAACAACGCGCGGATGATTTCTTAAGGAGCGCCCATGCAAAGAGTTTTGTTAGTGTGCCTCACCATTGCGGCCGGCATTAGCCTGATTTCCGCCGCTGCTGATTCCCCGTCTCCGTTGCCTCAGTACACGGCAAAGAATGAACTGCTCCGTCCCGACAACTATCGTGAATGGGTTTTTCTTTCTTCCGGTCTCGGCATGAGTTACAGCCCTGCTCCAGGAAATATGGTGATGTTTACCAATGTCTTCGTTCCGCAGTGGGCGTATCACGAGTTTCTGAAGAGCGGAAAGTGGCCAGACAAGACCATGTTCGTCGTGGAAGACCTGGGCTCTGAGACTAAGGGTTCTATCGTGAAGAATGGACACTTTCAAACTGATCGGATGGGCATGGCCGTCGAGGTCAAGGATGATCACGCTCCCGATAAATGGCAATATTTCAGCTTCGGCGAAGACACGAAATCTGCCCGGGCCAATCCTAAACAGGCGTGTTGGCAATGTCACGAAGACCACGCCGCCGTCGAACACAGCTTTGTGCAGTTCTACCCGACGCTCAAGCCGGTCGCGAAGAAGTTCGGTACTTATAAACAGTCGGCTGAAGAGGTCCAGTAAGGATCGAGTGTCGCGCGACCGCCCTCGTCTGCGCTGGAACCTAGACTGCTCACTGGGGAGATCAGCGAACCCACGTTTTCCCCCTTGGGAAAAAAAGGGAAAAGACTTTCCTCTATTTGGGAGTAACGTTTCAGTAACTAGTGCGATTACCAAAGACCGAACACCCCCGCCGCAATCACCGTAACGATCTGTTTTATCAATCACTTGAATCGATTATTAAGTTATCTATGGAAAATCACTTTTTCGTTGCGAGGAGAGCCCGAGTTCCTTACTATTGAACCAGTTGCAGGAACTTGGCTAGGGACGGACTGGAACCAACGATCCTTGGCAGGCCTCGTGCAATGTACTGGGTGTGAACTCCGGGGATAGGTCCAGGGATTTAATGTCAAGGCATCATTCAGCATTCATTCGTTTCGTATTTGCCGCTCTTGCTCTGTTGCTGCTCAGCCAGATCGGGATTGCAGCCACTGTCAGCACCCGTTCCTTGACCACTGCCAAATCCAAAAAAGTGACCGAGACCCAGCATGCTCGCAAGCGCATGCACCGCTTAGCGCAGAGCCGAGCCGCGCGTCCGCGTGCTACGGCCACCCTGCATAAGACCAGCATTCACCGCCGTCACCGCTACTACGAACGTTTCACCGCGAGTTCGTTTGTCACTCAGGATATTACTGAGGGCGATGTCACTACCGGCGAAGATCCAGTTGTACGCCAGGCAGCGATCAATGCTTTGGGCGACATGAACGGAACGGTTGTAGCGATTGAGCCTACCAGCGGACGCATCCTGGCCATGGTCAATCAAAAGCTGGCACTGTCCAGCGGCGCGCAACCTTGCTCGACCATCAAGCTTTCCGTGGCGCTGGCGGCACTGACTGAAGGCATCATCACCAAGGAAACTGAAGTTCGCCTCGGTGGCCGGTATCAGATGAATTTGACCAACGCGCTGGCGCACTCGAACAATGCGTATTTCGAAGCGCTGGGACGCAAACTTGGATTCGAGAAGGTCAGTTACTACGCCCATCAATACGGACTTGGCGAACTGGCCGGTTACAGCATTCCGGGCGAGCAACTGGGAATTTATCCCAACCGGGAAATTTCCGCCAAGCTGGGCGGCGTCGGCAAGATGTGTTCCTTCGGCGAAGGCGTTTCTGTCACCCCGCTGCAACTTGGGGCTCTGGTTTCGGCCATCGCGAATGGTGGAACCCTTTACTACTTGCAGCATCCAACTGCGCCGGAAGAAATTGCCAATTTCGCTCCCATCGTAAAACGGCGTCTCGATATCGCGCCGCTCATTCCTGAAATTTCCGATGGTATGTCTGGCGCCGTCCACTACGGTACGGCACGCAGTCTGCGCACCAATTTTCAGGAAGAAGAAGTTCTGGGCAAGACCGGAACCTGCTCACGAGCCGGCACCCGCTTCGGCTGGTTTGCCTCCTACGCCAACACCCACGCAGGACGCATCGTCGTCGTAGTCTTCCTCGAAGGCGGACGTCCAACGTTCGGTCCCAAGGCGGCGGAAATTACCGGGCACATTTATCGCAATCTGTACGATCACGATTTCTTCCTGGCTAAACCGGCTTCGCCGGCGGACACGGCGACGGTGAAGACCGTGGGATCGGGAGAGTAGCGGTCGCAGCTCTCAGGCGTCAGCTATCAGCCAAACCCCACGATCTTGTCATTCCGAGTCGCGCAGCGATGAGGAATCTCGCCTAAAGTGAGGGAAGCTACACCCGAAATTAAGAAGACACATGAAAAGGCCTCTCGCAAGAGAGGCCTTTTGATTTCCAAAACGAATATGAATGCCGAATTAACTTTTCGAATCTGCCGCTGCCCGTGATCTTCCTGCCCCGATGGATGTCCCCATATAAAATTCGTGATCGAGCCACGCCGCAAAGCGGTTCTGGTCTTCCACGCTGGCGCACTGGAAATTGATTCCAGCTTTGCCATGCTTATCGTCCCAAACGACGCTTCCATCCGCGCTTAACGTCAACTTTGCGCCGGGTACCTGGAAGTTGAGTTTTATGGATTCCCCATGCTGCAGCGGCCCAGGAGTCAGTACCGCCATTCCGTTCTGGCTGAGGTTTGTGGTCTTGCCGAGCATCTCTTCCCCGGATGTCCGAATGATCGATACATTGAGTTCAACAGCCAGGCGGAAATATTTTCTGCGTTCACGAAGCATCTGGGCATACGCGGTGCGAAGCACGAGTCTTATCTGCTCGGACGCGAATGGGCGCTCAAAAATAAAACTCGTCCCATGGTCGAAGGCTTTTTGCTTCGCGGCGCCATAGGTGGCAGCGGCAAACATTGTGGCATTTTTGTTCGAAGGACTTTCGCGCAGGCTTTTAACCAGCGGATCGGGAGAGGATACGTTGTCGAAATCCAGGACTAGGGCGTCAAACTTGGATCGGGAGAGGATTTCCGTAGCGGCAGTTTCATCCTCGCAACCCTGTACCACAATGCTGATTTCCGCGAATAAATCGCGCAATAAATCCACCATGGGTGGATCATGAGTTACGATTAGTGCCTTCATTTCAGCAGTATCAGCTGTCACATTCCCCTCCTAAATCTACCTGGCCCGATTGGACACAATCCTCCCAACGACAAAATCTCTCTCAATCAAGACTAGATGAATTCCGGCGTGATGTTCGGAACCCATACAGTTGTTCCAAAAACCGAACGAAATTCTCAATCGATACAAATCCCGATCGACGCTCGCTTCGTGGCCTTTAACCGTGTTACCGACCCTGGAAATGAGCGATTCATGCAAGAACGCACACTTTCTGTCGAACTGGAGGTCTAACATACAGCTCTCATGAACCCTTCAGTCCTGGTTGCCACGCTCTTCTTAGCATTTACCCTTCCAGTCTTTGGCACAGACGCCACTACTTTTCGGGGAGACTTGGCCCATAGCGGTGCCAATGATGCGAACGGCATACAGCAGGTAGCCCACGTCAAATGGAAGTTTGCCACCAAAGGGATGGTGATTTCTTCGCCCGCCGTTGCAAAGGGAGTGGCGTACGTAGGCAGCACCGACGGAAATCTCTATGCGGTCGATCTCGAAAGCGGCGCGCAAAAATGGAAGTTCGAAACCAAGGTTAGAGTGACATCGTCTCCAGCGCTCGCTGACGGCGTCGTTTATTTCGGAAGCTATGACGGCAAGTTCTATGCGCTGGACGCTGACAACGGCCAGTTGAAATGGAAATTCCAGACCGGTGGCGAAAAGAGATTTGCCGGCAAGCATCTCCACGGTAGCCAGCCTGACGGCGAAACCATGCCTGACCCTTTCGATTTCTATCTGTCCTCACCAGCGGTGTCGGGCGGCACAGTTTACTTCGGCAGCGGCGACGGAAATGTTTATGCGCTGGATGCCGCTTCGGGCAAATTGCGCTGGAAATTTCACACCGGAGATGTGGTGCACGCTTCGCCCGCGATTGCCGGCGGAACATTGTTCATCGGAAGTTGGGACAGTTTTTTCTATGCCCTCGATGCCAGAACTGGAAAGGAAAAATGGCGGTTCAAAACCGGCGAAGACCACCAGATTTTCAATCAGGTCGGCATTCAATCTTCCGCGGCAGTGATGGATGGAGTGGTTTATTTCGGTTGCCGCGATTCGAACTTCTACGCACTGGATGCGCGCAGCGGAGAAAAGAAATGGGCCTTCAACAATAAAGGTTCATGGGTCATTTCATCGCCCGCAGTGAAGGACGGAAAGGTCTATTTCGCAACTTCAGATTCCGGACTGTTTTATGAGCTCGATGCCCGCTCCGGATCTGAGGTGTTTTCACTGAAATCCAATGGCTGGCCAATGTTTTCGTCGCCCTCAATCGCAGGAGACATGCTTTACATCGGATCGCACGAAGGGAAGTTGCTGGCCATCGATCTAAAGACCCGGCAATTTGCGTGGAAGTTCCAGACTGACGGATCGCGCGAAAATGGCCCGGCGCTTACCAAAGCCGATGGCACTCCGAATTACGATGTCGCCTTCACTGAGGATTTTTACGACGCACTGATTGTCGGCGCCAGTAAGATGCTGACGGTCGGCGCAATCCTCTCTTCACCGGTGGTGGTGGACAACGTCATCTATGTGGGCAGCGCGGATGGGAATCTGTACGCATTGCAGTAGACCGCTTCAGCCATTAGCTATGAGCTTGAACTATCGGCTTCCG
>DATBAX010000396.1:0-15580 GCA_036271275.1 Terriglobales bacterium
AAGCCGAAGCGGCTGCACCGGCGCGCGATTGAGGATGGCGTCAAAAATAACCGCAGAGGTATCACCGCGGAACGGCACCGCCCCCGTGATCATTTCGTACATCACCGCGCCGAAAGAAAAAAGATCGGTGCGTACGTCGAGCTCTTTCCCCTTCGCCTGCTCCGGCGACATATACGCCACGGTCCCGATCGCAGTGCCCGGACTGGTGAGGAATTCGAGATCGACTCCGGCCGTTACGTCGACTGCCCCCGCTTCTGTCTTTCCCGCTGAGGGGGTCAGTTTCGCGAGTCCAAAATCAAGAACCTTGGAATGGCCACGCTTGGTGACGAAAATGTTGGCAGGCTTAATGTCGCGATGAATAATGCCTTCGCTGTGCGCGGCATCGAGAGCATCGGCGGTCTCGATGGCCAACGACAGGAAAGTCTCAAGCTCAATCGGACGGCCGCCGATTCGGTGCTTCAGCGTCATCCCATCCAGGAACTCCATGGCGATGAAGGACTGGCCCGCCTCTTCGCCGATCTCATAGATCGTGCAGATATTGGGATGGTTCAACGCCGACGCAGCCTGGGCTTCACGCTGGAAACGCGCCAGGGCCTGGGGATCTTGCGCAACCTCTGCGGGCAGGAATTTTAAGGCCACAAAGCGATGAAGTTTCACGTCTTCCGCTTTGTAAACCACACCCATCCCGCCCCCGCCGAGTTTCTCGACAATGCGGTAATGCGAAATGTTTTGACCGATCAACGAAGCGGGCTCATCGTGTGCGATTCATGTTATCCGCACGTTAAGAGGCAGTCAATGTAGGCGAGGATCCGGTAGTGGGCTGGTTCGATTTTGGTAGTGGTCTGGTCAGCGGGAGTTGCTCTGCTCTCAAAATCTGTCATCCTGAGCGCAGCAAAAGCGCCGCGAAGCGGATGCTTTTGCGGAGTCGAAGGACCCCTGCATTCACAACTAAATATCCAACGTGGGATTCTCTCCCGCCACCCGGCGAAAGCACACCCTTTAACCCTAAAAACGAAAGGCCCCAGCTTTCGCTGAGGCCCAAAATACTGATTGACCAGAGTTAATCCGCAGCTGCGCCATTTCCCGGTGGGGCCGGCACGACATCCGGTTTCCGTCGAGAAGATCGGTTAGCAGGCAATCCGGCATCGCGGATCTTGTACAACAACGCCCGATAGCTGATGCTCAAGGTCCGCGCAGCCTGTTTGCGGTTCCAGTGATGCGCTTGCAGAACTTTCAGAATGATTTTGCGCTCGAGTTCTCGCGTCGCCGCCCGCGTAACTTTCTTCAGCGAGATGGGCCCGTCCAGATTAATTTCCGGGCTGTAGTATTCCGGCTCGCGCGCGACGAGATCGCTGGCAATTACGTCTTCCGTTCCGAGAATGACGTAGCGCTTGACCAGGTTTTCCAATTCGCGAATATTGCCGGGCCAGTGATATTTCTGAAGCACCGCCATCAGGTCGGGAGAAATCGCGCGGGCGCGGCAGTTGTATTTCCGGTTGTAGTATTCGAGAAAATAATTGACTAGGTCTTCGATGTCTGCCCGGCGTTCCCGCAGTGGGGGCATGCGCAAGTTCACAACGTTAATTCGATAATAAAGGTCCTGCCGGAACGCCCCGTTCTGGACTTCCGTTTCTAAGACGCGATTGGTCGCGCAAACAACACGCACTTCAACTTTCTTATCTTCCTGCGCGCCGATGCGGCAGAACTGTCCGTCTTGCAGTAGCTGTAGAAGCTTGGACTGTAAGCCCATGTCCAATTCAGAAATCTCGTCGAGGAAAAGTGTCCCTCGATGCGCCATCTCGACTCGGCCCGGCTTGGTTCCGTAAGCGCCAGTGAAGGCGCCTTTTTCATATCCGAAGAGTTCGCTTTCGAGCAACGTGCCGGGAATCGCCGGACAGTTTACCTTGACGTAAGGCCCGGTCCGCCACGGCGAATGGCTGTGGATCATGCGGGCAATAATGTCTTTACCGGTGCCGCTCTCACCTTCGATCAGGACGGGGACGTTTGCGCTGGCGACTTTGTCCATGCGCTCCCGCAGCGCCTGCATGACCTCGGATTTCCCGAAAACGACCGCCTCAGGCGGCATCTCGCCCAACGACTGAACCAGGGAACTGACCGGATTTGTGCTTGAAATAGCCATGCGATCGCCTGTGACTCCTTACACTGCCTATCCAGTGCATCCTGAGAGCCAAACTTTTGCAGTCTTTGTAAACGGTGTACGGATTGTGACTAAGGATTGCGCAATCAGCAACTTACGATAGTTCTGCCGAAGGTAATGGTAACTGGCGGTTCGATCGGGGAATTGTCAGTAGCGGGCCGGTCGTGTAGGAAAAACTTTTCACTGCGAAGAAGCAACTTTCCTTTTCACGGAAGTTCGCGGCGAAGCATGGTCCAAAAGGGGATGAGCGAATTTCAGTCCGATCAAGTGATATCCCTCGGCATGAGTCACCCACTTGGCCTTAGCCTGGACGCGGCTGGAGGCCTTAGAGCTCTCGGGCGACGTGGCTGCCGGGGCGCTGGGGATTTCCAGCAAGACCTGCGAGGAGAGCCGCAAGGAGCGCCGGACGGCGATCATGGCCCCGCCGGCGGAAACGTTCCAGGCAGTGGCAAACTCAAGAAACTCTTTGCCTTCCTGATCGCGACTCCGGACAAAAACCGGGATCGCCAGAGGCAGTCGGGTCCATCTACGGCGTTCAGATTCGCGCTTTAGGGGAGTCAAGTCGGCCTCTCGAACTCTATAACCTTTTAGCTACAGCACCTTAGGGGCCAAATGATCCGGCAAAAGCGGGCGATTACCGGTGAAAAACCTGCAAAACCGTCACATCTCCGCTATCCGTGCGGCAAGTTATCCACAGAGAGGTTCCAGATGGTTTTCATCAAAATATCGGGTTGCAATCCCGTCCCTGACCGACGGTAATTTGACACCCAACGGACAAACCGATGACACTCAGGAATCGCATCCGGGGATAATGTCAACTGCATGTTTCTATTCGATTTAAGCATCAAACAACAGCATCCGCATGGCGCTGAGTAAACAGAAAGGATTTTCCCTTTTGTGACTAGTTTCTTGCATTTTTCGTTGACTCGGGATGGGGCGTGTCATAGCATCTCGTTACGGCATCATCAGCGCTCTGGTCGATGTTCCCTCCCCGCTTTACTAATAAAGCCACGAAGTCTCTAATCATGGGCCTATCACCAGAAAACGCATTAGCAACACCCGCAGCCGAAGCCCGCAAGATCGCTGCGGAGTCATGCATCAATCCTTCATGCGTTCAGCAGTCGAAGGATTACACCCAGTTGCGAGAACGATTTTCGCGGACCACGAATGCGCTGGCCTCGGCGACCCACGATCTTAAAACTCCTCTCGCGATCCTGAATGGATACGTGGAGGTATTGCAGAGTGAAAAACTTGGCACGGTGAACGAACGCCAGCGCGAAGTTTTGCGCGACATGCATTCGAACGGTCAGCGATTGCTGCACTTCATCCAGGATTTTCTCAGCTACAGCACGCTCGAAACCGGCGAAATGAGAATGCGTTACGAAGCCGGCAATATGAATACCTGCCTTTCGGAAGTCTGCCGGCTGTGGTCGCCGCGATTTCAGGAACGCGGGCTGGCGCTGTATTTTTTGGTGAACGACAAGCTGCCGGAATTTTCTTTTGACGCGCCAAAAATCGAGCGTGTGATTTCGAATCTTCTCGAAAACGCTTCGAAGTTCACTCCGTCGGGCGGAACTGTCTGGCTTCACGCGGAGCCGTACATGTGGGAACGCCGCAGTGTGAGCGAACCTGCCGCGGGCAGCGAGCGCCGCCGCCGGGACCTTTCCCAGCCGAACTCCGTCAAGGTGAGCGTTTCAGATACCGGGCCCGGCATTTCTCCCGAATATCACATGGAAGTTTTCGACGATTTTTTTCGGGTTCCCCAAACCGAAAAGGCCGACGGCATGGGATTGGGTCTGCCCATCGCGCGTCGTTTGATCAATAACATGGGCGGCAAAATTTGGGTGGAGAGTGAAACCGGAGCAGGTTGCAAGTTCTCTTTCATCATCCCACTTACGCCCGCAGCGAACGCTGCCAAGGGGAAAAGCAAATGAGCGACACGGCCAAAATCTTACTGGTCGATGATGAACCAGGAATGTTGCGCTACATCCGTACCTTGCTTGAAGTGGACGGCCACAAGGTCGACACCGCCAGCACCGGCGAAGAGGCAGTCGAACGCATTCAGAAAGGAATGCATCCCGATCTCGTGCTTTTGGATCTGCTGATGCCGGGAATCGACGGCCTGCAGACGCTGGAACAAATTCGTCAAATCCAATCCGGCATCAAAGTTGTGATGCTCTCCTGCGTGAGTGATACCCGCAAAGTCGTACAGGCGATTCGCCTGGGAGCACAGGATTATCTGACCAAGCCTTTTCAGAAGGCCGAACTGGATAAAGTCATCGATCAGTGCCTCGGCACCAATCAGCAAAACTATGGCGGCGAAGTGGAAGAGTTGGCCGACGATGTATTCTTCGTCGCTGCCAGCGCCAATATGCGCAAGCTGCGTTCGCAGGCAGCGTTGGTGGCGAACGTCGATATTCCAGTTTTGATGTTAGGCGAGAGCGGAACCGGTAAAGAAGTCATGGCGCGATTGATTCACAAACTTTCACCGCGCGCCCATCGCACGTTTCTGAAAGTAAATTGCGCAGCGGTCCCGGCAGAGTTACTGGAAAGCGAATTGTTCGGATACGAACAAGGAGCGTTCACCGGCGCGAACCACGCCAAGCCCGGCAAATTTGAAATCTGCAATAAAGGCACCATCCTGCTGGACGAAATCGGCGAAATGCCCCCCAGCCTGCAAGCCAAGCTTTTGCACGTGTTGCAGGACCAGACGTTCTCTCGTTTGGGCAGCCGCAGTGTGATCAAGGTCGACGTTCGCATTCTGGCAGCCACCAACATCAACATTCCGGAAGCGCTGGCAAATAAAAGGTTGCGCGAAGATCTTTACTATCGCTTGAACGCTTTCACTTTGCAGATTCCGCCACTGCGCGAGCGCAAAGAAGAAATTCCAATTCTGTTAAAGCATTTCATGTCGCGGATGTCGGAGCAGTACGCGCGCGCGCCACTTCCCTTTTCGCCAGAGCTGATGCAGGCTTGCCTGGATTATCCATGGCCCGGCAACTTGCGCGAGCTGAACAATTTCATCAAGCGCTATCTGGTTTTGGGCGATGAGAAGCTGGCGATCAACGAACTGCGCCCGAAAGGCGACGGCGCTGGAGCCCATTTTGATCCCGCAACGCGCAGCGCTTCTGACGCCTCGGGAGGCCTGAAGTCGGTAGCCCGCGGCGCCAAAGACGAAGCCGAAGCCGAAGCTATTGCCCATGCACTTGAAGCCACCAACTGGAACCGCAAACAGGCTGCTGCACTGCTGCAGATCAGTTATAAAGCCTTGCTTTATAAGATCCGCCAATACGGTATTGCCCAGGCCAAAAGCCATAAGCTCTCTGCCGGCGCCAGCTAAACCTTGGCCACGGATTACGCGGATTCTCGCGGATAGGAACATCTGTTAGTGGTGGAGTTATAGTCAGCAAGGACTTGTCACTTCGAAGCACGGCACTATCCCGCGAGGGATCTTCCGCGACTTTCAATAAAAAGCAGATTCCCTGCCGATCTTCCCAGCATCGGGATGATAAATCTTGAGATTCTTGAGCGAACTGCACGACTACATAACCTTCAGGTTCGTGTCAGGGCAGGGCTTCAGCCCTGCCAATCTTTGCGTGAACCGACTGAACGCGCCCGTAGGCGCAGTCTATGCCCAAGCTTCCTGGCGGTTGCGCCTCTAGGCGCGGCAATCCATTTTCTTCGATCAAGGCGGCACGGCCAAAGGCCATTGCCTGACACGAATCTTCTTTCCTCAAACTGCCCGACTACCGAAAAATCAGCGGAAATCCGTGGCCTAGTCTTCAGTAAATTTACTTGCCTGCCTGCCGGGAAATCTGCATAATGGTGCGCCCTGCTTTCTCCCCCCGGATTGAGGTCTCATGCCATCTCTTATTCGCGCGAATCATTGTCGTCTATTGCTGTTTGCTTTCCTGCTAACCTGCCGCGTTTCCTGGTCTGCCGATTGGCCTCCGATTACGCCGGAAGAGCAGAAAATGACGACCCTTGCGGAACAGCCTGGCGCAGCCGCGGTCATTCTTAACCGCGAAGAGACCGATGACGACCTGCTGCACTATCACCATACTTACATTCGCATGAAGATCCTCACCGAAGCCGGCCGTGAGTACGCAGACATTCAAATCCCATACGACCGGCACGGAGGCAACATCAGTGAAATTGCGGGAAGGACCGTTCATGCCGATGGCTCTGTCCTCCCCTTCGAGGGCAAAGCGCTCGACAAAGTCATAGTGAAACAACACGACCTGCGCTATCAGGTAAAGTCCTTCAGTCTTCCGGATGTGCAAGTGGGCAGCATCATTGAATACCGGTATAGCTACCGCTACGGAGACAACAGCCTGATCCAGCCGCAATGGGTCATGCAGGGCGATTTGTTTCAGAAGCGGGCGTTTTTCAAGAACATACCTTACGACTTCAAGAGCTCAAATATCACCGTAACGCTGGGCAACGGTCAGGTCGCCAATGGCGTGAATTGGACGTCCTACATGCCCAAAGAACACCTGCCGCAAATTCGCACCATGCCGAATTCGTATTGGGTGGACCTGGAGGTGAATGACATTCCAGCGTTTGTCGATGAACCGTTCCAATTGCCAGCCGATACTTTGAAATGGAGAGTCAATTTTTATTACAGCTCCCGCAGCAAGGTAGAAGATTTCTGGAAGGATGCCGGCAAGACATGGAACAAGCATGCCGAAAGTTTCATGGGCCACAAAAACGGGCTCGCGGAAGAGGTGTCGAAGATCGTAGCTGCCACCGACACGCCGGAGCAAAAAGTACGCAAAATTTATGCCGATGTTTCGAAACTGGAAAACCAAAGCTATATCCCTTACCGGGCAGTGCAGGAAGAGCATGCTCTTGGACTGAAGCCGGACCACGGCGCTGAGGACGTTCTACGGCAACGGACCGGCGATCACGAGGACCTGACAAGGTTATTCGTCGCCATGGTGCGGGCCGCACGCATTCCCGCATGGCTCATGTGGGTGCCGAATCGAAGCGAAGCCTTCTTCGATCCGCAATACATGAGTACCAATCAGTTAGTGGCTGAGATCGCGATCGTATCCCTCAATGGCAAGGATGTGTTTCTCGATCCTGGAACGAAATACTGTCCTTATGGAGTTCTCAACTGGCACTATTCCGGAATCAAGGGCATTCGCCAGAGCGCGGAGAAAGGCACGGAAATCAGCCAGAGTGCGGACTCGGACTATAAACAGGCAATTACAGTTCGAGTGGCAAAGGTGACGTTAAACGATCAAGGGAGCCTGGATGGTACCGTGGATATCGCTTTCTACGGGATCGAAGCCATGAACTGGCGCCGCCAGGGTGGCCGCACCGACGAAGAAGGCCGCAAGAAATTGCTGGAAGACGAACTAAAGCGGTGGCTGCCCGGAAATAGCGAAATCACCTTGACGAAAATTCCCCAATGGGAAAATACCGAAGAGCCCGTGGTTGCGGGATTCAAGATCAGTAGTCAGACCGCCGTCAGTGCGGGCAAACGCTGGCTGGTCACTCCCCATATTTTCGAAGTGAACAACAAGGCCGCATTTCCAGCGGCGCAGCGCACTAATGCCGTCTACTTCGATTATCCGACGCAGGAGATTGACGAAGTGCATCTGACGCTGCCTCCGAATACCGAGGTCGAAAGCCTTCCGCCCAATGATGATGTAAAGCTCGACTATGCGCTTTATCAGAACCAGCAAAAGCAGGAAGCGCCGAATAAGATTTTCGCACGACGCGATTTCATCAATGGCGGCGTGCTGTTCCCGGTCGCCGAATACAAGACCGTCAAGGATTTTTACGACAAAGTCAAAGCTGGAGACGATCAGCAAATCGTCCTGAAGGCGGCAGCACATGTTGCAGGAAATTAAGAAGACGCTTTGGTTGTTTGCAGGCATTGCGTTGTTGGCCCAGATCTCATGGGCTGGCGTGAACGTACCAGACTGGGTGCGCCAGGCCGCCAGTCAGACGCTTCCGAAATACGAACCGGACACCAACGCCGTCGTGTTGCTGGACCAGACTGATTTCACGGTCACGGCCCCCGGAGAATATATAGAACACAGCCGTCACGTGGTGAAAATTCTCCGCCATGAAGGACGCGACGAAGGCTTCCTCGCGATGGACGTGAGCCAAAAAGAAAAGTTATTGTCCATTCACGCATGGATCACGGACGCCGCTGGCAACGACTATGAATTGAAAGATAAAGATTTCCTCGAATCCGGAGCTTCCGACGAAAATCTCTATGACGACATTCGCTATCGAAGAGCGCGGGCGCCGGCGGCGGATACGGGATCGGTGGTGGCTTTCGAATACGAAGTGCGACGCCATGCCTGGTTGAACCAGCTTCACTGGTTTTTTCAAGAACCCAATCCCGTCCATGAAGCGAACATGACTCTTCAGCTTCCCGCCGGGTGGGAGTACAAGACATCTTCCGACGGCGCCGCAGCGGTCGAACCGGTGAAGATGGGAGAAAACCGTTGGACATGGACCGCGCGAGACGTGCCCGCCATCGATCATGAAGCTCTTATGCCGGCATTCTGGGCGCTTTCCGGGCGCATGGAGGTCGCGTATTTCGGAGGCGGTGACAGGGGAACAAAATCCGGATCGTGGAACGCCTTGGGCGATTGGTACGGTGGACTGATTGCCGGACGCCGCAGTCCCACTCCCGAACTGTCCGCCAAGGCCCTTCAGTTAACGGCCGGAAAAAATAGTTTCGACGAAAAAATAAAGGCGGTCACTTCTTTTCTTCAAGCCGAAGTGCGCTATGTGGCGATTGAGATTGGCATTGGCGGCTTTCAACCCCATCCCGCCGGCGACATCTTTCACGCTCGCTATGGCGATTGCAAAGACAAAGCCACCCTGCTCAGCAGCATGCTGCAGGAAGTGGGAATCAAGTCCAATTACGTTTTGATCCATACCGAGCGCGGCGTTGTGCATCCCAATCTGCCATCCGACTTTTTCAACCACGCCATAATCGCGATCGAGCTGCCCTCGGAAATCAAGAGTGATGCCTACCAAAGCGTGGTGACGGCCAAAACCGGAAAGCGCTACATCATTTTCGATCCTACCGACGAGGAAACGCCGGCGGGAGAATTGCGCGCCCAATTGCAGAACACTTATGCGCTGCTGGTCAGCGATTCCGGCGGAGAATTGATCCACACCCCTCTTCTTTCGCCTGACACGAATCTTCTCACCCGAACCGGCCATTTCATCCTGAGTTCCGATGGCACGCTGGGCGGCGAAGTAATGGAAGACAGCAGCGGGGATTTGGCGTCGGCGGAACGTTGGAACCTGGTTTCCGATACGCAACAACAGCGTTCGCAAAAATTGGAACACCGGTTGAGCCGGTCGCTCCAGGCATTCACGGTGGAGAGCAGCGACATTCAGCATCTGGATCAAATCCAGCAGGACCTGATTTACAAGTTCAAGTTCACCACTCCGCAGTACGCGCAGATACGGGGTCCGTTGATGCTGGTGCGGCCACGCGTGCTGGGAGAAAAAAGCGCGCATGTCGAACGCGAACGCAAGCCCAGGCAGTATCCCATCGAGCTGAGGCGGACTTCGCGCGAAACCGACACCTACGAAATCGAAATTCCGCAGGAATACAAAGTGGACGACATCCCTGATCCCGTCAATATCGACGTCGGCTTCGCCAGTTACCAGAGCAAAGTCCAGGTCGAGGGATCAAAAATTCGCTATTGGCGGGAATACATCGTGCGCGACCTGAGCGTGGATCCAGATCACATTGCCGACTGGCGCAAGTTGCAGGGAGTGATCGGGTCCGACGAAGCTGCAGCAGTGGTGCTGAAGCATAATCCGTAGTTTCGCCAGCCCGTTTTGATTACTGAACGATTAACTGGATCGGCGTGGAGCGCGTAGCCGAGCCCGATACCGCATTGACGGTAATGGTATACGTGCCAGCCGGCGTTCCCGATGTAGACGTCGTGGTGCTGGTGCTTCCGCAGCCGGCCTGGAATAAGATCAACCCGAAGAACCCAGCCAGAACGGCAGCCATCAATACGCGCCGCCTGCGCGACAGTTTGCCTCCAACGCCCAGAAGTGCCAGACCGCTGACCGGGAACCAGAATGCATAGAACAGTCCGCCATGTCGCTGGATGCCCGTAGTGGTGGTGACTCGCGCGACTGTGGGAATTTCAAGCACACGGCTCTGCGGCCCATTGTTGAGGTTGGTAATCGAAGAGCCTCCAGTAAAGGAGCACGGACCCACGGCGCTCGGCAAAGCGCTGCAACTCAAAGTGATGCTGCCCGGAACTGCGCCGCCGATGGGCGTCACCTGCACGTTGTAAACCGCTGGAACTCCTGCGGGAACCGTTACCGTGGTTGGGCTGCCGGAGGTAGGGGCGATAGAAAAGTCGGTGACAGTGACGGTGGTGCTGCTGGTGGCTCCCCTGACCGGAGAGCTAATGTATCCGTTGTTGCTGAGAGGGCCGGCGAGAGTTGCAGTGAGAGTCACCGTTACGGTCGCAATCTGGCCGGGCTGCAGAATGCCGATGCTGCAGGATATGCTCAGGTTTGCGACTGCGGTGCAACTACCCGGATTGGCGGTGGCCGTGCCGAAAGTTGCATTGCCGATATCGAGATTGTCGGTAAAAACGATGCCGCTAGTGGGATCGGTCGAATTGTTCGTGATGCTGTAGGTAAAAGTGGCGACACTGCCCACACCAACCGGAGTTGGGGTTGCGGTCACCGTGGTGCTAAGGCTAACCAACGGTCCCAACTTGGTAAGGAAGACGTCGCTGGGACCTGCGAGAGCCCCCTGGAATGGAATGTGTGTGGGAAAGTTTCCGGAAGAGGTTTCGCCCGTCACATAGCTGCTGCTTTGGAAATCCTGAGCTATGCTGGTTCCGATGTCCGTGCCTGATCCGCCCAAGAACGTGGAAAAGGTCGTCGGCGTAGTGGCGGAAACTGAAGTTGTGGTGGTATCGATCCGGGCGTAGAAGGCGTCGGTGCCTCCGCCAAACCCCGGTTGCCAGGAAGCCACGGGATTCGGAGAGTTCGGAAAATCCCCAGATTGCGTGAAACCGGTGATCCGCGCTCCGCCGGTCGTGTCAGCCACAACGGCCAGACCGGCATCGTTTGCGGCCCCGCCCAGGTAAGTAAAGTAAGTCAGCGTAACGGCGCCAGGCGTGATACCGCCGGTGATGGGCTGAGCAAATTTCGCTAAAAAAGCGTCCGTGGCTGTTACTGCGGAACAAGCTGGAGCAGGAACCACGGGAGGAACAGTATTTGCCACACCGGGACAGGATTGGAATGGCGGAATGGCGTCGGTGGTGGGAATCGCAATGTCACTCGAAGTCGTCGATCCCGTTATGTAGGTATTGTGGCCCGTGTCGACAGCGATTCCATAAGCCACATCGTTGCCTGTTCCGCCGAAGTAGGTTGCGTAGTTCGGAAAGTAATCGGAGCCGCAATTGGAGTTTGTAGGAACGGCAAATTCCGCCAGCCAGGCGTTGGTTCCAGATACGCTTGTGGGCAATGCCTGGTAAGCGTTGGTCAACGGCAGCATGTTGTTGTAGCTGGTGCCGCCCGAAATGTAGGCGTCGCAATTGGTGTCTACCGCAATGCCGCCGCCAACCACCGTCGGAGTCACTCCGGTGTTAACTTTCGTGCCGAAGAGATAGGTGGAATACAGCAAAGCGGACAATCCGTTCGCGGTGGGATCCAGCTTGGAGAAAAATAGCTCGTTGGATCCCGGCGGAACAAATCCATTGAGCGTTGAAAATGAATTCGCTGTAGTGGGAAAGTCCGTGGACGTGGTTGCACCGGTCACGTAGATTCTGCCCAACGAATCAATGGCCACCCCGGAAGCGCTATCGACGGCGCTCCCTGCCAATAAAGTTGAGTATTGCAAATTGGCGCCCGAGTTGAACTTGCTGACAAAAACGTGATTACCCGCCGCAGGGGTCACGGTCAAACCGTTCAAAGTAGGGAAATCGTCGGAACTGGTGGTTCCAGCCACATAAACGTTAAAGCCGGAATCTACAGCGATTCCTGCGGGATAATCCTTGCCGGCGCCGGTGCCGCCGAAATAGGTGGAGAAGACCAACGAGGAGCCTTCGGAATCGAACTTCGCGATAAACACATTGGCGGTTGCCTTCAGGCTGCCGGCGACTTCCCCAAGCGGCGGGAAATTCGTGGACTCCGTGGAACCAGCAATGTAAGCGTTCAAACCAGAGTCGACCGCGATCGCGGGGCAGCCCGGAGTAAACGGAAGACCCGTAATCGCCGAACAACTTTCAGCGCCCGATCCTCCCAGGTAAGTCGAGAAAGTAAGCTGGGGATCAATGACTAACGTCCGGCTGCGGTCGTAGTCGCCGAGATCGAATCCCACCTGATCTTTGGCGCGCAACGCGAACTTTCCCGCCACGATGCGTTGCTTCCCGCCGATATTCTGATAAACGCGGGGCGCTTCCAGCTTCACGTTTCCAGCGCCTGTAGCGAGCACCAGGTTTCCGCTGTTATCAATGCGCAGGGTGTTCGATCCCCGGAAGTGCAGGTTTACCTGCTTCGAGTCGACACCGGGCGCGACCTCAAAGTCGTATTCCAATCGTCCCTGATTACCGTAATAAACCAGGTCGATACCGGGATAAACATTCTGATAACGAACTCGCGCAAACTGCGGAACGTCGCGATGCCACTGTTTTGGGTCATTGCCGATGAAATAATTGCTCTTGCCGGGTAACTCGTCGGTTCCCACCACCGTGACATCTTTGTTAGCTCCGTCGAGAGCCATGCGCAAAGCGAGGACATTTTTCGCAGACGACCGTAACTTTAAGACGGCTTCATCGGCAGTCAGAAACAACCCGTACCCGCCGCCACGCGCCAGAAATCTTACTTTGGAGTCGGTCTGTCCCTGGTTCAGCTCGAAACTAAGAGGCAACTGGCTGTACGCCATCCGGATTTGCTGCTGCTTCGCGGTCGAGGGGGAAGAAGGTGCGGACGAAGAATTCGAGGCCAACTTTGCCGCCGGGCTGCCGTTTCTGACCGGCTGCGCGGTGCGAGCGTCCAGACTTAGCAGGACAGCTCCAGCAACCGTCAGCAGCACGAGTCCCAGCACGCCGCGACTCCGCACAAACTCCCTATTTAACCCAAGGCGATTCAATCTCACTAGCTCCTCCGGATGTCCGATTTCGTGGAGAACAAAGAAAAACGGCGCACGAACGGCATTTCCACTCGCGGCGCAGCGGCATGCGTAACGTCACCAAAAAATGGGCGCAAAAGTAAGTAACTACTTAAACATCTGACGGATAGACTGTCAAGGTGCGTGGCAATTCCCTGCGACCTGCATTGGTGAGATGCACAGTGTGACGAGCCAGATGCCGATCGTCAAAGCAAAGTTTTCATAAAGATTCGAGACCATCGGAGTCGCGGACGGTCGAATCGTGGGATGACGCCCAAATTCAATTCCTCACAAGCAGTTCGGTCGCCGCATCAAGGCCCCATAAAACATTGACTGGGACAGTTGCCGAAACTTTTAGGCTTGCAAATGACTGATAAGTAAGTTAATCCTTGAACACTGGCCGATATTCGAATGCACTCAGGCGTTTTTCCCAACAAGCCACGGCAGATTGTCGTGACATTGAACTGAAGAGATGCTTCCAGAACAAGCGGATCCAGTAACTTCGCAGGAACGACGCACCATGCGGCGCTTCGACATGCGCCTTCCAGCAATGGTGAAATTCGCCGAGGCGGAATCCGATTCCGCCAATCAGGTCCCTGAACGAGAGATCCTGACCGAAACCCAGAATGTCAGCGCGCGTGGCGTTTTCTTTTATGTAGATCGTCCCATCACCCAGGGAACCCGCATTGCCGTAACCATGACGTTTCCGCCCCACATCACATTGACCGATCCAGTTCGGGTGCGGTTCATGGCTCGCGTGGTCAGGGTTGAGGCCCCTTTGCCGGTGTCACGCATCGGAGTGGCTGCATGCATCGAAGACCATGAATTCCTGGGTTCTGATGCCGGGATGGGGATTCTGAATATGCGGACTGCGACCGGCTGATTCAGCTAATTCAGCGCTGAAGCATTACTCCACCCAAAAAGATCTCAGCAAATTGTTCAGACTTTCGGCTTCAATTCTTTAATTTCGCGTCGCAGGCGGGCATATCGACGCGCCACAATCCCCAGATAAGTAATGTGAATGGTCCAGGTTGCTATGTAGGCTGCGCAAAGATAAGGGTTCATGGTTATCCTCGAAAGTTAGCCTCGGGACTCGATCAAAGCTTCAGCTGCCTGCGTTTCCTGCAATTGTCTCTGCAAAATTTCCAGACGATAGCGTGACCAGAACACCAGTCCCGCGAAACAAAGAAAAGCCAGCCAATTGATGAGCAGTACGTGAAGCATGCGGGGATCGATCGATCCCCCGCCGCCGATTACCGGCTGAGGATGCTGGGTGCGGAAAAACCAGATGGAAAAATAGACCAGAGGAATATCCAACGCCCCGAATATAGCCAGGGCCGCGGCTAATTTGGCGGTCTGGCTGCTATTTGAGAAACGGCGTAATACCAGATAGCTGACATAAATGAGCCACATCACCAGAGTGGAAGTCAGCCGGATGTCGCCGGGCGCCCACCAGATCCCCCACACCGGTCGGGCCCAGATGGGTCCAGTGACCAACACCACCGTGCAAAAGACGACTCCGACTTCAGCGGCGACAAGAGCCACCGCGTCCGCCCGCTGACTGGGGCGGACCAGATATAGAATCGACGCGACAAAGTTGATGAAGAAGAGCAGAAACGCCGTCCAAGCCGAAGGGACGTGATAGTAAATAATGCGATAGACGTCTCCCTGCATTTGGTCGGTCGGCGCCGTGATCAGGGCCCCGCGCAATGCATAGCTCAGCAAAAGCGCAGTCAGTATCGCGAGAATAGGAAAAGCCCGTTTCATGAATTCGCCACGGTTCTACACGGATCTTCGCGGATTAAAAATCTTTTCATCTCTTTTATGCTCTGGTCTGTGTTCTGGCGAAACTTGAGTGAGGCTTTCCATTTTTTTACTGCAATTAAGATTGCAGATCCGTGAAGATCAGTGCAAATCCGTGGCCGGAAATTTTTATTCTGCATCGAGCACCAGATTAAACAAGAGCAGGCCTACGCAAGTAAATACTACATCGTAGGTTGCTAGCAACACGATCCAGAATTTCGCGGAATCCTCACCGGTCAGAATAATGGTGGTCGCGCTCACCATTGCTATGAGAGCGGGAATGGAAATCGGGAATAGCAGCAGCGGCAGCATGATTTCACGGCTCCGGGTGCGTAATGACATGGCGGCAAAGAACGTTCCGTTTACCACCAACGCCCACGTACCGAGCACAGCAATCGGAATTAACTCCCACGCCGGCCCCACGGCTCGCAGGTTATAAAAAATGATAAACAGCGGCGCCATTAGCGCTTCCAGAATGCCTACGAAAA
>DATBAX010000397.1:0-4370 GCA_036271275.1 Terriglobales bacterium
GGTTATAGAGGGGAGAAGCAATCGTCCGCCAAAAACGGATCAAGAAATTATCGAGAACCTTAAACGCGTGCTGTTACGGGAAGGAAGACTAAGCGAATCAATCATCAGACGTTCAAGAGGGCTGCTTAAGCCCCGAGTTCTTTACAACCGCTTTGGTTCCTACTTAAAGCTGTATGCGTTGGTTGGCCATGTTCCAACCGCTTCGATGGTAAAAGCCTTCCTGAATCGGCAGCGTGCTTGGACATTGCGAAAGGATTTGATGCGGGAACTGGCAAGGCTTTCCTCCGATACAGCGAAGATTGTTCAGTTAGGCAGGTATCGTCGGCGCGTTCTTGAAATTGACAAGGATTGTTATATCTCGCTCTACCTTTGTCGAAGATTTCTTTCCAAGGGCGGCCATCCAAGATGGGAGTTGAGGATTTCGCCAGAGGAAATCAAGAACGACGCACTCATCTGCTGTCTAAGTTCGAAGGCGGAGAAGATCGTCAGCTTTCATCTTATTCCGGCACTCACCAAGCAAACCTGGAATTGCAAGACGCTCAGAAAAGACGATCCGTGGTTTGCGCGTGGGATAAAAATTAAGCAGCTTTCGGAGGTTTTTGAAAGACTTCGTGATGATGAACGCTTTAGGTGCCCGACTCACGGCGCGGCGGAGTCTCTGAAAATCCCATTAGCTTCTTGAGGTAGCACATTTCATGGACGGGCTTTCCATCACCATCTGTATAAGGATCGTCGTATAGATTTGTGGGCAAACCACAAATAGCACAAGGGCCAATCTCTTGCGGCGGGTAGCTCGCTAGTGACTCCGGCATGGAACCCCTCAAATCGGACAGCGGCAGTATACGGCCCGGAACGGCATTATTCGTGACAATCAACTTATGGAAGTGCTAGAGTCTTGGGCACCGGATGTGGAATGGAAATCTAAGAGTTTTCCCGCATTTCCTCGGAAGGCTCTTTGAGGGGGCTCCGCTCCGGTCGGCCAAAAGGTTCATCATCAAAGCTGAAAGAAGTTGAACTTGCGACAAAGCGAAATGTACGAGCTTATGGGCAAACTGGTGTCCGCTCGGACTACCGATGAGAAGTGCAAGACCTGCGGTACTCGGGTAGTGGGTCTCTTCGTTCCCGCCTCTTTTCATTGCGTTGAATTATTTGGCCCGCGACAATCGGGGCTCCGATCATCGATTTCCAATGTGACATTTTCTTTTGTCAGAGGTCATCAGATGGTTTCCCCCGTCCCGGTTGCCATTTGAAGATCTGGCCGCCCACCGGCAGTTCAAGTCGGGCCAGAGTCCCGTCCCTGTGACAAAAGGCCGTGCTCGCGATCAAAGCATCTTACGATTACTTCGGTCATGCAAATCGCGAACTGGAACGTCAATCCGATTCGTTAACGAATTGAGCAGGTTACGACCTGGCTGAAGGACCGTGCGCTGCCACCCCTTTCTGGCGTCAGTCGAAACAGAAGTGATCGGGGAGGGTCGGAGTATGGTATGCCGGTTCTCATCCAAAACTGAGATTGAACATTGCGCAAGCTTCCCGATGTAAGCAGTGCTATATTCTGGCAAGGCATTAGCGACCTCCTTCGACGGGGTGGGAATTCATGCCGGCAATATTGCGAGATCTACGCTACGCCGTGCGCCAACTGCGCAAGTCTCCAGGATTCACAGTTACCGCAGTCTTGACCCTTGCGCTGGGCGTGGGGGCAACCACGGCCATTTTCAGTTGCGTTTATGGGCTGCTCCTGAAATCGCTTCCCTTCCAGGATGCGAGTAGCATTGTCGCCTTGTCTGAGGCTAATCCCCTGTTTCGGAACGGCATCGAGGCTACGTACCCGGATTATGAGGATTGGAAGTCGCAGCAGAGTAGCTTTTCACAAATCGCCGCATATTCCACGATCAACCCAAACACCGTTTCGCTCGTGATGGATGGACGTTCCGAGCAGGTACATCGGGTGATCGTGTCCGGCAATTTCTTCTCACTACTAGGGATTTCTCCTCTGGTCGGCCGCCTGATCAACGAACAGGACGACACTCCAGCAAACGATCATGTTGCCGTATTGAGCGCTTCTGCGTGGGATCGCTACTTTGGCAGAGATCCGGGCGTCCTGGGACGCAACGTCGACCTGAACGGGTTCCTCTATACCGTCGTTGGCGTGTTGCCGCCTGGCGCAGCTTATCCAACGGAGGGCGAGGTTTGGCTACCGATGTCGCTGTTGGATCATGACACTCGCGTCTCCCGCATATGGCACTCCGTGAATGTCCTGGGTCGGCTACGTCCAGGCATCGATTTGACAAGTGCCAACTCCGACATGCAGCTGGTTGCTATGCGGCTTTCTGCCGAATATCCGGCGACGAACCGCAACTGGAGTGTGCTTCTCAAGCCGCTGCGCGAACAACTCGTGGGAACCTTGCGGCCAGCCATGATCAGCCTTCTGGGCGCGGTCGTGTTGGTACTGCTGATTGCGTGTGCCAATGTCGCCAATCTTTTGATGGTAAGAGCCACAGCGAAGCGGCGTGAAGTAGCGCTTCGTCAGGCGCTCGGCGCGAACCGCATTCGACTTTTTTCTGAGTTTTTCGCTCAAACGCTGGTGCTTTGTCTACTGGGAGGTGCGCTGGGAATCCTGTTCGCGGCCGGAGCGGTTCCGTTGTTGCGTCTTGCTCTTGGACACGCTGCCGGTCTTGACCGATCGATGATTGAGTCCATCAGCCTCAGCATTCCTGTGCTGTTTTTCGCATTAGGGGTATGCACGCTCACCGCAGTTCTGTTTGGCCTGTTGCCGGTCATAAAGAATCCAGCGAGCCTTACGGAGACGTTGCGCCCAGGAGATCGCAGCAGTACTGGCGGACATAGCCGGACGCGAGCACGAGGAATGCTGGTTGCATCCGAAATCGCCATCGCGGTCGTGGTGCTGTTTCTCAGCACATTGGTCATTAGAAGCTTTCAAAAGCTGCTCGCAGTTGATCCGGGGTTCCGCACAGACCATCTTCTCAGTGTCGAAATCACCCTTCCTGAACCGCGGTATGGCGACGACAGTCCGACGACCAACCACTTCTTCGAGCAGCTTCTCGATAAAATCGTACAATCCCCCGGAATTCTTTCCGCCGGCACCACAAGCGTTCTTCCGCTCAAGCCTTCTGAGGTGATGACGCGATTTCTGGTCGAAGGCTCGCCACCGCTGGCTCCCGGAACGTTTCCTGTGGCGCAAATTCGCTATGTCAGCCCCAGTTTTTTCCAGACGCTGGGCCTTCGGGTGGAAGAAGGCAGGATATTCGAGCAAAAAGACATTGAGAACAAATCCGATTCCTTCGTCGTGAACAGTGCTTTCGCTCAGCGGTTTCTGTCAGGAAGGAATCCGGTAGGTGCCAAAATCCTGCTCGGAGTACTTACCGCGCAGCCGGACAGAATTCCAGTGATTGGAGTCGTCGCCAACGCCCACGACCTCGGAGTCGATACCGAAGCGGACCCGGAAATCTATCTTCCCGGTTTCGGACTCCATGAAGTGCTGCTTGTGCGGTCTGCCATCGATCCGGAAAATACGGTGCCGATTGTCAGAAACGCAGTCCATGCGCTGGATCCTGCTCAGCCTATTTACCGGCCGCAGACGGTCGATGCGTTGTTATCTGACACATTGGCACGGCAGCAGATGACTGCCAGGCTGCTTGGCATATTTTCAATTGTGGCATTGGCACTCGCTGGAATTGGAATCTACGGAGTCCTCTCGTACTCTGTCGCACAACGCACGCGAGAGATTGGCGTGAGGATGGCGGTGGGCGCAAACCGTATCGATGTTCTGCATCTTGTGTTGAGCGAGACCGGGAGCTTCACCACAATTGGAATTGTTGTTGGGCTTGCTGCTGGACTCGCCGGAGCTCGCCTGATAAGAGGGTTACTCTTTAATACCAGCACGGTCGATCCACTATCGTTGTGGATCGCCATCGGCGCACTGGTCTTGGTTGCTGTACTGGCGGTGATTATACCGGCAAGTCGGGCGGCATCGGTAAATCCTAATGAAGCTCTGCGCGCCGAGTAAGACAGTCTGGCAACTGCGTGGAGAATGTTTGGCTTGTTTGGTAGGAAGGTTACTTGAAAACGATTTTCACGCTGTCAGTCTTAATTTATTGAACAAAGCAAAGCTTCATTGTCTGCATTACTGCTGCGCGGGGTCCTCGTTGGGAAGCCCCGAGTGCTTCGTGTGCCTGCCTGTTCAGAGCCGCCAAGTACCGTCCGCAATCAAATAGGACGGAAAGCCGGACAGCCGCTGACCTGCCCACGGCACGCAACCATCTCCTATCCCATTGAAGACGTGCTGCGCACGAGAGATCCCGGCTGTCCTGCGAACATTCGGCCCGAACCCTCGCAACTAAACTGCACTA
>DATBAX010000398.1:0-6574 GCA_036271275.1 Terriglobales bacterium
GCCGCTATCGCCTGAATGGCCGCCTGAGCCGCCTGCCCCGATACCGGCGACGCAAGAATATTCGCTTCTTGTGCCTGAACATTTGCGACGACACTGCTGGCAATCGCAGCCCCTTCATCAAAACCCGGAACGGAAAGGCCCGTGGTAGCTCCTGTCACTGCTTGCGCCAGGACTTTTGTATCGCTGGTGTAAGCCTTCACCAGTTTCAAATTTGGATTGAGCCTGTAGATGGTGATGTAGGTATTTGGCAAGGTGTCGCTTTTAAGGAATTCCAGCACCGCTTCGCGAGCGAACTCAAGATCCAGGGGGCCGATCTGCGCGAAAATTACGGACACAAAATTTACCTGCCGCAATGAATTTAGCGGACGTGCCAACTCAGCAGTGTTTCCCGGGGCCACGACTTGTGGATGGGCCGCGCCCTGCTCGTTTTGCAATTGTTCGAGTCCTTCTACATTGTGAAAGCCCCTCACTTCCTGGCGGACCCCATCTTCATAGACTTCCACTTCTTCCGGACGAAGATCAGACACGGTGTGATGATGCTTGTCCCGGACTACCAGGTCCAGCAGCACTTCCCGAGTGGTTGCATGAATCACGGGAGGCTGCTCGGTTGTGCTGGCCGGCGCAGGTGTGGCGGCGGGCGAAGTTTGACCTGCCACTGTCTGGCAAACCATGGTCTGGCAAATCAGCAAGGTGCTTAAAGCGAATGCTGGAAAAGTGCGCGTGGACAAGCGGTTCACCTGGCTGGCACTGCCGGAGAGCTCAGAATCCAGCCGGAGGAAGGGAATCCTCACCGGGGATTCTACATCGCAAAGGAGCAGGTATTACAGCGATTGTTTGTAAATTCTGAGGCTTTAGCGTTCCGGGAGATTTGGTGGACCTGGTCGGGATCGAACCGACGACCTCTTCCATGCCATGGAAGCGCGCTCCCAGCTGCGCCACAGGCCCATTTTTACGGGATGGGAAACTATCGCTGAGTAAATCAATTCTCGCTTACATAGGTTAGATAGTCAAACCAACACCTGATCAGGTGTTGGTGCAGTTTGAAAAAGATCCGTGTCAGGGCATCGGCTTCAGCCGTGCCGAAACAAAATCAACAGGGACTGGCTTTAGCCTCTGAGAGTGTGGCGTATCAAAAAATTGCCTTATCGCGCGTGATCGAACCTCCTGGTTTGTCGCCACGATGCCCTGGACGCGGATCTTTTCAAACTGCACCACTACCCCGATCAACTCCAAATGACACTAAAGTGCACAGAGGAAATCGCCTGAATTGTTTTACCTTCGTATCACTTCGTGCCCTTTGTGGTCCAAGATTTTGGAGCACTCCATTTTGCGAAACTCGCCATAATTAGTATGCTGATGTGAATCGAGGGGCTCGTCCGAACTATGAATCGAAACTCCGTTGGCATACGGCAATGTTTTTTCCTTCTCCCGCTGCTAGTGACGATGGCAGGCTTCGCCCAAACGGCATCTTCAGGTCAACCGGCCGTTTCTTATTCTTCGGTAAGCCAACTGAATCAATTGCTGACGCAACTCGAGCAGGTATCGCAAACCACGCAAGTAGATTTAGCCTCAACCCGCATCGATCATTGGAAAACCGATTCCAACACCAAACATCAGACCCAGGCGAACGTGGAATCGCTCCAGCGTAATTTAAAATCCGCACTGCCAGGGATTATCGAACAAATGCGCAATTCTCCGGAGAGTCTTGCCGCGAGTTTTAAACTCTATCGCAACCTCGATGCGCTCTACGATGTACTGAGTTCGGTGGTGGAATCCGCGGGAGCTTTTGGATCGAAAGATGAGTTCCAGGCCCTGGATAACGATTTCAACACCATTGAAACCGCTCGCCGCTCGCTCGCCGAGCGCATGCAGGGTTTGGCGGAATCGAAAGAAGGGGAATTGACTCAGTTGCGCACCCAGGTGCGGAATGCTCAACCGGTAGTTACTGCGCCCCCGAAAAAAGTGATCGTCGACGATACCGAGCCCGTCAAAAAGCCGCCAGTGAAGAAGAAACCGGCCGCCAAAGGCAAGACGACTCCCGGCGCAACCAAGCCTGCCACTACGGCGCCAGCCCCAAAGCCGCCAGCTCAACCGTAGTAACCGCGAAGTAACCTCAAACCAGGGTTACCTTCATTCGGTCGGCCCTTCGTCTCGGATCATTCTCGTAAATATCTGAAAAATAATGTCCTTTGCTTGGGAACTCTGGGTCACTCCGCGGGGTCTATCTATGGGTGCGGGTAACCTGCAAATTACGAGAATCGATAGAGGTTGAGTCCGCACGTTTTTGGCTGCGCAGGCGATCTGGAAAACTTATAATGGGGGTGACGCCGTGACGACCATGGCGGGAGCAACCAGTTTGGCTGATCTGGCAAGCGCGATTGGAATTCGAACCCAGGAAGCGGCGATCATCGCCGATCTCAAGGCAGGCTCTGAAGAGGCCTATGCCTGGCTGATCGGCGAATTTCATCAGCCGATCTACAGTCTGGTTTATCGCATGGCCAGCGATCCGGCCGACGCCGCCGACGCCACCCAGGAAGTCTTTCTAAAAGTCTTCCGCGGGATGAAACATTTCCACGGCGAGTCCAGTTTGAAGACCTGGATCTATCGCATTGCGATTCACGAAGCCTCGAATCGGCGGCGCTGGTGGTTCCGTCACAAAGCCAAAGAAACGTCTATCGAGCCGGCTACGGAAAATGTGTTTTCCGAGATGACGCCGTGCATCAAGGACATGCTGGTCGATCCATCGGACACGCCTTTCGAATGCCTGGCGCACGAAGAAGTTCGGGCGCGGGTAGAACAGGAATTACGCAAGGTTTCCGAACCTTATCGCACCACCGTGGTGCTGCGTGATCTGGAAGAAATGTCTTACGAGGAGATTGCGGAAATCACGCAAGTCTCGCTCGGGACAGTAAAGTCTCGGCTGACGCGCGGTCGAGAAGCATTGAAGCAGCGTCTGGTGAAATACGTCCGGCAGGTTGGGCCGGAACTTGGTTTACAAGCGCCGCAAGAGCGCAAAGTGAAATTTGAAAAAATTGGTTTACGTCCCCGGGGTTCTTCCGATGGCAGGGAAGTTGAGGTGATGCCATGAAGTGTTCCCAAGCAGCGACCCTGTTCTCGCCATATCTGGACGGCGCAGTGACCGGGAAAGAAATGCATAAGATCAATCGGCACCTGGAAGGTTGCGGGGCATGCCGGCAGGAATATGCTGCATTGCAACGTACCCAACATTTGCTCGCGACGGTGGGTCGCAAGAAAGCGCCGGCCGACTTGTCGCTAAAGCTGCGTCTTGCGATTTCGCAGGAAGTGCGGCGGGCCCGGAATCCCTATTGGGTCGCCATGCGTCAGCGGATGCAGAACATACTCGAAGCATTCATGGTCCCAGCCACCGCCGGTTTGACGGTAGCGGTGTTGATTTTCGGGATGTTCATGGGCTTTTCCGCTCTACCTTTGCAGGCCGGGAACCCCGATGTTCCTTTGATCATCTACACCGCGCCGCAGTTGCAGCAGACGGCGTTTGGCACATCACTGACATCCATCAACGAGGATTCGCTCGTGATCGAAGCCTACGTGGGATCGAATGGGCGAGTGCAGGATTATCGCGTTCTGTCCGATCGCCGCGAGGCCAAAGATTTATCGCCGCAGGTAAAGAGCATGCTTATCGATTTCATGACGTTCACCACGTTTCGTCCGGCAACGTCGATGGGTCGCCCGACCTCAGGGAGAGCTGTGCTGTCGTTTTCGAACATCAGCGTAAAGGGCTAAGAGCGATCAAGCTTAGCCCAAAAAGAAGTCCTGGGCTGGGATGAATCCTGACCACGCGCCCAGGGCGCAATCCCCGCCCGTTCACGCGATCTAGCCCCTTATCTTCCTAAGTGCTCGTCGCGCCGTATGCCGAACCAATCCCTTGGCGCGATCCATCCGAATGGCGTTACTATCCCCAACACTCACCTCCACCAGCGTCACCGAATTGCTATGAATCGCTTCCCGCAAACCATTTTCGCCATCGAAATACAAATAATTCGCCCCAATCGCCTGCGCCAAAAGCTGTAAATCCGGCGTGAGCAACTCCGTGGCATGGGCGCGTCCGAACCGCGCGAACTGCTGCAAACGAATCTGTCCGAGAACGCCGTCATTGAAAACAATCACCGTCAACGGGATCTGTTCGCGCACCGCCGTCACGATCTCCATGGCGCTGATGTGTAGTCCACCATCGCCGATCAGCACCACCACAGGCTTGTCAGGCTGCGCCAGTTTCGCGCCGATGGCCGAGGGCAGTCCGAACCCCATCGATTGGAAATCCGAAGGTGTCACCAGCCCACGCGGCGCATGCGCCCGATAATGGCGGCCCGCAAGCACCTGGTGCGATCCCGAATCCGTAACCAGGCAGGACTCCGCGGGAAGAATTTTTCGCAGCATCGCGAAGAAACCCGCCGGGGTCGCCGGAGTCACTCCATGCACGCTCGGCTCCGGCTCGTCATCATAAAGAGCGCCAGAAGCTTTGTACCCGGCAAGCTCCTCCGTTCGCCATTCTGAATTTCGCGGCTTTAAAGCCTCGGCTGAATTTAGAAGCGCCGCCAGAAATGCCGGTGCATCGGCATGAATAGCAATCTTTGCCGGATAGTTGGCGTTGAGCACTTCACTCGACGCATCGACGTGAACGAGCTTGTCTTGTGGGATCCGCAAACGGAACCCGTAAGTCCCATTCTGCGAGAACTTGCAACCTACGGCGATCACCAGATCGCTATGTTCGAGCAACGAATTAAAGCTTTTGGCCGCCCCTTCTGACGAAACAAACGTCAATGCCAAGGGATGATTTTCCGGAAACACGCCGCGCGCCGAACGCGTTGCAACCACTGGAGCTTGCAGCAGTTCAGCCAATTCGAGAAGTTGTTGCGCACCTTCGTTCGCGCCTTGGCCGACAAAGAACACAGGACGCCGCGAGTTCTTCAACAACTCAACGACTTGTTTCACCGGCGCCACATCAGGCTGCCGCGGCGCGAACGCAGGCGGCGATCCCGGGACATCTTCACCCTCCCCGGAAACCGCTTGCGGATCTAGGTGCAGCATGACCGGGCCCGGTTCGCCAGCAGTAGTCGCAGCAAACGCCTCGCGCACTCCGGAAACGATCTCGTCGGCACGATCGACATCGATAATTTTCCTGACCAGCGGCCCAAGAATCGTGCGCTGATCAATCGATTGCCGGTTGAATTTCTTCCCCACAATGTCGGGAGGCTTGTTGGCTATATAAAGAACGGCCGCCGAATCGAGCGACGCTTCGGCGATGGCAGCAATCGTATATGCGAATCCCGGCCCGGGGATGGTGGTGAGCACCCCAACTTTGCCAGACGCGCGGTAATACCCGTTGGCCATGAACGCGGCTGCCAGTTCATGATTCGCAAGAATGGTGCGCAAGGACGAAGTGCGCAGTGCCTCGAAGAATTCAACGTTCTGCGATCCCGGCAATCCGAAAATATGCCGGACGCCGAGGCTTTCGAGCGCGGAACAAAGCAGTCTTCCCCCAGACTTTTTCATAATTGCAATATCATGCACGCGCCTTTTCGATCATTTCTTCCCAAATGCCTTTTGATTTGAGAATAAGCTCAATCGCTTCCCGAATCGCGCCTCGGCCTGCGACTGCGCGGGTGATAAAGTGCGCCGCTTTCTTTACTTCAGGCACGGCGTCGCCCACGGCAACCGCGAGACCCACGCGCCTCAGCACCGGCAAATCCGGTAAATCATCGCCTACGAAGGCCACCGCCGATTCCGGAACGCCTGTCTTCTTCAGGATCTCTTCGTAGGCGGGAATCTTGACCGGCTGTTTCATATAAATAAATTCCATTTTCATTTCGTGGGCGCGACGCAGCAACGCCGCACTCTCGCGTCCCGTGATGCATCCAGTGCGAATCCCGGCAGTCTGTGCCAGCGTGAGACCTTGCCCGTCGTGGGCATCGAACGTCTTGATTTCCAGCGCGCTGCCGTCTGGTTGGGAGAGCAGGGTGACGCCGCCGTCGGTCATGGTTCCGTCCACATCCATGAGCAGCACTTGAATTTGCGCAGCGCGCTTTTTAAGTTTTGGGGAAATTTTGGGTGATCGAGCCAAGAATGCCTCCAGAAAAACTTGAACTGGAAGTCTAGCAAGAAAATGGATTTCGGTTTCACGGACGGTAAGTGCAGAAGAACGTCCGAATTAGAAAAAGAATGGAGGCGCGGGTGAGAATCGAACTGCAAGGCCTCTTTTAGAATCTGTAACTTACTGATTCTTTAATGTCCTAGAAATCCAAGAAATCACAGAAGTAAAGGTCCGTAGCACAAATTAGCACAAAAATCCGCCGCCTATTTCTCAGCAACTTCTGGAGTCGGCCTATCGAACGCTTCCAAGGAAATATGCAACTGACGTAACTCACCTTGCAAGGTGGCCGGAAGTTCTCCCAGGAAAGCGAAGGGAACGGTCACAGGAAAAATGAAGCTTCGCGGAAAAGTGTTTTTATGGGATTCTGGCAAGAAAGCCTGCCACAGATTTACGACGTACTCGAAATAAACCTGAAGCTGCTTATTTAGTTCAACCGTATCCTTC
>DATBAX010000399.1:0-2823 GCA_036271275.1 Terriglobales bacterium
TGATCATGGAAACTTTTGGATATCTTGAGGAACTCCATCAGGCAATCCTGGCTGCGCGCGATGTCAATCCCAAGATTCCAGTCGTTGCGCTAGTCACGATCGACGAAGATAGCAACACTCTCGACGGTTCGACGCCCGAAAGCTTTACGCCGCGTTTAGAAGAATGGGGAGCGGACGTCATCGGCTGCAATTGCAGTATCGGTCCGGTAGCGATGCTGGATGCGATCGAACGCATGCGTACGCTGAGTTCCCTGCCGCTTGCCGCTCAACCGAACGCCGGCATGCCGCGTTCCGTCGAGGGACGAAATATTTATCTTTGTTCGCCCGAATATATGGCGAGTTACGCTCGCAAATTTGTCGCAGCTGGCGCGCGCCTGGTCGGCGGATGTTGTGGAACCACACCGGACCACATTCGCATCATGAAAGCTGCCTTGCGCGTGGGCGAAGCCCGCGCCAAAACGGCGGGCGTTCAGACCAAAGGTGAAGCGGTCCCACGGATCGCTCCGGCTGTCCCGCTAGCCGAGCGTTCGCGCATCGGTGCAAAGCTGGCCAACGGCGAGTTTCTGACCATGGTGGAGATCGTGCCGCCCAAGGGCACCGACATCCGCAAAGAGATTGAGGGTGCGCGATTTCTAAAATCGGTGGGCGTGGATGCGATCAACATTCCAGATAGCCCGAGAGCTTCGGCGCGCATGAGCAATCAGGCTCTTTCGTTGTTGGTACAACAAGAAGTCGGGATTGAAGCCATCCTGCATTACACCTGCCGCGATCGCAACGTGCTTGGCATTCAATCCGACTTGCTCGGAGCGGCGGCGACGGGAATTCATAATTTGATTTGCATTACCGGCGATCCGCCGAAGATGGGCAATTATCCCGACGCGACTGCCGTGTTCGACGTCGATGCCATCGGCCTGGTGAATATCGTCCACAATCTGAATCGCGGCCAGGACATCGGCGGCAATCCGATTGGAGCCGGCACCGCCTTTGCGATCGGTGTGGGCGCCAATCCCGGCATATCCGATCTCGACGAAGAAATCCGGCGCTTCGAATACAAAGTGGAAGCCGGCGCGGAATATGCCGTCACCCAACCGGTTTTCGATCTTTCGTTGCTGGAGACTTTTATTCGCCGCATCGAGCAATTCAGAATTCCGGTGGTGGCTGGAATCTGGCCGCTGGTCAGCGCCCGCAACGCCGAGTTCATGAAAAACGAACTGCGAGTTTCCGTGCCTGACGCGATTCTCGAACGCATGACTAAAGCCCCGACACCGGAAGCCGCACGCGAAGAAGGCATTTTGATCGCGCGAGAAATGTTGATCGCCGTACGCGAAATGGTGCAGGGCGCGCAGATCAGCGCCCCACAGGGCCGGTACACCTCAGCAGTCGATGTGCTGGAAGCCTTGGGAACCTCGAGGCCAACTACATCGGTCTGACCTGAACTGGATTAAAATAGACGGAGGAGTTTCCCTTGCCAAAATTTGAAGAGTGCCTCCAGCGTCTGGAAAAAATCGTTCAGGAACTCGAAAAGGGAGACGTGCCTCTCGAAAAGTCTCTGACACTTTTTGAGGAAGGCATGAAACTTTCCGGCACCTGTCGCAAAGAACTCGAAGATGCAGAAGGTAAAGTGGAAATTCTGCTGAAGCAAAACGGCAAGCTGCACGCCGAGGCGTTCGAACCTCTCTCCGATTCGGCTCCAGCAAAAAAATCCTAATTTCTTGTCATGCTGAGCGAGTGAGTCGTGCACGATAGTAGGGTTCCTTCGACTCCGCTCAGGGCAAACTGCTTTGACTCTCTGACTTTTGCGGTCGCGCAGATCACTCCGCGGCTCTTGTTATACTCACCGTCATGCTCAACCAGATTTTAGAGCAAGGGCGCGTTCTATCCGATGCGGCCCTCGAACGCTTGCTCCCGCCCGCCACGCAGCGGCCTGCATCCATCCATCAAGCAATGCGTCACAGCGTCTTCGCCGGAGGCAAGCGCATCCGACCCATTCTTTGCATGGAAGCCGGACGAATGATCGCCAATTCCCTTCCCGCAGGAATCGAGAATCTTGGCGCAGCGCTGGAAATGCTGCACACCTATTCTCTGATCCACGACGATCTGCCCGCACTCGATAATGACGATCTGCGCCGCGGGCGTCCCACTTGCCACAAAGTTTTCGGCGAAGCCATCGCAATTCTCGCCGGAGACGCTTTGCAAACCCAGGCCTATGAAGTGCTGGCCCGGTTGCAATGCGTGCCGGAAGCCCGCGTCCGTATCATTGAAGAAATCGCCCGAGGCACCGGCACCATCGATGGCATGATCGGAGGCCAGGTCGTCGATCTCGAAGCCGAGCACACCAAAGCCGACGTCACCACGCTGGAATACATTCATCGTGCAAAGACCGCCGCTCTGATCACTGCCAGCGTCGTAAGCGGCGGCATTTATGCCGGGGGCAATCCGAACGATGTGGAGAAATTGCGGAGCTTCGGACAATCCATCGGCCTGGCATTCCAGATCGTGGATGATGTTCTCGATGTAACCCAAACCTCCGAGCAACTAGGAAAGACCGCCGGCAAAGACACAGCCGCCGAGAAAGCCACTTATCCCGCATTGTTCGGCATAGATGAATCGTTGAAGAAAGCTGACGCACTGGTAGAATCCGCATTCGCATCCCTGGAGGGTTTTGGTCAGCGCGCAGAAACCCTGAAATCGCTCGCGCGCTTTTTGGTCGAACGGAAGAAATAGGAAGGCGGTCTCGGGTCTCGGGTTTTAGGTCTCCAACCCGCGACTAGAACCGAGACCTAAGCCCCGCGACCGGACACCAGACACCCAAACAATCTCCAC
>DATBAX010000400.1:0-5791 GCA_036271275.1 Terriglobales bacterium
GCGGTCAAAGCCATGCAGGCGGGAGCGGCAAACTTCGTCCAAAAGCCATGGGACAACGAGAAATTGCTGGCTGACGTGCGCGCCGCGGTGGCTCGCCACCGCGCGGAAGAAGAAAACATTCAGCTCAAGCGCGCGATGAAGCAGCGCTATAACTTTGAAAACATCGTGGGCAAGAGCGAGCCCATGCTGAAGATTTTTGATTTGGTGGCGCAAGTTGCTCCCAGCCGATCGACAGTGTTGCTGCAGGGCGAGAGTGGGACGGGCAAAGAGCTCATCGCCAAGGCAATCCACTTGAATTCGACGCGGCGTGATCGGCCGTTCGTTCCCGTGAACACCGGTTCCATGCCTGCGGACTTGCTGGAATCCACTTTGTTCGGGCACGTGAAGGGCGCGTTCACCAGCGCTATCGCTTCGAAAAAGGGACTGTTTGAAATCGCCGATAAAGGTACGTTGTTTCTCGACGAAATCGGGACCATGGGCATGGACACGCAGGCCAAGATTTTGCGCGTCCTGCAAGACCGCAAGTTCATGCATTTGGGCGGTGTGCATGAATTGCAGGTGGACGTTCGGATTATCGCGGCCACCAATGTCGATCTGGCGCAGCACGTACGTGAAGGGAAATTTCGCGAGGATCTTTTTTACCGGCTCAACGTCATCACGATCGAATTGCCTCCGTTGCGGCAGCGCAAGCAGGATGTCCCATTACTCGTCGACTTTTTTCTGCATCGCTATTCGCAGGAGAATGAACGTCCGCTGCGAAGAATCACTCCGGAAGCGTTGCGGCCGCTGCTGACTTACTCGTGGCCGGGAAATGTGCGCGAACTGGAAAATGTAATGGAGCGCGCGGTGGTGCTTTCGTCTGGAACCGAGATCGGGCCGGATTTGCTTCCCGACCAGATTGCTGGCCGCGGGACAGCGTTCCCCATGCTTGAACACCGTGGAGACGCTTCCCTGTTCGACATCATGGAAGATTGCGAGCGCCACATCCTGGTGGACATGCTCGAGAAATGCAACTGGAACCAAACCGAAGCAGCGGAACGTTTCCACGTGCCGCTTTCCACTCTGAACCAGAAGATTAAGCGGCTGAATATCGAGATCAAGAAAAAAACCAGGGAATAATTTTAGATTTCAGATTGGAAACCTGCGGGCCCATGAAATCTGAAGCGCCTTGCGTTCTTTGCGGCTGGGAGCTTTAGGTCAAAAGAATTTGACCGCAAAGGTCGCAAAGAAAAGCCGCGAAGAACGCTAAGAGGATCCTGTTTGGCCCACTGTGACCCCATGTTGTTCAATCTGAAATCTAGAATCACAAATCTGAAATACTTCCCAAGCGCCGCAAATGGCTGAAAGCGGATAGGCTTCTCTGCTATAGTTCGATGAGAGTTGACCCAATGGAACTGATCTCGCCGACTGAGTTTGCCAAAGAGAAGGTCGAGGCGGTACAGGATTACGCTGTACTCGCGGGCCGGTCTGTCTCCAATCTGTTTCGCCATCCGCGTTATTTTGGGGACATCCTTCAGCAGGCTGATCTGATTGGAGTGGGATCGCTTCCGATTGTGATTCTGGCTGGGTTGTCTATTGGCGCCGAGCTGGCTTTGAACAGCGCCGCAACTCTGGAAAAATTTGGATCGCTCTCGCTGATCGGACAATTGGTCTCTGTTGGCATGGTTACGGAGCTTGGTCCAATCATCACCGGGCTGATGGTCGCGGGACGGAATGCGTCGGGGATCGCCAGTGAAATCGGATCGATGGTGGTGACTGAGCAAATCGATGCCATGCGGGCCCTGGGCACCGATCCCATGAAGAAACTGGTTGCGCCGCGTGTGGTATCCACGGTGTTCATGCTTTTTTTCCTGACCATCATTGCGGATCTTTTGGGATTGATTGGTGGCGGCATTATTGCGCGACTGATTTTTGGAATTGATTCGCGGCAGTATTGGAGTTCCGCCTGGCAGGCGCTCGCCTTCCGCGATGTTTTCACTGGACTGCTAAAGCCGCTATTCTTTGGGTTCATCATCGCGACCGTCGGCTGCTATTACGGAATGTCCACTCGCGGCGGGACGCAGGGGGTGGGCAAGTCGACTACGCAGGCCATGGTCGCGTCGTCGGTGCTGATTCTGATTGTGAATTTCTTCATCACGAAACTCATGATGGCAATATTGGGCGCCCACTAAATCATGGCTGCGCCTCCCACAGTCATCGAACAGCCGATTCCCACTCCTCAAAAACCTGGCTCCCCGGTCATTGCATTCGAGAACGTGTCTCTTGCCTTTGAGAACAAAACCGTGCTCGACGGGATTTCGTTCCAGTTGCCCGCCGGAGAAAGCAAAGCCATTTTCGGAGTTGCGGGATCGGGAAAGAGCACGCTCCTCAAACTGGCGATGGGATTGATCAAACCGGATAGCGGCAGCATCTACGTGCTGGGAAACGACGTCACGCAGATGAGTGAAGAAGAACTATTCGAACTGCGGCGAAAAGTTGGAATGGTTTTTCAGGAGAGCGCCCTGTTCGACTCCATGACGGTGCGGGAAAATGTTGCCTTTCGGTTGATGGAGGAACACAGCATTCCCGAGGAAGAAATCGAAAAGCGGGTGCGGGAAGCGCTAAGTTTTGTGGAGCTCGAACATACCGTGGACCTGTTTCCTTCTGAACTCTCGGGAGGAATGCGGCGACGCGTCGCTATCGCTCGTGCGACCGTGACACGTCCGGAAATTCTGCTTTATGATTCTCCGACCGGCGGGTTGGATCCGGTGACTTCGACGACGATCATCGAATTGATCGTCAAACAGCGCGACGTTTATAAGACCAGTTCGCTGATGGTGACGCATCGGTTGCAGGACGCGTTCACCATGGCCACGCATTACTTCGATCGCAAGACAAATCACATGGAGCGCATGCCGCAGGGCATGCAATGTGAGTTGCCGATGAATTTTCTGATCCTCCGAGACTCCAAGGTGATCTTTGATGGGAGCCTGCTGGATTTGCAGGAGACTAAGGATGAGTACATCCGGGAATATATTTCTTAAATTCAGACGCCGAAGCGACTGCGCCACCCAAAGAGCAGAAATTTTCCCCTAAGCGTTTTCGGCGCTTTATTTGGCCATGGATTTTAGGCGATTGGCGACGTTCACTTCTGTCCGCTTGAAGAACTCGCGGCTGGACTTGGTGCTTTTGATGAGTTGTTCCACGTTGCGCAGCATGGTTGGGCTGATCTTTTCCCGCAACTCTTTCAGGAACGGATTTACCTTGGCGAACAGGAAAAACATTTCTCCGGAAAAAGATGGCTCGAGGAATAAGTCCGAACTGACGGCGCCGTGCACGGCCAGAGACGCGGCCATTTCCCAGTAGCCCGAAACCTGGCGCAGCCAGTTGTTTTCCTGGGTGCCCATGGCGGCGGAAACTTTCGTAAAATCCTCGACACTCTTCGGCCAGAACTCTCCGAGCCACCAGGCGCGGGCTTTTCGCATTTCCGCGTCGCGGCGAAGGTTATAGAGCTTGAGAATCACTTGAGCGTCGGCAGCGGTCGGTTTGGCCATTGGAATTTCCCTTCAGTCTTGATCAGTTTTAGTCGCCGGCTGTTTCGGCGGCTTCGGGCGAATCCTGGGAACGGAATGACTCCGGCATTACAGCGTCGGGATTCGGTCGTTCGTACTCGCATTCCTTGTTCGGGCAAGCGATGACCGGGCCGGATTTCAGGAACTTTTCGACCAGGAAAGCATTAGCACAGCTCGGACACTTCTCCGGGATTGGCTTGTGCGCCGAGGTGAATTTGCACTTGGGATAGTTCCCGCATCCGTAGAAAGTATTCCCCTTGCGGGCTTTTTTCTCGACCAGTTCGCCGTCGTCGCAGAGCGGGCATTTCACGCCGATAAAGTTTTGCTTCACATATTTGCAGTCGGGATATCCGCTGCAAGCGGTGAATTCGCCGTAACGTCCGTGGCGGATCATCAGATTATTCTTCTGGCACTTCGGGCATTTTTCGTCGAGCGGGATGTCTGGAACTTTTTTGCCCTGGTCGAGACGGCGCGTGGTCTTGCAATCAGGATAGCCGGTGCAAGCCATGAACTGGCCGAAGCGTCCGCGCTTCAACACCATCACCCGTCCGCAGTTTTCGCAATATTCTTCCTGCGTGGTCGCCTGCACATCGGCTGAATCGAGATCGGGCAGGTTGATGGGATTTTCTTTGGTGAAGTTACAGCTATTTTCATCTTCTTTATTGTAGGAGCTGCACGCGTAGAAGGATCCGTGTTTGCCCCACTTGATTACCAGCGGCGAACCGCAGCGCTCGCACTTCTCGTCGGTGGGCTTCTCCATGCGCTTGATGTTCTCCATATGCTTTTCGGCATATTTGAGATCTTTGGAGAAGCGCTTGTAGAACTCGTGCAGGGTGTCAGTCCACTTTTCTTTGCCTTCTTCGACGTCGTCGAGCTGTTCTTCAAGACGAGCGGTGTACTCGATATCAAAGATGTCGCGGAAGTTTTCGACGAGCAGATCAGTGACGACCAGTCCGATTTCCGTGGGAGAGAACTTCCCTCCCAACTTCTGCACGTACTGGCGTTCCTGGATGGTGCTAAGAATCGCCGAATAAGTAGACGGGCGCCCAATGCCGCGTTCTTCGAGCTCCTTCACCAGCGACGCTTCGTTGTAGCGCGGTGGAGGCTCGGTGAAATGCTGCTCTGGCTTCAACTCTTTCAGCGTGAGTTTTTGGCCAGGTTCGAGCGCGGGCAGTTTGTGCTTTAACTCTTCTTCCTCTTCATCTTTACTATCTTTCGATTCTTCGTAGACTTTGAGGAAGCCGTCGAATTTAAGTACGGAGCCGGTGACGCGGAACCAATAGGAATCGCTGCCGGATTTGGCATCGATGTCGACGGTAGTCTGATCGAAGACCGCAGGCATAATTTGTGAAGCTACGAAACGCTGCCAAATCAGTTTGTAAACTTTGAACTCATCTTCTTTTAAGTACTGCTTGATTTGGTCGGGATGATGCTGCACTGACGAAGGACGAATCGCTTCGTGGGCCGCCTGCGCCGCCTTCTTCTCTTTATATGTGTTGGCCGTCGCCGGCAGATATTCCTTGCCGTACTGCGTGCCGATGTATTCGCGGACCTCGGCCAGCGCGTCATCGGAGACGCGCGTGGAATCGGTACGCATATAAGTGATGAGACCGACCAAGCCTTCTTCGCCCAACTCGACGCCTTCATACAAGCGTTGAGCGATCATCATGGTGCGCTTCACGCTGAAACGAAGTTTGCGGGACGAATCCTGTTGCAGCTTACTGGTGGTGAATGGCGGAGTCGCATTTCGCCGGCGCTCTTTGCGATCGACGGTGCGGACCATCCAATCGGCTTTTTCAATGGCCGCGCGGATTTTTTCGGCGTCTTCGCCGTTGGTGACTTCGATCTTCTCTTCACCCTTGCCCAGAAAGCGGGCATCGAAAGCAGGGGGCTTGGGACCGGCGAGATTGGCGTCGATGGTCCAGTATTCTTTCTTTTCGAAAGCCTTGATTTCACGTTCGCGTTCGACGATCAGGCGCAGTGCGACGGTTTGCACACGGCCGGCGGAAATGCCTCGGCGTACTTTGTCCCAAAGAAGCGGCGAGACTTGGTAACCCACCAAGCGATCGAGAACGCGGCGGGCTTGTTGCGCGTCGAACAGAGCCTGATCGATGGAGCGGGGATGCTCGAAGGCTTCCTGAACAGCCTTCTTGGTAATTTCGTTGAAGGCAACGCGGCGGATTCGCGGGCCGCCGTCTTCGTCATCTTTACCTTTACCCTTCTTTTTCTTTTTGCCCTTG
>DATBAX010000401.1:0-11512 GCA_036271275.1 Terriglobales bacterium
GGGGAAATCTTCGACGCTTGCGGCCATTATCGATCGGGTGAATCGCGAGCAGTCTTATCACATTCTGACCATCGAAGATCCCATCGAATTTCTGCACATTCACAAGCATTGCATTATTCACCAGAGGGAACTGCATCGTGATACGCCGAGTTTTGCATTAGCTCTGCGGGCGGCGTTGCGACAGGCGCCGAAAGTGATTATGGTCGGCGAGATGCGCGATAAAGAGACGATTGAAATCGCGATGGAAGCCGCTGAAACTGGCCACTTGGTACTTTCCACTCTGCACACGATTGACGCGTCAAAAACCATCGAGCGCATTGTCGGAGTCTTTCCGATGGTTGAACAGAACACAATTCGCAATCGCCTGGCCAAGAGTTTCCGCTACATCGTTTCGCAACGGTTGATTCCTCGCAAGGATGGCACTGGGCGCATTGCTGCAATCGAAATCCTGAAGTCGACGCTTCGCACCCGCGAGTATGTAGAAAAAGGTGAAGGCGAAGGTAAGACGTTGCTGGATGCGATGCGCGTGGGCGGCGAAGAAGGCATGCAGCACTTTGATGGTGAAATCGAGAAATTCATTCGCGCCGGAGTGATCGACATGGAAACCGGCATGAATTACGCAACCAATCCGGGGAACCTTCGGTTGGAAATTTCAGATTTTGCGGCAGCACAAAAGGCGGAATTGGAAGCAGCGCCGGCGTAAAACTTCGAGGCCAGCGGTTTTCCCGCTGGCCCCAATTTCCCTCTCCAAACTATTGCTCGTAAGCCCCAATATCAATGTCCGAACCCTGTACCCGTGGATTCCCGGCGTAATCCGTAGCGCCGACAATCGATGAACCCAGGTTGTTCCCTGCGTTCACCGCACGTGATCCCGCTTGGACATGCAGGTCGGGGGTCGTCGTGCTTAGGTATTCGGGATCCATGTATTGCGAGTGACTGTCCTGGCCGGAAGTGGTTTGGAAAGTGGTAAAACCAGTGATACTTTTTTTCTGCCAGTCCCAGTTAGAATTGGCCGCTGCGACCGAGGAATAGTAGATGTTGTAATCAAGGGTCGCCGGGCTGGGTGTGGAATTCGTGTAGTCGTTGACCATCAACGCCTTTGATCCGGCGTAAACAATGTTGTTTTCGAAAATGTTGTTGGTGGAGTGATATTGGATTTGAAACTCGCCGCTGCCGGTATTCTTGCTGTCGTTCTTCAAGAGCGAGTTATTGACAATCGAAATGTGATCGCTCCCGCCCACCGACTTGGCATAACCTCCAATCGAAATGGCGGCTGAGTTTCCAAAATAGATCAGGTTGTTGCGGGCGGTAATGTAGCTGGTTGTTTTTCCCGAGTGCTCGCTGGCCATTTCGATTCCAAGATCCACGTTATGGATTAAGTTCCGTTCGATGGTGACGTTGGTCCCGCCATCCACGTAAATCCCGTCCGCGCAGGTGCAGTTGGCGGAGTACGACGGATTTCCATTCGAAGTAATGTTGTAAACCGAATTGAGAATGATCTGTCCGTTCCGCGCCTGGTCGTAAGTGGCATTCGGTGAAACTCCTTCGAATCCAATCACGTCGATTCCGATGTTGTTGTTGTCGTGAATTAGATTATTACTCACCGTGAAAGTGTCGACGTTGCCATCCAATGTCAACGATTCGCTGCAACCGGTCTTCAAATTATTCAGTTCATTTCCTGAAATCGTGATGTGGTTTAGCGAGGCCGGGGCTTGTGATCCATAGAAAGCCACTCCTAGCGCATTGGCATTGCACCCACTCGCGGATGTCACAATGTCGTGAACGTGATTATTGAGAAGCTGCAAATTGCTTCCGGCTCCGGTGACGTAGACGCCGACTGGAACTACGTTTTTCTTGGTCGTGCTGTAATTGCGAATTTCGAAACCCTTGATAATCACATAGCTCTGGCTGGCAATATTGAAGAGGCCAAACTGATTTCCGGGAATGCTTAAGCCGGTGCCATCGACGGCGGGGGTTTGTCCTGAATAATTTTCGAACGTAATGTAGCCGGCAGTCGCTGAACCGGAAACTGCAATGTTTACCGTTTCATTGTAGGTGCCGCCCAGTACTTGCACAGTGTCGCCGGCAGTCACATGATCGGCGGCGTATTGAATGTTTCTCCAGGCGCTGCTGGTGCTCAAACCGCTGTTGCTATTGCTGCCCGAGGTGGATACATAGTAAGTGGTGGCGAATACGTTGAGGGTACACAGAAGCGTTAGGGAGATTGTGGCAGCCCAGACGAGGGGACTTCTGAAGTTGCATTTCATTGGTAGCTCCTTAAAGGTTTAGTTGAGAATCCTCCGAAGTGGCTTACGAATTATTGCTAATCGCTTCTTTTCGTTGCGATCGATTTTTTTACGGTAGTCCGCGCCGGGGTGACCGTCAAGCGGAAAGTTACGGAAGCGTCGAGCCACGATAGAGTGAATCATGAAATTGACTATCGGTGTGATCTCGGACACGCACGGCCGGCTCAGGCCGGGGGCGCTGAGCGTTCTCGAGAATTCCGATTATCTGATACATGCCGGCGATATTGGTGATCCTGAAATTCTCGACACGCTCGAAACCATCGCGCCGGTAACCGCCATTCGGGGAAATGTCGATCGCGAAAGTTGGGCGCAGAAAATTCCAGCGACCAATGTTTTGGAAGTTGGTGGCATATCGATTTACATTCTTCACGATCTTGCCGAACTCGATCTCAAGCCCGAGGCCGCGGGGTTTGCCGTGGTTGTGTATGGGCATACGCATAAGTCCAAGCAGGAAACAAAAAACGGAGTGCTGTATTTCAATCCCGGAAGCGCGGGGCCGAGACGATTCACGCTGCCGGTGACCGCGGGAAGACTGATCGTCGAAGGCGGCAGCGTGCGCGGTGAGATCTTGCATATCGTCGACCAATAGCCCGGTTGTTACAATCCCAGCAGTGTCCACGCAATTTCAGATCGAAGCCACGAATGGCCCGGCCCGCGCCGGACGCCTCATCACGCCGCATGGGGAAATCGAGACGCCTGTATTTATGCCAGTCGGCACGCTGGCTACGGTCAAAGGCGTATCCCAGGACATTCTCGAAGAACTTGGCGTCCAGATTCTTCTCGGCAACACCTATCACCTATATCTGCGGCCGGGAGTGGAGCAAGTCCGCAAGCTTGGCGGATTGCATGGGTTCATGGCCTGGCCGCGGGCGATCCTCACCGATTCCGGCGGATTTCAGGTTTTCAGCCTGAATGAATTACGCAAAGTCAGTGAAGAGGGCGTGATGTTCCGCTCACACCTGAATGGATCTCCCCATTTTTTTAGTCCTGAAAGCGCGATGGCGGCACAAATCGGTCTGGGCGCGGACATCATCATGGCTTTCGATGAGTGCACCGAATTTCCCGCGGACGCCGAGCGCATGCGCAAATCGATGGAGCTGACTCTGCGTTGGGCCGAGCGGAGCAAGAAATATTTTGAGGAGCATAAGAACGAAGTGCCATGGAGCGGCTCTCAGCTCTCAGCTTTCAGCTCTCAGCCAAAAGACAAAGTTTCTGGTTTCGAGTTTCAAGTTTCGAGCGGCACGGATACTCGAAACTTGAAACCTGAAGCTGGAAACTTTACTCAGTCTCTCTTCGGCATTGTCCAGGGCGGCATGGACCTTGCACTTCGCAAGGAATCTGCCGAACGTACGATTGAGATTGATTTTCCTGGATATGCCATCGGCGGACTCAGCGTCGGCGAGCCGCGGCATCTTACCCGGGAGGTGGTGGAATCGACGATCCAATATTTGCCTGCCGACAAGCCTCGATATCTCATGGGCGTGGGCACGCCGGAAGAAATTGTGCAGTATGCCAATTTGGGAATCGACATGATGGATTGCGTGTTGCCGACGCGAGCGGCGCGACATGGATTGTTATTTACATCGGAAGGAAAAATTTCGATAAAGCAGGCCCGCTATGCCGGAGACGAGGATCCACTTGATCCAAATTGCGCCTGCCGCGTGTGTCAGCGCTATTCTCGAGCATATTTGCGGCACCTGTATGCGGCGAATGAAGTATTGGCCCAGGTCTTAAACACCGTCCACAACCTTAGTTTCTACCTTGACACTATGCGAGCGGTGCGTCATTCTATTGCACTTGGGAAAGGTACCCGGTTTTTGTCTGGTGTGCGGTCTCAGCGATAGTGATTGATGCGACCCCCCGTACGTGCCTGAAGTAAGGTTTCCGGCCTGATCACGCAATAGCCCATGCGTTGATGGATAAGGCCTGAAGCGCCCGGCCGGCGCAGCTCCGGAAATTAATTTAGCGGAAAAAATAGGTCTCCAGTTTTCATGAACGTGCAAATGTTTGCAGCGCAACTTGGTGGTGGCGGCTCCATGAGCTGGGTGGGTTTTGCTCCGCTCATCTTTATTTTCGCCATTTTTTATTTTCTTCTGATCATGCCGCAGCAGAAAAAACAGAAGAAATGGCAGCAAATGCTCAGCGAGCTCAAGAATGGCGACAAAGTAGTCACCAGCGGCGGGATGCGCGGCACCATCATCTCGCTGAAGGACGACTACGTGCAGCTCCGTGTGCCGCCGGACAATTTGCGCATCGAAGTGAGCCGGGCCTCAGTGGTTTCGGTGGCAGCGCCCGAAGAGGCGAGTAGTAAATAGCAGCTTGGTAGAAACATCAGGAAATCATATTTAAGGTCATGAACAAGAATTTAGGCTGGAAACTCGTCATCATCGTCGCAACCCTGCTGGTATTCCTGTTTGGCATTTTTGGAGTGCCAGATAGCTGGTCGCGCAGTGGCCTCCTGGCCGCCATTCAGAGCCGCATTCATTTGGGATTGGATCTCAAAGGCGGGACCCATTTAATCCTGCAAGTGCAGGTAAACGACGCGGTCAATTCCGATTCCGATCGAGCCGTCGATCTCCTCAAAGAGCAGCTCGGCGTCCATAAAATCAGCTTTACCGATGTAAGCAAACCAGATCCAGTCAATGCTCCCGAAAAGATTGTGATTACCGGTGTCCCCTCGGATTCCGATGGTGACGTGAGATCGATTATCAGCGATCGCCTCCAGGCGTATGACGCTAGCGCTGGGGCGGGCAATGTCTTTACGGTGACCATGAAGCCGGCGGCGCTAGTCGATCTGAAAAACCGGGCGGTCCAGCAAGCCATTGAAACCATTAGCAACCGTATTAATACCCTTGGAGTCAGCGAACCCACGATTGAGGAACACGGGCTGGGCGATTATCAAATTCTGGTGCAGTTGCCCGGAGTGGATGATTCCGCGAGGGTCAAGGAAATCATGCAGTCCACCGCCATGCTGGAAATCAAGCTGGTGAGGCCGGGCGGTCCGTATCCCAGCGAACAGGCGGCGTTGCAGCAAAGCAATGGCTTGATCCCTTCGGATTCCATGCTTTTGAAAGGCCGTGCCGAGGGAAGTAGGAATACCGACGAAGCTGGGGACCAATACTACATTGTGGCGAGAACTTCAGCCGTGGCTGGTGCGGATTTGCGATCCGGCGGCGCGAGTGTCTCCCGGGACCAAACCACCGGCGCTCCTGAAGTATCGTTCTCGCTGACCAATGACGGCGGCCGCAAGTTTGCCAACTTTACTCGGACTCACATTGGAGAGTCCCTTGCAGTCGTACTCGATAAGCGGGTCCGGGAAGTAGCGACCATCAAGAGCGAGATATCGGACCAGGGAAGCATCAGTGGCGGCGGCATGACGGAACAGGCTGCCAAGGACCTGACCCTGATCCTGAATTCCGGCGCATTGCCTGCGGGAATCAAGTATTTGCAAGAGCTTACCGTCGGCCCGTCCCTGGGAACCGAGTCGATTCACGCCGGAGTGGACGCCGCCATCGTTGGCATGGTGGCCGTGCTCATCTTCATGCTGGTTTATTATCGCGGTGCCGGCATTAACGCGGATATCGCGCTGATCCTTAACCTGGTGATTCTGCTAGGCTTTATGGGTTATTTCGGGGCTGTGCTTACGCTGCCGGGGATTGCGGGAGTGATTCTGACGGTCGGCATGGGCGTGGATTCCAATGTGCTGATCTTTGAGCGTATTCGAGAAGAACTTCGTAACGGGAAGACGCCTCCATCGGCGGTTGATCAGGGATTCGGTCATGCCTGGGTAACCATCGTCGATACTCACGTCACGACGCTGGTTTCGGCGGCTATCTTGTTCATGGCCGGGAGCGGACCGGTCAAGGGGTTTGCCGTTACACTCACCATCGGTCTTCTGGCGAACCTGTTTACCGCCGTGTTCGTATCGCGAGTGATTTTTGACTGGATTTTGAGCCGCAAGCAAAGAGGCGAAGCGTTGAGCATCTAGCTGTCCTGACGCGATTTCATAGCAAGTAAACAACTTGAGGGGTTTTAAGCAGCGTGGAATTTTTTCGCAATCCGAATATAGATTTTCTGGGCAAGAAGTGGTATTTTCTCGCCTTTTCCCTGGTATTCAGCGTGGCGGGAATCTTTTCCATGCTGTTCTGGCACGGGATTCCTCTGGGCATCGAGTTCCGGGGAGGCACCCTGGTTGAAGTAAAGTTCGTGCACGCTCCCAGTGACGATGAAATTCGTGCGGCCATGGAACGCGCGGGCCTGCACAATGCCAAAACCCAGAGGATTGTAGCCGCGGGCGGGGATGAGGTGCTGATCAATCTCTCCGCGCAGGAAACCAGCGAAGCAGCGTTGGATGAAGGCAAGACCAAAATTATCAATGCCTTGGAGACGAATGTCCCAGCGGGCAAGAAGGACCTGAATAACACCAGTTCGTTGACTTTGGGCGAGTATCTTTTGGAGAAAGACCCCCTCCATGCAGGAACTGACGCCAATCAGCGCTACACGGCACAAGCTCAAGCCATCATCAATTACCGCGATAGTAAAGATAAGGGCGGTGTCCTTACCTCGATGGACGACTTGAAAGGGGTTGCGGATCCTGCCGTGCTAGCTTCGCTTCCAGACGGTTTTTATTTGTCAAATTTTGGGGTGCGAAACGTAAGCATTGTCGGGCCGCAGGTGGGAAGCCAACTTAAACATCAGGCTTGGATTGCGATTGGGTTTTCCCTGGCCGGAATGCTGATTTATCTGGGCTTCCGCTTTGAATGGATTTACGGCGTGGCGGCCGTGGTCACAGTTTTCCATGACACGCTGATCACGGTAGGCGCGTTTTCGCTGACCAACAAAGAAATCTCCTTGACGGTCATCGCCGCTATATTGACCCTGATCGGATATTCCAATAACGACACCATCGTGGTTTTTGACCGTATCCGCGAAAATATCAAGCTGATGCGGCGGGAAAAGCTGGCGGACATCGTCAACCGCAGCATCAATCAGACCCTGAGCCGGACCATCTTGACAGCGGGCCTGACTTTCATTACGGTTCTCGCCTTGTATCTTTTTGGTGGAGAAGTGCTGAATGGGTTCTCCTTCGCCCTCGTAATTGGCATCCTAATCGGAACGTATTCGTCGATCGCGATCGCGGCGCCGATTTTGGTGGCCTATCAGGATTGGCGGATAGACCGGAATAAGCCGACTGGAGTTCCGGCCAAGGCAGTTGCGGGAAAGAAGTAGAAAAACAAGCTTCTGGCTCCTAGCTTCTAGCTAACAAAGGCCGGTTTTGGCTGGTGCTAGCTGCTAGCAGTGGATTTTGGGAGCAAAGTAGTGGCAGGCGGTGTCTAAGGGTACGTAGGGTCAGTGTAGGAGAAACCTTATGTTTGAAGACAGCCTCATCGAATCGGGTAATAAGCTCAAAACCAAACGTGGATTGACGACAACCTTCACGTTTTTCCTGGAAATCATCCTGGTGGGAGTCATGGTATTGATTCCATTGCTCTTCACCGAAGCCTTACCCAAAGCGCAATTGCTTACTGGGTTGGTCGCGCCCCCACCGCCACCCCCTCCGCCGCCCCCGCCGGCAGCCGTAGTCAAGGTCGTAAAGATCCAGACCAACATGATCAACGACCAACTGCGTACACCCACCAAGATCCCCAAAAAGATTGAAATCATCAAGGAAGAAGAGGCGCCGCCGCAGATGGCAGGAGTCGTGGGCGGAGTTCCGGGCGGAATCCCCGGAGGAACCATGAACGGCGTCATTGGAGGCATTGCCAGCAGCGCGGCGATTGTTCCCAAGATCGCCACTCCAACCCGCGTGCGAGTGTCCCAGGGCGTCACCCAGGGTCTGTTGATCAACCACCCTCAGCCAGCCTATCCTCCTTTGGCCAAACAGGCCCGCATCTCTGGACAAGTGGTCTTGCAGGCTGAGATCAGCAAGGATGGATCGATCCAGAAACTCCAGGTTCTCAGCGGCCACCCCATGCTTGTGCCTTCCGCGGTTGAAGCGGTCAAGCGTTGGAAATACAAGCCATACATTCTGAATGGCGAGCCGGTGGAAGTTGAGACAACTATTACCGTGAACTTTACGCTGGCTGGCTAAACCGCATCAGAGTTCAGTCAGTTTTAGAAGTCAGAAATTATTTACACCAATTCGAAGAGGGAGAAGCAACTCATGCTCGTAGCTAATTTGGTCACTTCAGCAATGAATCATGTACCTGTGGTCGCTACCTGGATCTTCCAGGAAGAGACCGTCCAATGGGATCCGCTCGCTTTGTGGCACCACATGGGATGGGTGGCGAGAATTGTCGTCATCATTCTGTTCATTATGTCTGGTTGGTCGATCGGTGTGATGATCGATCGTTGGATGGCCTTCAACGCGGCCCGCAAACAGTCGCGCGCCTTCGCTCCTGCCGTTGCCGGAGCTTTGCGCGATGGCAAGATCGACGAAGCCATCAAGGTGGCGGAACGTAACAAGAAGAGCCATTTGGCCAAGGTTGTGACTGCCGGCCTCATGGAATTCCGCGCCCACCAGGAAAGCGGCGAAATCCCTGGCGAAACCATTGAAGCTTCCAAGCGCGCTTTGGAGCGCACCGAAGCCATTGTCCACGCCGAACTGAAGCGCGGACTGGGTGGTTTGGCCACCATCGGATCGACAGCGCCGTTCGTCGGACTGTTCGGAACCGTCATGGGTATTCTGAACGCCTTCCAGGAAATGTCGAAGAGCAAGACGACAGGACTGGGAGCAGTTGCCGGCGGTATTTCAGAAGCGCTGGTGACCACGGCGATCGGACTCGTAGTCGCGATTCCGGCCGTCATGATGTTCAACTACCTGACAGGCCGCGTGGAAGCGTTCGACGTTGAAATGGACAACTCCTCCAGCGAACTGATCGACTACTTCCTGAAGCGCCGCGGAGCAGTGCGCCGCTAGGTTGTAGAGCAATAGCTTTGAGTTGCTAGTTCGGCGCTGGACGCAAGTCCAGCGCCGAGACCCTCTCTACCGGGAAGGTATAGGGTCTGAAGTACGGGAGACAATCTTATGGCACTAAATGTCCGTAACGAAGGCGCCAAAGTCAGCTCCGACATTAACGTGACCCCGATGGTCGACGTGATGCTGGTACTGCTGGTGATCTTCATGGTCATCACCCCCATGTTGCAACACGGCGTGAACGTCAACATGGCGCAGGTCAACAATCCTCTGGCGATGCCGGATGCCGACAAAGAAGACGCTCTGCTGGTCGTCGTGATGCAGGATGGGAAAATTTATTTCGGTACTGAACAAGTCACCCTGGATGTGCTCACGGAAAAGGTGAAAGATCGCCTCGCCAATCGAGTCGACAAGCGCGTATATCTGAGGGCAGACAAGCGAGCCAAGTTCAAGTACGTCGTGGATGTCGTTGACGATGTGCGGTCTGCCGGTGTGGATCAATTGGGCTTGTTGACCGAGCAAAAGAAGACTGGACAGAATCAGGGACCGCCCCCACCCGAGGGTGGGCAATAAGTTAGCTAGCAAGAATCCTAGGAGACTTTTATGGGAATGTCAGGCCCCAGCGGTGGAGGACAGACCGCTAATATCAATGTGACGCCGCTGATTGATGTGCTGTTGGTGCTGCTGATTATTTTTATGGCCATCACGCCACTGACTCCGAAAGGGTTGGACGCGCTGGTGCCCCAGCCGCCACCGCCCAACCAGAAGCAGGACAATACACCCGACCGTACGATCGTTGTACAGTTGATCGATCGTGGGCCGGACAAAGATCCCGGCTTGAAAATCAATCAGGAAGACGCGGCATGGGACACTTTGCAAACGAAGCTGACTGATATTTTCAAGATGCGCGCCGAAAAAGTGATGTTCGTGAAGGGCGACGACAATGTCCCGTTCGCCAATGTGGCGAATGTGATTGATATCGCGCACGCTGCCGGCGTCGACAAAGTTGGATTGATTACAGCAAAGATTGAAGCAGGCCAATAAGTCCTGCTGTTGCCCCGGTCCGGAATAGGGCCGGGCGCGACAGCCTGGATCACTGTATGCTAGTCCCGGTTGTGATCTGATGGCAGGGAGACCTATACCGCAATGAAACGAAGCGTAAAACTTTTTGCATTCATGGCTTTTGGCGTGGTGCTGTTGTCTGCAACTGGCTGCGATAAATTGAAAGCGCGTGACCAGTTAAACAAAGGCGTCGCTGCCTACCGGAACGGCAAATACGAAGAAGCGATTGATCACTTTCAACAGTCTTCGAGCCTCGATCCCAAATTGCTGAATGCGCAACTGTACCTGGCAACCGCTTTAGCGAACCAGTACACTCCCGGCGTCGATTCTCCGGACAACACTCGCATCGCCCAACAGGCAATCGATGTGTTCAAGAAGGTATTGGACGAGAGTCCGAAACGCGATCAGAAGCTGACCTGTCTCAAAGGCATCGCGTCCCTGTATTTCAACATGAAGAAATGGGACGAAACCAAGCAGTACCATCACCAGGTCAACGAACTGGATCCTAACGATCCGGAAGCCTTGTACTCGATAGGCGTGGTGGACTGGACCGAAGCCTATCAGCAGACTGCGGAAGTGAAGTCCAAAGAAGGCATCAAGGTCGACGACGACATCATCAAGGACAAAAAGCTCTGCCCAGACCTCAAATCGAAAATTGGGCCGATCGTAGACGATGGCATCGACAACCTGAATAAGGCTTTGCAGCTCAGGACCGACTATGACGATGCCATGGCCTACATGAACCTTCTCTATCGTCGAAAAGGCGATCTGGAGTGTGGTGACGAAGCCGCGCGCCAGGCCGATCTGAAAAAGGCCGATGATTGGGTCAACCAGACTCTGGCAGTCAAGAAAGCGAAAGCTGAAAAGGCGCCGACAACCCAGGGCATCACCATGGATCAGCCGAGCCAGTAAGGTTTCAGTTTGAGATTTCCAAGCCCCTTCCGCTTCGCGGTGAGGGGCTTTTTTATTTGGTGAGGACTAAATGATTCTCGTCGTAGAGAAATACTTCCAGGCCAGAGAAATCGCGTGGATTAAATCCTCGATGACTGGCGGCAATCAAGCTTTCGAGGGTCATTGAGGTATCGTCCTGCCCGGAAGGGCCCGCATGTGACAGCACCAGCCATACGCGCTCGTATTTAGGTAACGAGTGTTCGAGCTGGTCGTAGGAAGGTTTCTCGACAAAGTCGCGAAAATCAATTTGGCCGCCGTGGCTGGGATAAAGAACTAT
>DATBAX010000402.1:0-1832 GCA_036271275.1 Terriglobales bacterium
AGTCAGGCGGGTGCGCATGGTGGGAAATGCTAGCACAGTGGGACGGCCCATGAGAGCGGTTGAAGGAGTAGAGATCCTTCGACTCCGCAGCCACTTCGCGTTGCGAAGTAGCTGCTGCGCTCAGGATGACATGGATGTTAAGATTTGTTACCAAATGAAAAAAATCTTTCATTTCGACTCCGAGGCCGGCCCGTACGTGGCGGATGCCGCTGTACTGTGTTGCTTCGATCAGCGTATCCGGCTGACGGTGCAGAAGTTTTTGCAGCGGCAGGGGATTTTGAAGCCGGACATGATTGTGGTGGCCGGTGGGGCGAAAACACTAGCGTCGCCGCGCAATGATTTTGAGCGCGATTTTATTTTGGAGCAGGTGCGGATGTCGATCCGGCTGCATAAGACGACGCGTATGTATCTGATGAGCCACTCGGATTGTGCGACCTACGGCGGGCTGGCGGCGTTTGAGGGAGATCGCAAGCGGGAATCAGATCATCATGAGCAAGAGCTACAGCGCGCTGCGGACCTGGTGAAGGCGAATTTTCCGGAGCTGGCGATTGAGTGCTTCTTCGTTAATTTTGAGGGTGTGAATGCCGCCGATGCCAGAGTGGAAGCAGTCGCGATGAGGCGGGCTTAGTCTTTGGGCGCGGCGAGTTTTTTATCGGGGGGCGTCAGTTCGATTGGGGGTTGATCGTCCCATTCGAATGCTAATGTGCGTGTGGTGGTTTCGATCGGTTCAGCGTCGGGGATTTCCTGCGCGACGGCCACACCCAGTTCGCCGAACTTCCGAGCGGAAACCAATACCCGACTCTCCAGCGTTCCGATGGCTTTGTTGTAAGACTCCACCGCTCGATCCAGACCTCTTCCAACTGCTTCCAAATGTCCGGCGAGGCTTCGCAAGCGCTCGTGAAGTTCTTTTCCCAGAGCGCTGATGTCTTGCGCATTGCGGGCGAGTTTTTCCTGGCGCCAACCGAAGGCGACGGCGCGAAGAAGCGCGATCAACGTCGTAGGCGAAGCGGGAATCACACCTTGATTCACGCCTATTTCTATGAGTTCCGGATCCTGCTCGAGCGCTGCGCTGAAAAACATTTCTCCGGGAAGAAACATCACAACGAATTCCGGCGAAGACTCGAATTGTTCGGAATACGATTTCGCTGCTAAGCGGGACATGTGAGTGCGTACCTGTTGGGCATGCATCTTCATGTGAGCGATTCGCGCCGTGTCATCGGTGGCTTCGACGGCCCGCAAGTAAGCTTCTAATGGAGTCTTAGCGTCGACCACTACGGTTTTCCCGCCGGGTAGTTTGACGATCAAGTCTGGACGGATGCGTCCATCGTCGCCTTGAATGGTCGTTTGTTCGGTGAAGTCACAGAAGGCGAGCATGCCGGCCATCTCGACTACACGCCTCAACTGGATTTCTCCCCAGCGTCCGCGAACCGCCGGGGCGCGCAACGCGCGAACCAGATTTCCAGTTTCATCACGCAATTGTTCTTGCGTTCCCATCAAAGAGCGGACTTGTTCGGTCAAAGTTCCGTACGCTTCTTTGCGGTCGCCTTCGATTTGCTGGATCTTGGAATCGACTTTGGTGAGTGCTTCTTTAATTGGGGACACCAAATCAGAGACGGCTCTTTGCCGGGCCTCGAGATCCCCATCGGCCTTGGTTTGAAATTTTTCCAGACTGGCTTTGGCCAGTTGGAGGAATGATTCGTTGTTGCTTTGCAGGGCTTTGGCCGCAAGGGCCTGGAAAGCATTTTTTAGGTCTGAGGTGGCGCCGTTGAGAAGATCCAGCTTTTCCTGATTGGATTTGCGCTCTTCCTGAAGGGTGGAAGTCAGAGTCGCCA
>DATBAX010000403.1:0-2913 GCA_036271275.1 Terriglobales bacterium
TTCTCGAAGCTGCTGACGGAAATCTCGCGCTGAAAGTTTCGGCCCTGTATCCCGGGCCAATTCACCTGTTACTCACCGACGTCATCATGCCTGGAATGAACGGGCGTGAACTCGCCAATCAACTTGCACGTGTGCGTCCCGAGATGAAGATTCTCTACATGTCGGGATACACCGAGAATGCAATCGGCCAAAACGGCACGCTGGACGCGGGTATCACCCTTCTCCAGAAGCCCTTTACCCTCCCTGCACTTCAGGCAAAGGTGCGGGAGGTGATCGATACTCCACTTCCCCAGGAGGTTGCCATGGCTGCTCGCTTAGCAACTCAACCCCGTTTTGGACGCGTGCGGGAAAGCTTGTCCCCGTTCCGCGCTCAACGTTTCAACCTTCACCTGCCGTTGAAATACCGCCCGATCGGCGAACACGACTGGCGCGACGGCACCACCGAAAACATCAGCCGCTCGGGAATGTTGTTCCGCGCGAAAGAAGCGATACCAGAAAACGTTCAACTGGAAATCAACTTGGTGCTTCCGGCGGAAATCGCAGGGTTGTCGGCAGCAGAAGTCGTCTGTCGCGGCGAAGTCGTTCGAACAACGCGCAGCGACAAATCAACCATTGGCCCAGCGCTAGCTGCGAAAATTATTCAGTACCACTTCCAGCATGGGTCGCATGTGTCGGAAGCTTAGAAACCGTCGTTGGTCGTTCGTCGTTGGTCGTTGGCTCTAATCCAATAAAAAAGGCGGCCGCCACCACGGTCGCCTTTGTTTTTAATTTGTCATCCTGAGCGTAGTAACTGTTTCGCGAAGCGGAGCAGTTGCGTAGTCGAAGGACCCCTGCATTTTTCTCTGCGGTCTCGGCGCTCTCCGCGGTTAAAACTCTTCGTCACCACTGACAGCAGCTTCCTGAAGGCTCTTCTTCACCTCATCCACTTTCGCTGCCATAGCAAACTTCAGCTCCTCAATGCCTTTACCCGTCACCGCGGAAATCGAAAACAACTCAAGATTTTTCTTCTTCGCATAGCGTTTCAATTTCGCCAGCTTGTCTTTATTCGCGGCATCGATCTTTGTCGCCACCAGGAGCATCGGCTTCTGATCCAGTCCGGCCCCGAAACTCGCCAGCTCGCCCATGATCACTTCCGCATCTTTTGCGGGATCAGGTCGCCCGCTCGAATCCGACACATCCACCAGATGCACCAGCAACCGCGTGCGCTCGATATGGCGCAGGAACTGAATACCCAAGCCCGCACCGGTGTGGGCTCCTTCAATCAGCCCAGGAATGTCGGCAACCACAAAACTGCGCTCGTCTTTTTCATTTCCGACGACAACAACTCCAAGATTCGGTTGCAGCGTAGTAAACGGATAATCCGCAATCTTCGGCTTCGCCGCCGAGATCCGTGAGATCAAAGTCGACTTCCCCGCATTCGGATATCCCACCAGCCCCACATCGGCGAGCAGCTTGAGTTCCAGCCGAAAAGTTCGCTCTTCTCCCGGACGCCCATCTTCATGCTCGCGAGGCGTCTGGTGCGTGGATGTCGCGAATTGGGCATTGCCGCGCCCCCCGCGTCCACCCTTGGCTACGACAACACTCTCATCGGGACGGGAAAAATCATGCACCAACTCATTGGTCTCGAAGTCATAGACGCTCGTCCCCACCGGCACTTTGAGAAAAACATCCTTGCCCATTTTCCCGGTGCAGTTCGATCCCATGCCGTGTTGGCCGCGTTGTCCCTTGTACTCAGGATTAAAACGGAAGTGAACAAGCGTGTTATGCCGCTCGCTCGATTCCATGACGACGTCGCCGCCGTCACCGCCATCGCCGCCAGACGGGCCACCGTGCGGTTCAAACGCCTCGCGCCGGAAAGCAACGCACCCGTTGCCGCCGTCGCCGGCCTTCACTCGAATTTTCGCTTCATCGATAAACATGGGGACCGTCGTTGGCCGTTAGTCGTTGGTCGTTGGCTGAATCTCTCGATCATTGGCTGTTGGATTGGCCAACGACCAACGACGTACGACCAACGACGAAAAACAAAAAGCCCTGGCCGAAAGCCAAGGCTCATAAAGCTTAGTAAGTGTGGCGCCTAAAAGCCTACTCGGCGACCAGTGGCTCTACCATCACAAACTTGCCCATGGCACCGCGATCACGGAACTTGATGCGTCCGGTAATCTTGGCGAACAAGGTGTCGTCCTTGCCGCGGCCGACGTTCAGGCCCGGCTTCACCCGTGTGCCACGCTGCCGCACGATGATGGTTCCACCGGGGACAATCTGTCCGCCGAATGCCTTGAATCCGAGCCTCTGCGCGTTAGAATCGCGCCCGTTTCGTGAAGTACCCTGACCTTTTTTATGCGCCATGAAATATTCCTCAATCTAAAAATTGTCTGTCATCCTGAGCGTAATAAGTTTGGGCGCATAGCGCCCAAACATATGGAGTCGAAGGACCCCAACCCGCTCCACTACTTTTTCTTCTTCGGTGCAGCTTTCTTAGGCGCGGCCTTTTTCGACACAGCCTTCTTCTTCGCAGGCGCGGCATGAGATTTCTTAGCCGCCGCCTTGTGCTCCACATGCTCCACTTCCACCGGAGCCGCCTTCTTCACTTTTGGTTCTTTCTTTTCCAACTCGGGCGCCTTGAAGCTCTGACCGTCATAGGCAATCTCGGTGATGCGGACCGCAGTGTATCCCTGGCGATGTCCGCGCAGCTTTTTGTATTGCTTCTTGCGCTTGTAATGGAAGACGAGGATTTTCTTGGCTCGTCCCTGCTCCACTACCTGACCCAGCACGCGCGCACCGGCTGAAGCGCCGATCTTGCCATCGCCAGCCGACACGGCCAGCACGTCGCCAAATTCCACGTTTCCATTTTCGTCGCTCTGATTTTCCAGGCGAACCACATCTCCGAGCGCCACTCGGTACTGCTTTCCACCG
>DATBAX010000404.1:0-8247 GCA_036271275.1 Terriglobales bacterium
GACGAAGTCCGAAAGCTTGCCGAAAAATCAGCGCAGTCGACCAAGGAAATTTCGGAACTCATTCAAAGCATCCAGAAAGAAGCCCGCAAAGCCGTCGACAACATGGAGCAGAGCACCACCATCGTCAACGAAGGCCTGGGCCTGGGCGAAGAGCTGAATGCTGCGCTGCGGAAGATTTCCAACGTAGTCACGGAAGTCTACAAATTCGCGCAGGAAATTGGCGCCGCCACCAACGAGCAATCGCATGGATCGTCGCAAATCGCGCGCGCTACCACTCGCTTGAACGAAATCACTCACGAAATTAATTCCGCGGTGGAAGAACAAGCTTCCGGCGCTCATGCGGTAGTCAAAGCCATGGAGCGGATGCGGGAACTGGTGCAGCAGACCACTTCCGGTTCCACGGAACTGGCAGCATCAGCGGAACAGATGTCGAAGATGTCGCGCGACCTGCTCGACTCGATGGACCGCTTTGCACTCGAACAGATCGAGCGCGCCATTGGAAGCCGGGGACTTGCACGGCAAGCCGTCGCCGGGGGCCGCAACTAAATTCTGCCATGAGCCGCGAATTACATATCGTCGGATTCCAAGTGGGACGCGAGACCTACGGGGTAGCCATCACTTCACTGCACGAGATCGTGCGCGTACCCGAAATCACCGCCGTGCCCGATGCGCCGGACTATATGGAAGGCGTCATCAATCTACGGGGAAAAATTGTTTCCGTCATCGATCTGCGAAAGCGCCTGGGTGAGGCCCAAGTCGCGCCCAGCCGCCGAAATCGAATTCTGGTCGTCGAACATAATGCACGGCTGTCCGGATTGATCGTCGACTCAGCTTCCGAAGTACTCAAACTCCCCGCGGAAGATGTGGAGCCCGCGCCCCACGAATTTCAGGAGGGCGGATTGAATTGCGTGACCGGGCTCGCAAAATATAAAGGCCGCCTGATCGTATTACTGGACATGGCCAAACTGCTTGACTATAGCGGCTTGCACGGCAAGAAGGCCGCCGCGGAAAGCAAACTGGTAGCGGCCGAGCCAAAAAGCAAGAGCGCAGCGGCAACCAAGTAAGAAAATATTATGAGTGCACCCGGCGTCGCTACCGTGCTTTCCGAACCCGAGCTCAAGCTTTTGCAGGCGCTCGTGTATCAGGAGTGCGGCATGCACTTCGACGAACGCCGCGCTCATTTTCTGCAAGACCGCCTGCAACGCCGCCTTAAAGAATGCCACCTGGATTCGTTCTACAGCTACTATCGGCTGCTGATCAGCCAGGAAGGCAAGCAGGAATTATCCAGGCTGCTGGAAAATCTCACCGTCAACGAAACCAGTTTTTTCCGCAACAAGGCGCAACTCGATTTATTTCACAAACGCATTCTCGACGAAATCCTCCGCGCTAAACAAGCCCGCGGCGATATGACTCTTCGCATCTGGAGCGCCGGCTGCTCGACTGGCCAGGAACCTTACACAATCGCAATGATGGTCGCGGATTCCCTCGCCTACCAGCATCTCCGCAGTCCTGCATCGGCGGAAAATGTGTGGCCCAAGCCGCTGATTCCCGCTCCCTGGAAAGTGGAGATCCTCGCCAGCGATATCAATTACCAGGTCTTGCGCGCCGGACAGGAAGGCATTTACGCCGAACACCACATGAATTCGGTGGACTACAACTATCGCCTTCGTTACTTCGACAAAGTCGGCGAGCGTTACGCCATCAAGAAGGCGCTCAAGGAATTCATCCACTTCGATTTTCACAATCTGAAAACGGAATACTTGCCGCAGCGCAACGATGTAATTTTCTGCCGCAACGTCATGATGTATTTCGACGAAGCCGAGCAGAAGCGTTTGATCGAAAAGTTCGCGCGCTGCCTGAACCCCGGCGGCTACCTGCTGGTGGGTCATGCGGAGAGCTTGTTGGGATTGACCGACAAGTTCACGATGATTTATCGCGATAGTGGCACCGCCTACCAAAAGATTGAGGGGGCGAAGTGACCAATTTTTCCGATGAACGCGGCGCGGAATTGCGGGAACTCTTCTTCGAAACTTCGCAGGAATTGCTGCAGGCGCTGAATGACGAAGCCCTCAAGCTGGAGAAAAATCCCAGCGACGCGGAAACGGTGCGCAGTATTCGCCGCATCGTGCACACGCTCAAGGGCGACGCCGCCGCTTGTGGTTTCCGCGAACTCAGCGAACTGGCGCATGAATTTGAAGACGCGCTCGCGGTGGAAACCGCCGCCTCACTCACTTCACTCGCGGAAGTCGCGTTTGCCGCAGCCGACATATTTAACGACATGCTGGTCAGCTATCGCGGTAAGGGCAAGCTGCCTTCCGCTGATGCCCTGCTTAAATCCATTCGCGAACTTGCCGACGCGCCTCAAGGCAAAAAATCGCGCAAGAAGAAACCCGCCGCCCCAGGCGCGGTCACCGTCTGGACTGAATACGAAAAACTTGCCATACAAAGTGCGGCCGCTCAGGGCAAACGGGTCTTTCACATCACCGCTCTCATCGACCCGCTTTGCGCCATGCCGATTGCAGCGCGCCAGCTGGTATTGAATGCAGTCGCTTCGCAAGGCGAAGTTCTGGGCACCAGGCCGGAAGCAGGTTCCACCGAAAACGCCAAGAAAATCGAACTGCTCCTCGCCAGCGAAAAAACTGCCGAGCAAGTCACCGCGAAATGCAAGATCCCCACCGTGATTTCCCATGTGGAACTTGAGACGATCGCGGCATCGGCAAAGAAGTCAAAGAATTCCGCGCCGGTTCCTGTTCTTGAAGAGAAGATCCCGGAATCAGTCGAAGCGGCGGTTGAAAACGAACCCATTCCAGAGTGGCCTGAAGAACAGGAAGAAGCTTCTCAGGTGCACCCCACTACAGTTGCAGAAAACATTCTGCGCGTGGATGCCGAACGCATCGACAACGTACTCAATCTTGTAGGCGAACTCATCATCGGCAAATCGATGCTGCAGCAGGCGTTGAACGAATTCGCCAAGCGCTATCCCAAAGAAGCCATCCGCGGACGCTTCGCCGATGCCATGGGCTTTCAATCGCGTGTATTAAACGATTTGCAACGCTCGGTTATGAAAGTGCGCATGGTTCCCGTCGAGCAATTATTTAGACGCTTTCCCCGCATGGTCCGAGACGTTTCGCGCCTTTGTGGCCGCAAAGTGGAGCTCGTCATCAGCGGACAGGATACCGACGTCGATAAAACTTTACTCGATGCCATCGCCGAACCCTTGACCCACATCGTGCGCAATGCCATCAGCCATGGCGTGGAGACGCCGGAAGAACGGGAACGCCTCAACAAGCCTGCGCACGGAACCATCCGTCTGGATGCCTATCATCAAGGCAACCAGCTCATCGTTGAAATTCGTGACGACGGCAGCGGCATCGATCCGGAAAAAGTAAAAGCTCGCGCGATGAAACAAGGCATTGCCAGCGCGGAAGAGATTGCCCGCTTGAGCGAAGCGGAAGTCCTCGATATGGTGTTTCGCCCCGGGTTCAGCACCGCCGAAGAAATCACCGAAGTCTCCGGGCGCGGAGTCGGTCTCGACGTCGTTCGCAGCGTTCTGTATCGCTTGAAGGGTTCAGTAGAAATTCAAACTCGAATTGGCGAAGGCACCACGTTCCGGCTCAAGCTGCCACTCACTCTGGCCATTATCAAGGCCTTATTGTTCCGCGTCGAGCAGCGGCTGTATGCCATTCCTTTAAACGCAGTCGCGGAAATTGCACGGGCTAACGAATCCGATTTGCATCGTGTGGACAACTACGAAGTCCTGCAACTCCGCAACCAGGTGCTCCCGCTTATTCGCATGGGACGCCGCGGCACCGAACGCACTGACCATCGTGCGGGAAAGATTTTTATTTTGGTCATCAGTTTTGGCGAACGCAAGTTAGGGCTGATTGTCGACGCCATGGAAGGCGAAGAAGAATTGGTCATCAAGACACTCGATGATCAGACCGTGGCCACGGATTTAGTCAGCGGCGCGTCGATTCTTGGCGATGGCCGCGTGGTCCTGATCATGAATCTTGCCGCCATCATGGAGCGTTTTTCGAAGGTGGGACGCGAACAAGGCAATGGTCTTACTTCCGGCCTCTTGCTTTCGCATGCGGAACGCGCGCGCCTCAATGTATCCACCGCTGCGGCCTCGGCAACGTCGAATGCGGAGGTCCGGCAATGAAGCCCAGCGTTCGCGTACTCGTCGTCGACGACTCCGCTCTTATGCGGAAACTGATTCCACAAATTCTGCAGGCAGACAACTCCATCGAAGTCGTTGGCACCGCCATGGATGGAAACTTCGGACTGAAAAAGATCGAAGAATTGAAGCCGCAGGTCATCACGCTCGATCTCGAAATGCCTGGCATGGGCGGTCTCGACATGCTGAAAGAGATCATGCGCAAGCACCGCTTGCCAGTCATTGTGGTGAGTTCGCACAGCACGCAGGGTGCGTCGGTCACCCTCAAGGCGCTGGCGCTCGGAGCTTTTGACTTCGTCGCCAAGCCCAACGACGTTCACGCGCGCATGCCGGAAATTGCCCGCGACCTGATCGCCAAGATTAAAGCCGCTGCACAGAGCCGGGGCGTGCAGTTGACGCCAACTCCGGAGAGCCTGCATCCATCAGGCAAAATTCGGCTTGACTCCAGGAAACCGCCGACTCGCATTGTGGCCATTGGGATTTCTACCGGAGGTCCGCAGGCGCTTCAGTATGTTTTGTCGCAATTGCCCGGTGATTTTCCCGGCAGCATCGTGGTTGTGCAACACATGCCTGAAGGATTTACCGAAATGTTCGCGCGCCGCCTGGACGAAAGTTGTGCGGTCAGCGTGAAGGAGGCGCAGTCGGGAGATTTGCTGCTGGCCGGACGCGTACTTATTTGTCCCGGAAGTCGCCACATCAAGGTGAAGCGTTTGCCTCTGGGAGACATCGTCGTACTGAGCGACGATCCGCGCGTAAACGGACATCGCCCTTCCGCGGACGTCTTGTTCAAAAGTCTCGCTGAAGAATTCAAAGCCAAAGGCGTGGCCGCGATCATGACAGGAATGGGTGAGGACGGAGCGCAAGGGCTGGGCATTGTAAAAGCCGCCGGCGGAATGACGCTGGCCCAGAGTGAGGAATCGTGCGTCGTCTACGGCATGCCGAAAGCCGCTATTGAGCGCGGGTTTGCCATGCGAATTGTTGCTCTGGACGCTATGGCGAGCACTTTGTTGTCACAATGCCTGCCGGCACGCAGTGGCGCAACGGCAGGTTAAAAACAATTTTCGCGGCGCTGTGAAAGAAATGTGCCGGAGTTAGAAGAAAGCTGGAGGAGGTTGGTTATGGAACAGTTTGCAGCAGTCAAACGAAGCAAAGACGGGCAGCCCGTCCGCTATTTAATCGTGGACGATTCCGTTTTCGCGCGCAAAAATCTCGGCCGGATTGTGGAATCTTTCGGCGGACAGATTGCGGGCGAAGCCGGCGACGGCTTGACCGCCATCACTGAATACGAACGCATCAATCCCGACATCGTGCTCATGGACATCACCATGCCGCAGATGGAAGGCATTGAGGCCGCCGAAAAAATCGTGCAGAAACATCCCGAAGCCCGCATCGTCATGGTGTCTTCCGTTGGTTATCAGGAAAACATTGTGGCCGCATTGCAGCGGGGCGCGCGTCACTTCGTGCAGAAGCCGGTAAAGCCGGAAGTGCTGTATGAAGTCATCAAGTACGTGCTCGGAGAAGATGGCAGCGCCGCTCTGGCTGCCGGCGCGGGAGCTTAACATGAAGATGGAGTTGATCCAGCCGTTCATCAACGCGGCCGACGCCGTGCTGGCGCAGGGGCTGCAGTGTCCCATGCAGATAGGAAACCTCAGCATGGAAGAGGAAGCCTATCGCTGCAAAGGCGTCGCGGCCATGGTCTGGCTAAGCGGCGAAATTGAAGGCCGAATCATTTTCGATCTCGACACCCAGGCCGCCGTGCGCGTGGCCAGCAAGTTCGCCGGCACCGAACTACCGGAGACGGATGACCTGGTGCGCGAAGCAGTTTGTGAACTGGCGAATCAAGTGGTCGGCAACGCCGTAGCCACCCTCAACGATCAGGGATTTCATTTCCGGGTGCATCCGCCAGTGCTCCAGACTACCGACGGTGCGAAAAGCACCGAGGACACCGAAGCCATGGTTTTGTGCTTCGAAACCTGCATCGGGAATGTGTTTATGAATATTGCGCTGCGGTATGGTGTGCCGTCGAAGACGGCAGCTGCGGGCTAAATTGGCTCATGTGCGAGAGGTGCCTCAGGTCTCGCTGAAGTTGCGGGACTATTTCCAACCTCTGTCATCCTGAGCGAGCGATCTTTGCGAACGAAGGACCTCTGCATTGCCCCGGTGATTCATTAGCCACAACTCTTTAGAAAACCTTCCAGACGTAGTGCGCCATCAGCCCGAGGAACACCAACCCCAATACCACTGCCCAAAGCACAAAATTGCCGGTCAGCTTTGGGGAATTGATTTCTTTTTTGTCCATGATTCTCTACGGCCCCGCAACGATGAACAGCGGATTTTGTGGCGGTGGCGGAGGTTGAGGATTGCCAGCGGGGGCCGGGAATGCGCTCAGAGGAGAATTGATGTCAGTCAGCAGTGAATCTGCCGGAACGGTCACGCCGGCGGAGTCGAACGCAATCGTCGTGATCACCGCCGTGTTGCCCTGATCGCAGTTGGCCACATAAACCCGTGTCGTGGGTTTGTTGTCTCCGGAAGAAGCCGCGGAAAGACGAAAGCCAAGAGGCGCGCCCGTCGCCGCCGGCCGCGCTGCATCACAACCCATGGGATAGTTAGCAGTGTTCGTCACAATCCCGGTGGATCCCAGGGAAATAACATTTCCCGCCGTATAGTTCGTCGAGCTGAATACCGAGACTTGCGAGCAAATCTGGCCGCTGCCGGTATCTTTCTGATAGCTCGCCACATAAACCCGGCTGCCATCGGGAAGCGCGGTCAATGAGACTGGAATCGGGGCAACGCCGGTTGAGCACGGAGGCGTCGGCCCCAGAGCAGGTGGCACCATGCTAATGGGCCCGGCGGCCAATAAGGACATGGGCATGCTCGGCGATGCATCGAAAGCCCAGAATTTGTTGCCACTCGAACTCAATACGTACAACCGGTTGAGCTTGCCGTCATAAAGCATGAAATCGGCGCCGCCCTCGGTGGGAACCGTACCCACGATGGTGTCGGGAGTCGTGGTTGGATCGATCACCGCAATATTGCCGCTGCTCTTGTCCAGAGCGTAAACGCGCTGGCTATCGGAACGAGCTGCAACCCACACCGGTGAAGAACCTACCGCCGCCGCCGGAAAAACCACGCCGACCGAGTGATCGATGGTGTTAATGCTGGTCACCGATCCGTTGCCCCGATTCGCCGAATAAACCTTGCTGCCGTTCGGCAGCTCCGCCAGTGACACCGGATTCGCGTTGACGTTGGGAATCGCAGCCGTCGGATCCACGCCAACATTTGCCACCACAATATTGGCAGTAGTGTTGATCACCGAAACCGTTCCGTAGTTGTAGTTGGCCACGTAGACGTTGCCATTCTCCGCGGTGTGCACAAAAACCGGCGTCGCAAATGTCGGAAGTACCGGAGGCGTCGCCGTGGGATCTCCAGGAAGATCCGGCAGCGCAATCGTGGAGTGCGTACTGGAAGCGGAAAGCGTGCTTGCCGAAATCGTGTCTTCGAGACTGTTGGCGACATACCAGGCGGTGCCGTTGGGGAGCACGGTGGCGTGCACCGGCCCCAGACCGTTTTCGGTTGCCGCGAGCACGCTATCTCCAGAAGTATCAATACGCATGATGGTCCCAGGAAAAGGCGGTTGAACCGGGTCTGAAGGGACCATGCCGTTGCCACTGACCGTCAAGACGAAATGAGAAGTGCTGGGGCTCGGCGGAGACGGAACAATGGGAAATGCCACTGGACGATAAGTCTCGCCACAACTCGTGCAAATCAAAAATAGCAGTGCGGCAAATGCCACGCGAGTGACGCGCACGCCAATCCGCATCCCAATCATCGATGTAGCAACAGTAGAATTCATGAATTCACAACGGTTCCGGAGAGTTTCCTATTCTAAAGCGAAGCCGGAGTAAGCGCCAGTGCCTGGGCGTTTTTAACGGCGGTCTTTAAATAAGTTAGTACCGGGCAGAGGGTGAAAAGGTTGCATTGGCTCTGTGGAAATTGACTCGAGTAATTGCCCACGGAAGAAGAAAGCTTTGACCGTGCGACGGCGGGATGCGGATCTCATTTTGCTTCGC
>DATBAX010000405.1:0-3492 GCA_036271275.1 Terriglobales bacterium
GCGCCCTGGTCGTACTGCAACTGAGCCAGAGGATGGGTGTTGCCCTTGAGCACCGTTAACCTGGACTCGTCCAGCGGCTGCACAATAAGAGGCTGCGCTAAACCCTGTTGGGCGAAAGTTACAGTCGGTGAAAGAAAGGCTGCCAGAAGAAAAAATCTGAAAAGACGCGTGGCCAGAACGCCGATACACATACTGATTACACTCCTATCGCATCCGTAAAACCAAAATGCGAGTAACGCACCGGGGGAATGTTACTTCTGCCTGAGGGGATAAGACAGACGGGGCTTAGGTGGGTCCAGAACCCTGAGTTCGGCATATTGCCGTGTAATCGCGCACCCGTCAAGGATTTTCTTTGCACGTGGCCACAGACGCATCCGCTTGACCAACTTACGGTGTGCCCTCAAAGCGCAGATACCGGCACTCCAAACTCGCAGTTGCCCCTGGAATCGCGGGTGTTGCGTCGCTTATGCGGCCAGTCTTTTCAATCGCCCAAGCATATTGGGCGCAATTAAGTGGGAATTGTCGTGGCTAGGTTGAATGCAGACATCCCCGAATACAAAGGGAAGATTAGGAAACCTCGGACTGCGAAGTCATAGCCGCTTTTTCTCTCTTCTTAGACTTGGAGTCGATCCTGATTCCAAGAAAAGAAATCGGCAGTGCGCCGGCTACGGCCAGCCCCATGCTGGCGAATGGGCCCCATCCTAAAGTCACGGTCCGCAGAAGCACAACTCCAGCCCAGATGATTGCGATCGCTTGAAATCCGTAAAAGAGAATTTGTCTTTTCAAAGTTTGCCCTGTAACGAACTAAGAAACGTCACCCGGCTCAATGCCATCCCGTGAATCATTTGGATGTGGAGCAAGATTATGGTCAGGCGTCTGCCTCTGGTTCTCCAGCATCCGAAATTCGCCAAGAATTTCATCCCGGCCGTCGTTTCGATAATCCTGGGCAAAACGTTCCAGCGCGCCAGTAACAATATCGGAATGGTGAAGCTTGTCGAGCCCGGGGTTCTGCGTAATATCAAGCCACAACCGATGGACTAGCTGGATGTCCTCGGCCTTCATAGTCGGCGTATGCGGACCAATCCGGAACGTGCTCACTTCCATGTTCGGGCCCACGGCGTAAAACACAAACTGCCGCTTTGGCGCCGGAGCCGCTTCCCAGGCCGCACCCAGACGGAAGGCTTGCTCTTCCGCCGTCATCTTGCTGGAGACTCCGGCAGCGACAGCCGAACTCTGCAATGCGTTCGCGGTCTGGACGATCGCCGACCATACATCCTGCGCCGGGACAACCAGCAAAGACACATGCTTGCCAAATTTTTCGGCGACGGCGACGGCGCGCGTGAATAATGTCTGCTCGTATTCGCTGAATAGCTGCTCTGAGGTCAGGTCAGAATCTTCCGCGGACAGCCATGACAGACGCGCTGTCATGCAGACTACATCCTGTTCGTCGGTGTTTACCCGTCCCAAAATCCACCGTAAATGGACCAGCGTATTGTAGTCACGAACCGTGACAAGAATACTACCCGGACGCACTCCGACGGAATCTCTCTCCACGGTTTCCGAGTGGAGCAATTGAAAATGTTCCTTCATATGCCCCTCGCTAAGGGCGAATTTCCGTTTGTTGATTCTTTCGGAAACCGTGAACACCGTGAAGACTATGCCGGTAAAAATCAGTCCGGAAACGGTTGCAACCGACTTCGTAAAAAGATTCGTAATCGCTACCGTGAGCAGGATCAATGAAACCGACGCGATACCGATAGGAATTTCAAATCCACCAATCGTGATATTGAGCGGCACCTTCCACCCACGCTCGCCTTTATATTTGAAGCGCAGTACCAGCATGGAAAGGCTATTAAAGACAAAGCTCCACATGACCCCGAACGCATACGCCTCGCCCAAAACATATACGTCGCCACGGCTGGCCAGAATAATCAGCAGCTGCAGGCCGACCACAAGATTAATCACTCGATAGGTCGTCCCAAAGCGGCGATGCGGTTTGCGAAACCAATCCGTCAGCACTCCGTCTTCAGATACGCGGTTCAGCACCCCGTTCGATCCCACGATCGCCGTATTGATAGCGCCCGACAGCATGAGGAATCCAACGACCACAACGAAAGCCCGGAAGATAAGCCCCAATAGCGGCGGCCCAGCCAGGTGCATAGCAAGGCCAGCAATCAGATTGTCTTTGTATGCGAGCCGCTGACCATCCGGAATGATCATCCCTGCAAGCAATGTCGCTCCGCCGGTGAAGATCAGGCTGTAAATAGCAATGATCAGTGCGGTGCGCTTCAAATTCTTCAGCTTGGGATGGGCGATTTCCCGGAACACCTGGGCCAGCGATTCTTCTCCACTCATCGCCAACACTGAGTGGCCGAATGCCATCATGATTCCAAAGACGCCGAAGAGCTTTGCAATGTTGCTGTTTTTGAGGAACCCCAGCGCACCGGGAGTGAAATGCAAGTTGGACGGAAGCGGCAACGGCGGAATCTGAAAAGGACGAACCAGCAAAGTGATCGCCGACCAGACCAGCAGGACAATCACCATGACGGTGGTGACTTCCATGATCTTCAGAGCTTTTTCGCTGGAGTCCTCAATCCCTTTAATATTTTCCCGCCAGTAATAAAGAGTGACTGCGACTGCCAACGCCATCGCAAGATAATTTGCATTGATGTGCGGTGTGCCGTGGCACAGGGTCAAGAGCGCCTGCGGAATCCATCCGTGCACCGACATGGTGAAAAACGTTTCGTTCACCAACCCGGCAATGTAGTGTCCCGCCGACACGCCGGAAATCGGTCCGGTAAGGATGTAGTCGAACATCAGCGTCGACACTGCAATCTTCGCCAGCTTGCCGCCGAGCGCTTCCTTCACAATGCGATACACGCCGCCGCGCACAAACATCGAACAGCTTTCGACGTAAACCGCGCGCACAGCAAAAGAAAACAGCATCACTCCGATAATCAGCCAGGGCGCGGAACGGCCGACGGCCTCTTCGGCGATGCCGCCCGCATAGAATGCAGATGACCCCAAATCATTGAGAATGATGGCAGCGGCCCGCCAGTAGGAAATAAACGTGAGCATCACCGAAGTCGCAACCACAATGCGTACTCGGTTATTCGGATCGCCGATGATCGGAGGCTGATTCATTCAAATGTGTTTGGTGGCCGCTCACGTACGCAGGTTGGCCGTTTCCGCGACAGCGGTATTTCATGCGAAGAGTGCGGTTGGTTGCGTTCGCTGATTTTAATGGAGTCGGAAGGAACTTCCAAGGCCAATTCGGTTCTTGGGCTATTCGCTTTCCCGATCAACGTTATCCGGATACCGCCGCTGGTCTATACTGACTTCGTCCATGGAACCCGTAATTCACTTCCTAATCCGCTTGCTCTCCGCCGCATTCGTCATCGGCGCCGCCGGATGCGCGCTTCTGATCCCTGTAGTCGCCTTCAAATTCGTCGCAGTCCTGTTCGAACCAGATCCCGAGCACGATCCCGCTAC
>DATBAX010000406.1:0-6124 GCA_036271275.1 Terriglobales bacterium
GCCCGACAAGATCCACAAAGATTGCTGCGTGTGTCCGCGCTATAACAATTGCGATGAGTACGCCATGGTGCGCGGCGAGCTGCCGAAGTTTTCCATTTTGCCTGAGCCTACGAACTGGTTGGTGAAGCTCCAGGTATGACCCTGCCTGCGGTTTCAAATAAGCTTCTTCTTCCCAAAGGTTTCAGCTTTGCCGCGACTGCCGCGGGATTGAAGGCCAGCGGTCGCACCGACCTGGCACTCGTCGAAGCTGTTGAGGGAACGACCGCCGCTGCGCTCTTCACCAAAAACCGTGTAGTCGCCGCGCCCGTGGAAGTTGGCCGGGCGGCTCTCACAAAATCAAAGGGACGAGTACGCGCTGTCATCATCAATTCCGGCAACGCCAACTGCGCCACCGGAAAAGCCGGCATTCAAACCTGTAAACAAGTCTGCCAGGAAACTGCTCGGCTATTAGAAATTCGTCCGGATGAAGTGTTTCCGTCCTCCACAGGAATTATCGGCGTTCCCTTGCAGGCGGAAAAAATTATCGCGAAACTGGCCGGACTGATTGATCGAAGTGAGTCATCTGAAGAAGGTCTGGATCAAGTGGCAAAAGCCATTATGACCACCGATACCCGGCAGAAGCAGGCCTCTGCCTCGTTTCGAGCCGGACCCTCCGAAGTCAGATTAACTGGAATCGCCAAGGGTTCAGGCATGATTCACCCTCAGCTAGCGACCATGCTGGTGTACGTTTTCACCGATGTCGCGGCGAGCGCCGCCGAATTGAGAAGTCTACTGAAAGCATCCTGCGACCAGAGTTTCAACTGCATGTCAGTCGATGGCGACACTTCCACCAATGACACCGTCCTGCTTCTCGCCTCTGGACAAAGCGGTGTTCGCCTCAAAGATCCGTCCGTGAAAACAAAGTTTGCCAAAGCTCTGGGCGCCGTCTGCCAATCCCTCGCCGATCAAATCATTGCGGACGGCGAAGGCGTGCAGCACGTCATTCATCTGTCCATCGAGCAAGCGAAGAATCGTGAGGAAGCGCTACGTGTCGCCCGAGCAATCGCCCATTCCCTATTGGTGAAGACAGCTTGGGCAGGCGCGGACCCGAACTGGGGACGTATGTTGGCGGCGGCAGGGAATTGCGGCGTGCCAATAGATCCCGCGCGGATAAATATCTTTATCGGAAAGCAACAGGTCTGCCGTAGGGGAATGAGTTGGCCGTTCGACGAAACGCAAGCCCACAGCGATTTGTCGGAGCATGACTGCGCTATCCGCGTACAGTTGGGCCGCGGCCAGAGCAAAATCGTTTTCCAAACCACGGACCTGACCGCGGAATACGTGCGGATTAACGCCGACTATTCCACCTAAAAGCAGTTCCTGTTAAGCTTCGCCGATGAACGCTTCGAGCGCCTTCTGCGATTGCAGATCCAGTACCTCGCCGAATTGACCGAGGTCGTGGATAAGGAAATGATTATCCAGCCGGTTAGCATTTTCTTCCGCCAACGCAAAAACGCAGCGCCGGATTAAGTTGTACTCCTCGAGCAGGTGTCTCGACCTATAACCCTGGGCAAGCCGCTCGCGGCCGTGCTGGGCCGCGGATTTCAGCGGCAGGGTGGCCATTTCCTTCAGGCTGAGTTTCATGGCCTTAAGCGCCTCGTCAATCAGTGGAAGCACTGGCGAGCTTCGTTTTTGAGGCGCCAGTTTGATGCGCTTGAGATTTGGATCGGCTTTGCTGTACTGCATCCATTCTTCACGGATCGCGCGTCGATTGCGGTTTACAAAATAGCGCAAGCGCTTGTCATTGCCCGCGATCGCAGCAGGTTTGGCCACGAAGGCCAGACTGCTGGCGCTAAGCTTTTTATTGATCAGGTCGATTTCGTGGCGCAGAGCAAGCTCTACCGATTTCGAATGTCTTTCCCCCCGGGCAACCCGGCTCACATATGAGGGATCTATCTTAAGCCGCTGTGCGATTCTGATATATAGACCGCGGTAAAGAGTTTGAGGTGGGAGTGCCGGTCCCTGAATTGTGCTAGCATTGTCATGTTGCATGACTTCCTTTCGCATAATCTGTCAGGGATCGTGCCAACTAACCGAAATGTTAATCAATTTCGTTAGCTAAGTGTAGCAGTGCCTTATGCGCAAAACAAGCAATCCCGGAGAGCCGGAATGGGCAAAGCGGATCAACGCTCTGCGTCATCGCCTGGGCCTCAGCCAGTCCGAGTTGGGGAAGCGATTGGATGCCTCGGCAATGGCCGTTTCGCGCTGGGAGCGAGGAGTGCAGGAGCCCCCAGCCAATATCAATATCCAGTTGGGAAACCTCACCGGTGATCCTGAGTGCTGGTATTTTTGGGGTCGGGCTGGACTGCACAGTGATGATCTAATGCGAGTTCTACCTGCCATCCGTTCCCGGCTCCGCCGTGATCGTCCGCCCAGTTTCCAGATTGTACAAGCCGGGGCCCATCGAGTGCCGAAGAAGCAGAGCGAACTGGTTGCCATCCCGGTGCTCCCGGTTGTAGCCGCCACGCACGGCGGCAAGGGTGATCCGGCCATTGCTCTGCAGCAGGCAGTTCCTGATTCCTTGCTCGCGGCGCCCAACAAGTGGTGCCCCAATCCCGCTTACACCAGTTGCCTGACCGTTCGCGGCCGCTCCATGATGCCGTTGATCCACGACGGTTACATCATCGTGGTCGACACTTCGCAGACCAACCGCCGCAAGCTCTATGGACAGATCGTGGTCGCCGCTCACAAAGAGCAAGGTCTGATCGTCTCCCGCTTGCAGCGCTATGACGACACCGAGGTGCTGGTGCCCGAAAATCGTGAATACGATTCCACCGCACTCTCCACCCACTGGCGAATCATCGCCAAGATCCTCTGGTGGATCGGCCGATCCCCCTAAACGCTGGCCGCAGATTGTCACGGATCACGCGGATACATCTTCATTCTTTGTCTAGCTCAGGTCGCTTTCATAGTTTGCCGGAAACTTTGACAGGTCCGGCAGTCACTTCAGCGCTACGTTTAGGCTCTCGTTTTTACCTTCGCCTTTTCTTAGATCCGTGTAATCCGCGCCAATCCGCGGCCCAGGAGTTGACTTCTCTCTCACACGCTTCTATCTTTGGCCGGGCATCCATGAATATTGTCAAAGCGACCCGGCACTATGAAGAGTGGATGGCTTCGCACACCACTCTGGTGAAAGCCGACCTGCGGCTCAAACATCAGCGTATGGCGGAAGCCGCGTTTCCATTCCTGCGGGCAACATTTTATCGCTGGGTACAAATCTGGCCTGAAATTTGTCCCGATATCGCTAAGGCCCCGCACTTGCTCGCGGTCGGCGATCTTCACATAGAAAATTTCGGGACTTGGCGGGACGTCGAAGGCCGCCTGGTTTGGGGAGTCAACGACTTCGACGAAGCCGCGAGTTTTCCCTACACGCTCGATTTGGTAAGGCTGGCGGCGAGCACCATGCTTGCATCCGAAGAAGGCCACCTGGCGTTGAATGTGAAAAGCGCCTGCGGCGCGATTCTCGACGGCTACAAGAAATCTCTCGATGAACACGGACATCCCTTCGTACTCGAGGAACAGCACAAATGGCTGCGAGTCATGGCCACCGGCATACTGCGTGATCCCGAGCTCTTTTGGAAGAAGATGGAGAGTTTGCCGAAGGTCGCCGGGGCAATCCCAGCCAGCGCAGAGGAGGCGCTCGAGCATCTGATGCCGGAGCGGCACCTCACCTATCGACTGGTGCGGCGCGTGGCCGGTTTGGGAAGCCTTGGGCATGTGCGCCTGGTTGCTGTTGCTGAATGTCATGGAGGCCGGATTGCGAGAGAAGCGAAGGCGCTGGTTCCGTCATCGATCCATTGGGCGCAAGGCGCGGATGGTCCGGGCGAGTTGATGTATCAGGTCATCATCAGTCGTGCCGTGCGCTGTCCGGATCCTTTCGTACAAATGCGCGGACGCTGGATCGTTCGCCGCCTCTCGCCCCATTGTTCCCGCATCGAATTGAATGTCATCCCCAGAAATCGAGACGAACTCAAAATGCTCTTTTCCATGGGATGGGAAACTGCCAACATCCATCTCGGCAGCCAAAACGCCATCAAAGAGGTTCGCCGTCACTTGGGTACGCTGAAACCGAACTGGCTCTATGTCGCCGCCAAAGACATGGTGAAAGCCGTCACTCGTGACTGGCATGCCTGGCGGGAATCAGGCAACGCCTAGCGGTGGCTTGAGGTGCCTGATTCTTCGATTCGTTCCATCCATGCAAACCTTCACATCTCCTGCACCGGCGCACAAAAAACCTCATCTTCCGTTTCAACCTCGCTCAAAACTTCGCCGGCGTCTCGACGCAACACGGTCAGGAGTTCATCCAGGATAACGTTCAGGGCCAAAGGATTTTCGCTGAGGGCCCGCCCGACACTCTCGCGATGTACCGACAACTCACCGATGCGCGCTACATTCATTTCAATATCGCCGCTCCTCCGCGACATATTTTCCGGCCCCCGCGATCTCCAGAGCATCAGTGGCGCAGTCCGCGCAAAGGGGTAGTCCAGGCTGCCCGTCGTCATCCAATGAACGACCAATTCCCGCACGTGAGGCGGGCTGCAGACGCGATGGATGCCCTCTTTAGCCGCGAGACCTTCCGTCCATCGCAGGATTTTCAGTTTGTCCTCCCAATGATTCTCGGTGACGAGGAACCATCGGTCATCCGCCGTTCGTTGTCCGCCGCAGATTGTGCAAACGTTCGTGCCAAAGTTGTTCATACCGCACCTCGCCTTACGCCATCTCCTGCCGGCCACCTGATTTTTGGGGAAGCACTTCGCCGAGCCGCAAGGAATTCACCGATTTCTTAAGAGTTGCCGGTGCAACCTGCGGGGGAACGAGTGGCACCATGATCAGTCCAATCCCTTTGGTGAATGTCAGCGTGACCAGGGGGAAGCACCTATCGCAAAGCCAGTAGTGTTCCATGCGGGGAAGTTTTTCTTTGCGCAGTCCGGGAGTCGAATACTGGCTGTCCTTTTCCCGCGGTTCGCTCTCCACCTTGAAAAGCTTGCCTTCATGCATGCTGCGAAAAAGCGTGACGCACGGCGGATTAGCGCATTTATGAAGCATGTAGCCCTCAGAGATTTCCTTGCGGAAGAACCTAAACAATGCACGTCAGTTGCCGAAGCGGGCGGATGGGTCAGACTTGTGGAATGAGCGATTTCCAGCAGAAGAAATTTGTCGAGAGGAGAGAACTGCCGAGGCGAAGTCAACATTGCCGACGCCTCGGCAGTTGCTTAGATCAGAAGCCCCGTGATTCCCAAGGCAACGCCCGCGATGGCAAAAAGAATTCCGAGATACCAGAAGAGCCTTCGTCCCGAAAGCAGCGTGATTGAAGTGATGACCAAAGCAATCTCCAGGATGGCTTCACCCAGGTCGAAGCGATCGGCCTGTTTGGTTGCGTGTTTCTGTTCCGCCTCCAGTTCATGGGCTTTGGCTTCCAGTTCTTTCCCCTGGTCCCGATATTGTTCCGCTTCGGAAGTGCGTTTTTCAGCCAACTTCGCAGCCTTCTCGGCGTCCTTGGCGGTCATCAGCGATGCCAGGTCGGCAAATACTTCGTCCGCATGGCGGCGAATGCTCTTGGCCTGGTAGAACGCCCACTGGTCACTAACTTGGTTTTGCAGGATCACTTCCTCGGTATGCGCGCGATGGCCAAGTAACGACACGCTGGCCACCAACACCGCCACGATAGCCATGGTCAGCGAAATCGGCACCAGGCTGGGATCGTGCTCCGCAGCCTCGGCATGCTCTTTCAATTCCTGTAGTTCGTCACTCATGGTGCCTCCTGGGGAGTTGTACTAGGACGGTCGAATGTAACGGATTGCCGGTCTTCGTGCAAGCGAAGCGTATAACCACCAAGGACACGAAGTATCACCAAGGAAGGCATTGGGTTCTTAGTATTTCCTTGGTGTCCCTTAGTGTCCTTGGTGGTTGATTGACTTTACTCCCCCATCACCTTCACGATGACGCGTTTCTCGCGTTGTCCATCAAACTCGGCGTAGAAAATCCGCTGCCAGGTTCCGAGGTCGAGTTTTCCCGCCGTGATGGGAACAATGACTTCGTGGTGAATCAAAAGCGCTTTCAGATGGGAATCGCCGTTGTCTTCTCC
>DATBAX010000407.1:0-20559 GCA_036271275.1 Terriglobales bacterium
AGATGGTGAAGGTGTGGGTGATGTCATCAGGGCAACGAACATCTTGTCGAACCTCGCAAGGTCCAAATCAACCTGGATTTCCACCAACGGTGCACCCAATTTTGGATTGTCACGTTCCGTCCAGGTAAGCGTGTTCCCGTAGGCTGCGCCATGCTCGATGTCTACGCTCATGTATCGCTTTTCACTTTTGGTGATCAAGCTGGGATCCATCCAGGCGGCCGCTGCCAGTTCGTCCCACATATAGGACCCGCCTTCGTCGGCCATGAAGAAGTTTGCCACATACTGTGCCGCCGGATTCTTGCTCTGCTTGATCTCGGCCACCATTTCGCTTGTGATTTTCGTCTTCACCGAGATATCGGTAGGAGTGCAAACGATTTTCTTCCACGGGGCCTGGAGCACATTCTTCGCCGCCTCCGGATCGAACCAGAAATTGAATTCGTGGCGGGGCGCGTTAACGAATTCCGGATCGTCGGTGTGCGGGCCCAAGCTGCCTCCCATGAACACCAATTCTTCGGCGAGTTCGGCAAAAAGGGGATCGATCTCATTCGCGAGCGCCAGGTTCGTCATCGGTCCACCCTCGTAAATCGTTACTTCATGAGGGTACTTGTGCACCATGCGAATCAGAAAATGCGCAGCGTCTTCGTCGGCGGGCTTGGTTGTCGGCTGACCTTCGGGCAACTTCGGAATCACATCGTTCTCATGCCACCAACGATCGTCCCAGGCCCCGGCGAAAGCGACTTTGCCGTACCTGGCCTGCCAGATCTGGGCTTCGTCACGACGATGCACCAGCGGGAACACAACCCCCGGAACGACGGGAATGTCCGTACGTCCGATGAGTTCGAGCAGGCGCAGAGTGTGAGCGACTTCTTCGTCACGCCATTGATTGCCACTGACGACGGTAATTCCAAGCACCTCCACCTTCGGCGATTGGATCAACGTCAGCAACGTCTGCATGTTGCTTCCGCCCGGGCCGGAGCAATCCTGGTTGATAATGATTTTTCGCCGCTGTTGGGCCTGCGCAAAGCCACCCACGAACAATAAAAACGCGACACCAAGATAGAATTTGCAGTTTTTCATCACACAGCTTTCCTATCGCGTTTTCCAGGTTCCGTTGCGGCGTCCAGAAATGTCGGCGGAATCAGAGGGGGGAATCTATCGGAGAACCGAGCAAGGACGAGGTCACTGTCCTTGCTCAGTTTCCGAAGTTCCGATTGACATCCGTTGGTTCTAAAAAGTCAGCTTTAGGGCGAATTGCATTACCCGCGGATTATTGACGGTGGTATTGATCTCGCCAAATTGAGGAGATTCAATGTCCGCAGTGGGACTTCCAAACTGGGCGTGATTGAAAATGTTGAAGAACTCAGCCCGGAAATCAAGTTGCATACCCTCCCGGTAGGGCAACATAAAGTGCTTGATGGCCGAGAAATCGGTATTCACGAAGTCGGGGCCATAAACCGGCGTGCGGCTTGCGTTGCCAAGTTCTCCCATCGCTGCAGGAGCAAAACATTGGGTGTTAAAGAACTTCTGCAAGGTACCGTCGCTGGCCTTGGGATCGCAAACCTGGTCAGGTCGATTGAAGCTGTTTCCGCCAGCATTGAATTGCACTCCCGAGTTGTTCGAGCTGTCGAATACGAAGATCGGAAATCCAGACGTTATTTTTTCAATTACATCCACTTCCCAATTACCCAGGATGGTATTGGTGGCCCCGCTCCATCCGTTGCCGAACTGCTTGCCTTTACCGAACGGCAGATCGTAGATCACGCTGGCACTGAGATTGTGCTTAAGGTCGATTTGAGATAACGCCCAATCCGCTTTCTGAGTACCGGGCAATGGCCAGTAAGTGGCGCCGGTGCTGGTCCCGACTCCGTCAGGAAAACCGGAATCGAGGACGCGAGCGTAGGTATACGACAACAAAGCATACAGCCCGTGCTTAGCGCTCTTTGTCTCAGCTTTGAACTGGAGCGAATCGTAACGAGCGGAACCCGAGTCGGTAATATTGTCGATGACTGGCGCGCCGTTCGGGAAAGTTGGCGGCCCCCAGGGGATGTTAGGCTGTCCGCAACCGAGGGTATAGCCGGGAACTGTTCCGCAAGCGGTCGGCGATGAGACGTTGAGGTTCACGCCGTCCACCAGAATGTGTGAGCTACGCGAGCCCGCATAACCAGCGGTCACCACCAAATTCCCCGGCAATTGATGTTCGATGTTCAAGTTAAACTGCTGGACCCGTCCTTGCTTGAAATCCGTGTTCTGGGATTGGATGGTTCCCTGGAATTGGTAAGGATCCGGCGGAGCAGTAAAGATAGGCTGAAAGCTTCGCGCCAGCCCGCAATTTAACGGCGTGGCAGAGCTTGCGTTTCCAACCGGGCACAAGCCGCTGAAGTTATCGCTCTCCGCGTAGAACGGCGGATTCTGCCACAATCCTTGCGCACCCTGGTTCCAGGAAGAATCGTGGAAGATCGCATATCCGGCGCGAATCGCGGTCGTCTCGCTGCCGAAAGGTTTCCAGGAAAGTCCGATCCTAGGTTCGAATGCTGTCTTATCCAGTTGAACGCCAACCCGGCCATCCGAGGTCGAGCCCGGGATGAGGAATTTTCCAGTGACAAAATCGAAGTTGGCCTGGCGATTTTCAGCTTCGGTAATCGGAGTGACGATTGCCCAGGCCAATCCGATGTTCGCGGTCAGGTCCTTGGTAATTCTCCAATTGTCTTCGACGTATGGGCGGAACATTTTCCAGCGACGGCCGGTAGTCGCTCCATCGAACGTTTGATCGTGAATCGCTCCGCTTACTTGTCCAAGCAGCAAATCAGAGCTACTGTCCAGGGTATAAGTATTAAAACCTGAACCGCCGAAGAACAGGAAATAACCGTCCTGGAAACCATTGGTGAGTACGTTCATCTGGTTGGCGCGAATGGCGCCGCCGATGCTAATGCTGTGATTGCCGCGGGTCGTATTCCACGAATCGGAAGCGGAGAAAACGTTGGTGCCGCCCTGGAACGGCGCGAAGCCTCGATCTCCTAAAGAGTAATAACCGCCGGCGAGTTGCGTGGAGGACAAACCGCAACTGACGCAATCCGTGGTGGACTGGGTAAGACCCCCGGGAAGTCCGGTAAAGCTATCGCAGGCGCCGCTCAAATTGGCGCCTTGAATTCCAAGTCTCGCCGATTCGCAGCTTCGATCTCCAAACGAAAGGATGCTGTTAAAAATTCGGTTGAATCCCACCTGGAATTGATTAATGGTGCGATCGGAGAACACATGGGTTTCGGAAATAGTCGCATTGCGTCCGTGGTTGTCAATATTTTGTGAACTCGCAAACGCGTTTTGCTCGGCAAATCCGGGGGCCCCGCCCGGTACGAATGAAGTGGCCTGATCGTAGCTGAAGCGAGCGAACAAAGAATCTTTGCTCGAAAAGTTATGGTCGATGCGGGTATCCCATTCCCCCTCATTCAATTTTCTAACCGGCACGTCCGCATAATTAAAGCCCGCGCCTGGATTGGACGCGTTCGGCAATGGAAACAGATTGATCATCTGCATCCCAATCGGGTCGAATAGATTGGTAGGAATCTTGTTGCAAGGAGTACCGCTGGTTTGTACGCCGGTCGGACCCGCCGGAATTGGAGCCCCAGCACCATCGCACTGGAACTGAGAGCCGGTATAAGGATTCACGATATTCCCAAACCCATTCGGATTGCCCGGCCCGCGGGCATCGACACCATAAGGATCCAAGGTGTAGTCGCCGCCGCGCATTGCTCCCGTTGGCACCAAGCCCACAAATGGCGTTCCGTGCCGCTGCATTTTCGCCTGATAGTCCAGAAAGAAGAAAGTCTTATCTTTTTTGATCGCGCCACCTACAGCTCCGCCGAACTGATTCAAATTGAATTGTTCCCGGGATGAGGCAAAGTAGCTCTTGGCGTCCAAATCGGTGTTACGGAAGAACTCGAAAAGCGATCCGTGAATCTGGTTCGATCCGGACTTGGTAGTCACCAACACGGTCGGACCGGCACGCGTACCGTACTGCGCGGAATAGTTGTAGGTCAGAACTTTGAATTCCTGGATAGCATCGATGGAGGGCAGAATCGCGATGCCGCCGGCGGTCAATTCATTATTGTCATTTCCATCCAGCAACCAATCCGTGCTGCTGGCGCGTGATCCGCCTACTGACAGCGAGAACGAGCCGCGGGCCGATACTTCGCTGCTGGGACCGCCGTTGAAGAAGCTGCCTGGATTGGTCTCCTGGGTGGTACCAGGCGTCAGGGTCGCAAGCTGCACAAAGTCGCGCCCATTCAATGGCAGTTCCGCCACTTGTTGCGAAGTAATGACCTGCCCCAAACTTGGGTTGGTGGTCTCCACAGCCACTTCGCCCGCTGTCACTTCGATATTTTCGGTGACGTTTCCCGGCGCGAGAGTGAAATTCACCTCCGGATGCTCGTCGGTTTGCAGCTTCACGTCTTTCTGTTCTGTCGTCTGGAAACCCTGGGATTCGACCTTGATGGTGTAGATCGAAACCGGCAGCAAGGTAATCAGATAATGGCCGGAATCATCGGTTTTTGCCTCGCGGACTGCTCCCGTGCTTTGCGAGGTCACCTTCACGCTTGCGCCCGAAATTACGGACCCAGTCTTGTCGGAGATCGTTCCGGAAAAACTGCCGGTCGCCTGCCCAAACATCATGGGACAAACAAACAGAAGCAACGAAAATGAAATTGTGAGAATTGCGCGTCTGGCCATCAACTGTTCCCCTTGAGGTCTCTCATCGAGCAGACTGCCGGACAATCGCCGATGAGTTAAGCAATTGTCCTGACTTGAAAATATTTGGAAGTTTGAATAACAGCAGACAATATAACCCTGCCCAGAAAGGAGTCAAGAGTATTCGCTAAAAAATAAGACGATTCAAGATGCGGTCCGTAGTGGTCAAATCTACTCCTAAACTTCTAAGTTCCGCGACCGCTCGATCACCGGTGGCTCGGTCGAGTGTTTCGATCGCATCGCTAACAATGGTGACGCGCCTTCCTCTTTGGATCAAGCCTTTCGCCGCGAATCCAACACAATATTCCGTGACCACTCCGAAAACGACGAAATCCGCATCGGGACTGAGACGTCCAGCCAGATCGTCTGTGTGACGACTTTCAAAAATGTCGAGGGTCTGTTTCTCCAAAACAATCTGCTGACGGCGCAGAAAATCTTCGGGTAAAACTGCACTAGGATCGTTGGGAATGCGAACATAGTCGCTGGTCATTGCTTCGGATACAAAATCCGCGCCGGCAGTTCCCCGAATGCAATGCGGTGGAAACGTCGAGAATTCCGGATCATCCGGGACGTGAAAGCAACCATGCGATACCAGAAAAGATTTTCCAGCACGCGCGATATCGACCAACCGGCCGATGTTAGGCAGCAGCTTCTCCGCCCCGGGAACGTAGAGTTTGCCACCGGGCAGCATGAAGTCTTTCTGCGCGTCGACACACCATAAGACGATCGAAGGAGGCGTCATGGCTTGATTGCCGAAATTTTATTGCATACCCAGCGAAGCCGCGACTGATTTCTTGTATTCACGTGCTTTTTCGATAGCGGCTTTTTCGTCCACGGTCAGCAGTTTTTGGTCGCGCATCACGACACGACCGCCAATAACTACCGTCTGCACATCACTTCCCTTCAATGCATAGGCGATCTGCGCATAGACGTCGTACATGGGAACGGCATTGGGTTCGTCGAGACCGATGACAATCACATCCGCTTTCTTTCCTGGCTCCAGCGATCCAATTTCCTTCTCCATGTGAAGCGCTCTGGCGCCGTCAATGGTCGCCATCTCTACAACTGCCTTCGCATTGAGTGCCAGCGGATCCATCTTCGTAATCTTAGCGAGTTTGGCGGCAAGATCGATCTCTTCCATGAGATCCAGATCGTTATTGCTGCCAGCCGGCCCGTCCGTTCCAAGGCCAACGGCAACTCCGGCGGCGCGCATCTCCGCTACCGGCGAGACTCCGCTTGCAATCATCATGTTGCTCGATGGATTGTGGACGCAACCAACCTGTCTCTGGGCAAGAATCTTTTCGTCAGCAGCATCTACAAAAATACAGTGGGCGGAAACCACGTCCGGTCCCAGGACGCCAATCTTGTCCAGATATTGCACCGGGGACATTCCATTCTGCTTTTCGCTGTCCTCCCATTCCTTCTTCATCTCAGCGGTGTGGATCAGGATCGGTGCATGGTATTTTCGCGCGAGAGCCGCTGCATCCTGCAGGGTTTTCTGGGAACACGTGTAGATGGAGTGTGGCGCTGCCGCCGCGTGAATCAGCGGATCGCCCTGCCATTTCTTCAGGAATTTCTCCGTATAGACAAGCATCGCGGATTCGGTCTTGTTGTCGGGCGCGGGAAAATCGATAAACGTCTCGCCGAGCACCCCGCGCATGCCCGCGGCCTTGGTTTCTTCAGCGACTGCGTCTTCAAAGTAGTACATGTCGGCGAACGTGGTCACTCCTGAGCGAATCTGTTCAGCCGCCGCCAGCCGCGTTCCCCAGCGCACGAACTCTTCGTTCACGTTCTTGGCTTCAGCCGGGAAAATATATTTGTAAAGCCAGTCACTCAGCGTTACATCGTCATGCAATCCACGAAACAACGTCATGGGTACATGCGTGTGCCCGTTGATGAATCCCGGAAGAATCAATCCGCCCCTGGCATCGATGGTTTGCGTGGCGCTGTATTTGGCTTCGATATCAGGCCGCTTGCCGGCCGCAACGATCAAATCGCCTTTGACCGCGATCGCGCCATCGTCGTAAATCGCGCGGGCACCATCCATCGTCACGACGATTCCGTTGATCACGACGAGATCCGCTCGAGTTTTGTTTCCCTGCGCCAACAGAGATCCACAAAGAAAAAGAACTACGAGACCAGACAAACAAAGCCGCTGATTTCTTTTCATCATTAATGTTTTCCGACCAACTAGTGGCTCATTACTTCGACGAAGATCTTTTCGAACTTCTCTACGTCCACATCTATCTGCACGGTTGCAGGATGTAACTGCGGTGGTGGAGACAGGTGTCCCAGCCACTTGCTGCGGTCCGGTCCCCCGGGTCCGCTATAAGGCAGAAAAAAATGGGGAACGTCGTCCGCCTTTTTCCAGACGATGGTATGGCCATAACTCGGACCGTGGGAAATATCCACGTCGAGATACAGCGTCTCCGATTTCTTAATCACCGAAGGATCGAGCAGCGATGCCACCAGCAGTTCATCCCACATCATCGACCACAACGAAGTCCCGGGCGGCGGCGTGAAATCCAGATAGAGGTCCTTCACGTGCTTCGCCAATGGACCGCCGGCGTTTGCGACTCTTCGCATGAGTTGCTCGCTGGACCAAACTTCCGCTCCCGCCTCGAATGGCGAAACCACGATTTCCTTCCACGGCGCACGCATCGTGATCGCGGCCGCCTCCGGATCCCACCACCAGTTCAGTTCCGGCCCGCCGCCACTGCTTCCTCCCATGATGTAGATCGCCTTGGTCAGCCCGACGATCTCCGGGTCCATACGAATAGCAAGCGCAATATTGGTAAGCGGCCCCGCACAGTACAAAACCACTTCTCCGGGATTGGCGTGGATCGTGTCGATGATGAAATCCGCCGCTCTCCCGGGTCGAGCCTTCACCTTCGGATATCCGCCGGGCGGCGCCCATGTTTGCGCTGGCTTGGGAGCGTCGGGATTAAATGAACCATGCCATCCGACGTAAGAACCATACAACGCTTCCCTCGCCTCCTGTTCACGGGGCGTATTCACGAGCGGCATCTCCGCGCCCTTGATTACGGGAACGTCTGTACGTCCGGTTTGTTCGGTTGCCCACAGAGCGAAGACGGTGGCCGGATCCATCCACTGGTCGCCGCTGACGGTGGTGATCCCTAGCAGATCGACTTGCGGGGCCCGCAGCAGCATAAGCAACGAAAGAAAATTCGTACCTTGCGGACCGCCGCTGTCCTGGTCGGCGATGACTTTGATTTTCTTTTGTTGCGCCGCAAGTACCGTGCAGAAAAGCAGTAATACCGGGACAAGAAGTTTTTTCATGACAGCAGTGAGGATATTAGAAGTCACACGCTTCCCCGAAACAATCTTTAATATCGACAATAATTCGGATTTCCGACTGCGGTGTGACTAGGACGTTCCCCGTGCCGCCCACTCAGCATCGTAACGCTTGCGATCGTAGAAGGATTTTTGCGTTCCAACGCCAGTTGTAGAGAGACCGGCGTAAAGGTTGGCGCGTCGCACGGCATCCCGCTCAGGCAGCCCTTCACCAAGAAATACCGCAAAGCTGCCAATGAAGGCATCGCCTGCACCCGTGCTATCAATGCTGTTTACCTTGAAGGCAGGAATGTGTTCCATGCCTTGTGGCCCGGCGAGCAACGCGCCCTTTTCGCCGAGGGTGAGAATCACTCGTTCCACGCCTCCCGAAAGCAGCTTGGTGGCGCACTTTTTGGCATCGTCGACATTGTGAACGGGGATTCCGGTGATGGTTTCCGCTTCACTCTCGTTGGGAACAAAATAACTCAGCCCGGCCAGCGCTTGCATATCCACCGGCGCAGCGGGAGCAGGATTCACAATGGACCGAATGCCGTGCTTCCTGGCGAATTGCACGCAGTAATAGACGGTTTCAATTGGGATCTCGAACTGCATGACCATGCAGTCGACACTCTTGAGCATATCGGCGGCAGCATCGACGTCGGCCGGCTTCAACAGATCGTTGGCGCCCTTCACCACAAAAATTCTATTCTGACCGTCGGGCTCAACGAATATCGGCGCGACCCCGCTCGATGCCCCTTCCACCTGTTTCACGTTCGATACATCAATACCAAGCTTCTTGAAGTTCTCAATCGTGGCCGGCCCGAACAAATCACTGCCCACCCGCGCCACCATGAACACATCGGCCCCACATAATTTCGAGGCGGTGGCCTGATTGGCCCCCTTCCCTCCGAAACCCAGGTCGAACTTTTGGCCAAAGATCGTTTCTCCAGGTTTTGGAAAACGCTCGGTGAACGTGACGAGATCAATATTTGCGCTTCCGACCACTGCAATGCGGGGAGTCTTCGCCATAAAAATTCGCGGACCTATGCGTTAGATGGATTCAATTGAAAGCAAGAAGAATGACGAGTCTAGAGAGCAATCTCAAGGATTGTCAACCAAACAGATGCAGGAAGAAGTGGTGGACTACTTTGAAAGCACGCCCCAAAGAACTTTGAGAGCTACAAGTCCGACGACGATCCGAACTGGTATTTCCAGTTCCTCTGGTATCGGCACTCGAAACTGAGTAATTTTTGTGGACTTCGGACTGAAGGTTAAATACATGGCACATCCCACGAAGACAAGTTTCAGGATAGTGTCAATGTTGCTCATGCCGCTCTTCCGGCCTTCCACCGCCCATATCACTTCCCGGGAGCGGTATCCCTCGTCGGCCCAAACTATTCTCCGTAGGGCACCCACACGTTTTTCACCTGGGTTGCATGGCGGAGAAACCACCGTCCTTCAGATTGCTTTACGTCATACCAATCGATCAATCGGCCTTCGTTAGTGAAGACCTGCTTCAGATTACCGGCGGAGAACGATTTCGCCGCGGCCGCGCTGGCTTCGTCGCCAAAGCACCAGATGGCATCCACGTCGTCGTGCTCGGCAAGGGTCTTTAGCAGTTGTGACTGGTAGCCGGTCACGATGTTGATCGTGCCGCCCGGTAGGTCGCTGGTATCGAACAGTTGATACAAATCAGCGGCAATCAGCGGATATGTCTCCGACGGGACCACGATCGCAGTATTTCCCATCGCGATTACAGGCAGCACGAGAGAAAAAAATCCAAGCAATGGCGTTTCATTCGGACAGATCACGCCAACCGTGCCCAACGGTTCATTCATGGCAATCGCAATACTGCGGACTGGCGGACTATGCACGGCGCCATCATATTTATCCGCCCACGCCGCGTAGGAAAAAATCCTCTCGATCGACGCATCCAGCTCGGAGGCGGCTTGCTTTTCTCCGGCCACCGAAGCCAGTCGCTTCGCCACTTCCTCCCGGCGTTGCGACAGATTTTCCGCCAAGTAGTAAAGAACCTGAGCGCGGTTGTGCGCGGTGCTCTTTGCCCAGCCGGAAGCTTTTCGAGCAGCTTCAACGGCGTTCCGAATATCTTTCCGATTGCCGAGCGAAGCTTCCCCAAGCAATTCCCCTCGGAGACCGAAAACCTCCATGCTGTAGCCAGAGTCCGGGCGCGCCTGCTTGCCGCCAATGTAGAGCTTGACCGTACGATCGATACCGGGAACTGACGCCGAATCCTGGTCGTCGGCGCCTTTATGCTCCGAAAGCGTCTTCGCCGGCGGCAACGCTGGTGCATTTTTGAACCACGTCGGCTCCAGATATTCCAGAAGGCCTTCTTTGCCGCCTTCACGGCCGTAACCGCTCTCGCGGTATCCGCCAAATCCACAAGCCGCGTCGAACATATTGGTCGAGTTGACCCACACCACGCCAGCCTTGATTTGCGCCGCCACATGGAGCGCTACGTTGATACTCTCGCTCCACACGCACGCGGCCAATCCGTAGATGGTGTTATTGGCGAGTTCGACCGCTTCACTCGGAGTTCGGAACGTCATCGCGGCCAGCACCGGCCCAAAAATCTCCTGCTGCGCGACAATCGACGTCGGATGCACGTCACTCAATAAAGTCGGTGGGAAGTAAAGGCCTTTGGCCGGCATCTCAAACTTTGGCTGCCAGCACGTAGCTCCTTCAGCCACACCCTGATCGACCAGCTTTTGAATGCGCTCAAGTTGAACCCGTGCCACGATCGCGCCGATATCGATGGCCTTATCGAGCGGTGGCCCCGAACGCAACGTGGACATTCGCGCCTTGATCCTGGCCAACAGCGGCTCCGCGATGCTCTCCTGCATCAGCAGCCGAGAACCTGCGCAGCACACCTGGCCTTGATTAAGCCAGATTCCATCCACCAGACCTTCGACGGCGCTATCGAGGTCCGCATCCTCGAACACAATAAACGGAGACTTGCCTCCCAACTCCAACGACAGTTTCTTGTGACTATTCGCCGTCGCAGTGCGAATCGCGCGGCCCACTTCAGTGGAACCGGTAAAGGCAATCTTATCGACGTCGGAATGCTTCACCAGCAACTCACCGGTAGAACCGTCACCGGTCACAATGTTCACCACGCCCGCCGGGAGCCTGATTTCCTGGCAAATTTCCGCAAATGCCAGCGCCGTCAGCGGAGTAAATTCGGCCGGCTTCAACACCACGGTGTTTCCAGTGGCCAGCGCCGGAGCGATTTTCCAGGCCAGCATCAGCAACGGAAAATTCCAGGGAATAATTTGTCCTACCACTCCACATGCGGAATAATCGGGAAACTCCTGCCGCAAAAGCTGTGCCCATCCTGCGTGATGATAAAAGTGCCGCGCTACCAGCGGTAGATCCAGATCGCGGCTCTCCCGAATCGGTTTGCCATTGTCCATGGTCTCGAGCACCGCGAGGCGCCGGGAATGCTTCTGGACCTGCCTGGCCAGCGCATACAAATATCGAGCGCGCATGTGGCCCGTGAGCGCCTGCCATTTAGGAAATGCCGCCCGCGCGGATTTGACGGCTAACTCAATGTCCGCTGCTGTCCCTTGCGCAACACTTGCAAGCTTCTCGCCCGTGGATGGATCACTGGTATCGAAATACTCTCCGGTCGATGGCGCAGTCCAGATTCCGTTAATGAAGTGACCGAATCGACGCTTGTGTCCGTCGAGCCATGCCAGCGCCTCTTTCGATTCCTCAAGGGCCGGTCCGTATTCCATAACAGCGAATTTTTCCGCGATGGTCATGTGAGATGAGTAAAACTCGGTGTCGAGATTTGTCCAACCAGTGTAGCGGTTTATCCTGCTTCCGAATTATGCAATGGGGTGACGGTAATCGGCCGAATAACGCCCCGTCGCGTGGTGCTCCAATTGCCGCTCGATGTCATTCAACAGACCGCTGGCGCCGAAGCGAAACAACTCCGGCTTCATCCAATCGATCCCGAGCTCTTCTTTCATCAATCCCAGCCACTCAGTCGATTGTTTCGCCGTACGAATTCCGCCAGCCGGTTTGAAGCCCACAGCCATGCCCGTTTCCTGAGCGTATTCACGAATAGCCCGTGTCATCACAAAACCGACGGGAAGCGTCGCATTGGTGGGTTCCTTCCCGGTAGAGGTTTTTATGAAATCGGCTCCCGCCATCATGGCAACAAAACTGGCACGGGCAACGTTGCGTAGTGTCAGCAAGTCCCCTGTTCCCAGAATGACCTTCATGTGCGCGTAGCCACACGCTTGCTTGAACGCGGCAATCTCGTCGTAAAGTTCCTGCCATCTTCCGCCGAAGACATGGGCACGCGTGATGACAACATCAATATCGTTGGCGCCGGCTTCCACCGATCGCCGAATTTCTGCGATCCGGTCCGGAAGCGGCGAGAGTCCCGCGGGAAAACCTGTAGAGACTGCGGCTACTCGAATATTTGTACCCTCGAGAGCTCGCCGCGCAGTTTCGACAAAGTGGTGGTACACGCAGACGGCGGCAACCTGAATATTGAGTTCTTCAACACCAAGTTGCTTCGCCAGCGCAGGCTGAAGAGGCTGCCGCGCCTTAGCGCACAACCGTCGAACACGGTCATCGGTGTCGTCCCCGGAAAGCGTGGTGAGGTCCATGCAGGTGATGGCGCGCAACATCCACGCAGCCTGCCAGTCCTTTTTTACAGTACGCCGAGTGACGTGCGTCTGGGCGCGCCGTTCGACCGCACTAAGATTGACCCGAACCTGCCGGACCCATTCCAGATTCAGCGGCACTCCCTGGTTGGATAGCAGCGGATGTCCGTTGAGCTCTGCTAACGGACCGGACGAGTGCGGCGGCGACAATTCTGCTGATTTATTCATGGTTCCGTCTGGCCGTTCCGGCAAGCCTCTCTAATTACTCAACGGCACAATTTCTCGTATTCCGGCAGCTATTGGATGTAACTAATTCTCGTTCCGATTCGATGAGTACCGGTCGCAGAAAACGAAAGTCACGCCGGGCCTTAACTCCCGGCAGCCAGGAGTCTTACCGAATCCGGGCGAGGGACCTGGCACCGCACCCACTACCAGCCGGACTCTCAACTTGACAGCCAACTCCCGCAACGCTAGGCTACATCGCCGAAACTTTTCTGCCAAGCTAATGACTAATTCAAGAGTTGTGACCCCAGGCCCCTTTCGCATTCTTTCTCTAAAATCCATCTCAATCGTCACATTACTGATCGCCATCTTGACGGCGCCTGCTTTCGCCGCCAAGAAAATTATCATCGATACCGATCCAGGTACCGACGACGCTCTGGCGCTGATGCTGGCATTCAACTCGCCCGAGCTCGACGTTCGCGCCATCACCGTGGTGCCCGGCAACGTAAATGCGGAAAAAGGGTTGGAGAATGCCCTGCGCATGGTTTCACTTGCCGGCCGCTGTGACATTCCCGTGGCCGGGGGCGCGCAACATCCACTCTTTCAAAAGCTGATCACCGCCGAGTTCTGGCATGGCAAAAACGGGTTGGGCAACGTCGAACTCCCACCCAGCAAGTGCAAAGCGGACCCGACTTTCGGTCCAGATTTGATCATCAGGTTAATTCATGCGTCTCCGCATGAAATCACGTTAGTCCCGGTGGGTCCGCTGACTAATATTGCGCTGGCGGTCGAAAAAGATCCCTCGATCGTCCCTTTGGTGAAAGAAGTCATCATCATGGGCGGATCGATTACTGGCGGCAACGTGAACGCGGCCGCGGAAGCCAACATCTTCAACGATCCCGAGGCGGCGCAGATCGTGTTTCAGGCGGGATGGAATTCTCTGATCATGTCCGGTCTCGAGGTCGGCAACAAGGCCGTTTTTACTCCGCAGCATCTGGAACAACTGGGAAAGACCCACGGGCCAATCAACGACTTCATGCATTCGGTTTTGAAGTATCTGGAAGATCTCTCGCAACAGTATGGCGGAGCGGGCGTGCAGATGTATGATCCCTCCGCCGTGGCGATTGCCATCGATCCAACGCTGGTGAAGACCCAGGAAATGCATGTGGACGTCGAGACTCGCGGCGAGTTCACCCGCGGGGAGACAGTCGGCAACCGTCAGGGCTACAACGAACACAACGTTCTTCACGGTGATCACTACGAGATTGAAGGCGTCGAAAAGGTCACGCCCAACACAAAAGTCTGCGTGGACGTTGACGCGGAACGTTTCGTGCAACTCTTCATTTCCAGAGTTCAAGGAAAGTAGGAAATCCTAAATGTATACGCCTCATACTTTATCGATCGCATTAATGATGATGATCACCAGCGCCGTGTGTTGGGGTTCGTGGGCCAATACATTCAAGGGCGTCAAAAATTATCGCTTCGAGCTTTTCTATTGGGACTACGCGATTGGAATTTTTCTGATCTCCCTGGCCCTGGCTTTGACCATGGGAAGCACCGGCCATGACGCCAACAGTTTCCTCAACAACGTTCATTCCGCCGACACCGCAAATATCGTCTCGACGATGGTGGGCGGTGCGATTTTCAATCTGGCGAATCTCCTGCTGGTGGCGGCGATCGATATGGCCGGCCTGGCCATTGCATTCCCGGTTTCCATTGGCATTGCCCTTGTCGTCGGCGTTGTATCGAGCTACATTCTTCAACCCAAAGGCAATCTGGTGTTGCTGGCAATCGGCGTGGTTTGCGCCGTGATTGCTGTAATTATGGATGGCAAGGCTTACGGTAACCTTCCCGTCGCGGGACGGGCCGTCTCAAAGAAAAGTATCGTCACCTGCATCGTTTCCGGAGTTCTGATGGGCCTTTGGGCGCCATTCGTAGCTCGCGGAATGACTCACGGGAATCCACTCGGCCCATACAGCATTGCCGTATTTCTGACTTTGGGCGCGCTGCTCTCCTGCTCGATCTGGAACGTCTATTTCATGAAGAAACCGCTCATCGGCGAGCCGGTCGATTTCAGTGGATACTTCAAAGGCCCGGTGTCGGGCCACGTTTTAGGACTGCTCGGCGGCGCGATCTGGGGCACCGGCATGGTATTTAATTTGGTAGCGGCCAGCTTCACCGGCGTTGCGATCTCCTATGCGATCGGGCAATCCGCTCCCATGGTAGCGGCATTGTGGGGAGTATTCGCGTGGAAGGAATTCGCAGGCGCCGGCAGCCGCGCAAAATTGTATCTGGTGGGCATGTTTGTCTTTTACTGTTTCGCCATCCTGCTGGTTGCCAAGGCCAACGGATGAGGCGGCCTGCGTTTTGAACTCTCCGATCTAATCCGAGTAATAATCGAACAGTATGTCCCAGGAACTCAATCCGGCGGTTCATGCGCCGTGGCGCGTCGATTTTCGCCTCACGCTGAAACTCGCCCTGCCTCTCATCTTCGCGGAGATTGGTTGGATGAGTATGGGCATCGTCGACACCATCATGGTCGGACGCCTGCCGAATAGCGCGGTCGCCATCGGCGCCACCGGTCTCGGCCAGACTTTATACAACAGCATCGCGATCTTTGGCAGCGGACTACTTCTGGGCCTCGATACCTTCGTAGCCCAGGCCCACGGGCGAGAGGACCTCCAGGACGCTCGCCATTCTCTGATGAATGGACTGCTTCTCGCGGTTGTTCTTTCGCCTGTTCTGATGCTCGCGATTTCGTTCTGGCCGCCGCTGATGGAACACTTCGGCGTGAGTCCCGAACTACTGGAGCCAATGCGCTCGTATCTCTGGGCCCTTAATTGGGGCACGCTGCCGTTGCTTGCATATTTCACCCTCCGGCGTTATCTGCAAGCCACCAATGTCGCCAACCCAATTATGTTTGCGTTCATTTCCGCGAACCTGGTGAATTTGTTTGGAGACTGGGCGCTGATTTACGGTCACATGGGATTTCGCGCGATGGGCGTTCCGGGTTCAGGGTGGTCCACCTGCTGGGCCCGTGTCTACATGGTGGCGTTTCTTGCAGTCACACTTCTGTGGGTGGAATCGAAACGCTCGCTCTCCGGTTGGAAGGTGCGAGTGGACTTTGACAGGATCGCCGCCTTGCTGAAGTTAGGTGGCCCGGCGGCGGCCCAAATCCTGCTCGAAATTGGGGCCTTTGCCGCCGCAACTACACTCTGCGCAAAACTTGGTCCGGTTTCTCTGGCTGGTCATGAGATTGCATTGAACTGCGCCGCGCTTGCCTTCATGGTTCCTTTAGGAATCAGTTCAGCGGCCGCGGTGCGCGTAGGGCAACAGTTGGGCAAGGGAGATCCCGCTGGCGCCAGGCGCGCGGGATGGTCGGCCATTGTCTTGGGCTCTGCCTTCATGACATGTTCTGGACTTCTGTTCGTATCGAGTTCACGATCGATTGCTCGACTCTTCTCACCGGATCCAGCGGTGATTCGCGTCGGTTCCATCTTGATGTTGGTGGCCGCAGCCTTTCAACTTTTTGACGGGCTGCAGGCGGTCACCACCGGCGCTTTGCGCGGTGCCGGCGACACCAAAACGCCGATGGTCGCCAATCTCATCGCTTACTGGTTGATTGGAATTCCTTTGGGATACGTGTTGTGCTTCCGCTTGGGGTGGGGAGCGCTGGGAATCTGGATCGGCCTGTGCATCGGCTTAATGTTGATCGGTTCGGCTTTGCTGTTCGTATGGCATCAGAAAAAATTATCGTGATCCCTCGCAGTTTTCATTGCTGCGGCACAGTCACAATATCCCGGCCCCGCGCTTTTGATTCGTAAAGGCAGCGGTCCGCGATCTTGAGCAGTTCTTCGGAGGTTGTCCCATGCTCGGGAAATGCGGCCAATCCCACAGAGATCGTCAATTCTCCAAGAGATTCCTTCTTATATCGCAACCTCAGCGCTTTTACTTCGGAGCGTAAGCCGTCGGCACGGACTGCCGCAGCCTGTGCCGTTGATTCCGGCAAAATGATGGCGAATTCCTCGCCGCCATAACGGCAACAGATATCGGTGGCGCGAAAGTAGTCGCGAAACAGATCGGCGAGCGAGCGGAGCACCATGTCCCCGGCATCATGGCCAAATGTGTCGTTGAAGTTCTTGAAATGATCGATGTCGAGAAAAAGCACGGCGATGGATTTCTTCTTGCGGACTGCCAGTTGCAGTTCTCTTTCAAACGACTCTTCCAGAAATCGGCGATTGAAAAGACGGGTCAACGGATCACGGATCGATTGTTCCCGAAGGGTTTCCCGCAGATGCAAGCTGGCCAGCGAAAGCGCGATCTGCGAAGCCGCGCTGATGGCTATACGCTGATGCGATTCCTGAAAGCTTTCCGCAGTGGAGTCATATTCGAGTTGCGCTTCTTTTCCAAACTCCAATTGCAACACGCCGAGGGTCTTCCCTTGCGCGACCAGTGGCGCGCATAACGAGTCGGAGTTTGAATGTCCAGCCACATGCGGACAAGGAATATCGTTTCCCGAGGGACTCGACCAGTACGGCTGACCGCGGCGCAGGGCCCAGCACGCATCGGGAAGAAAAGTCGGCACCCATTCATCGCCGTGCTTCCACCGAATCGCAACCTCTAAAAGATCACGAGAAGACCGGAACAAATACAGTGCCCCATACGGAGACTCCGGAAAAAGCTTCTGCATCGAGTTCCCGACCACGGAACAGGCTTCCTTGACCGATCCGCATGATGCCAGCATCGCGCCCATTTCATTCAATACGGTCATCTGCGTGGTGCGGAACTCTAACTCTTTCACCAACCGGCGCAGCACTTCCGCCTGTTGCCGCTGTGCTTCGCTTGCCCTGGCCTGCTCGGAAACGTCTTCATAGATCAGGTAAGCGCCCCGCACTCTTCCGCTTACCATCAATGGAACCCCATGGAGTGCAAGATCGAGAATCTGCCCGCTCTTCAATTGATGACGGAACGTTTTACGCAGAATGTCGCCGGCAAATATCTGCTGAATCAATTCTTTGTGCCCGGAAACCGCCTCGCCAGATGTCCCCATTGGCACGATATCGAACGCCGCCAGATCGGAGTGGCCGGACTGAAAAAGTTTTTCAAAGGCGGAATTCGCCAGCTCGACGGCTCCTTTTCTATCCAGGACAACAATCCCCATCGGACTATTTTGGATGAGTGCATCCAAATAAGCCGTCTGCTTATGCAGATCGATGGCCATGCGGTGACGCTCACTGACCTCGGACCCCACGATAAGCCCCACAGACGACAGCACTAACATCAGCAACGCGACTTTGGTGAATACATCCACGGTGGGTGGAAACAAGTGCATCGCAACCACCATCCCAAAGTTCATGACGAGAATGCCGGTAACCACGCGGCGGATTCCCTGCCGCATTGCGATCCAGATGATCGGAATGAAACTCAGATAAAAATGGTCATACCGGCCATCTCCGGATCCGAACATTGCCAGCAGTACGGCGAATATCAGCAAGCTCTGTCCAAGAACTTCCGCAATCGCGCCCAAACGAAATTTTGGATCGCTCGAAAGTATTTTGGAGGAAAGACGTGATGGGGGTGGCGAAGGGGAAAGCCAACTACGAACGTGCGGAAATACGTGAACCAGAAGAAACGGAGCAATGCCCACCAACCCAATGGCGTCGCCCAAAAACCATCCTACAGCCGACGACTTATAGTCGCTCCACGTAACCGCGTGGTCCCCGATCAGGGATGCAACCCCAAAAATAGTCGCGAACGATGCGCCAACAGCGCTCAGGATCACATAGCGAACTACATCCCGCCGGCGACGGAGCCCGAGATCGATTTGCAGCGGGCCACGCAGTATGTAGGCTACGATCCCGTAGAAAGTAGCGCTGGCAACAGCACCGAGCGAACTGCTGAACGATGTAATCGGCTGTCCGTAAATAATTTTCCCGGCAAGAGCGTCAGCACAAAAGACGAGAAACGCATATCGCGGATTTAATCCCAGTAGGAGCGCCATCACCAGACCGACGGCGGGATACCAGGCTACGAATCCAATTCGGGAAATAAAAATCACTTCAGGCCGGTTCAGCAGAAGGTAGAGCAGCACAAATGAAACGGAGACAATCGCATGACGAAAAATCAAGCGTTGCGAAGGCATCGACGGATTCTCGCTGGATTTCACAAACACGGCTGTGCTTTATAGAACTGCGCCCGAAAGTCTTTCCACGTGAAACCGAAGTAGACATCAATCGAGGAGAAAATAATAGTCCCACGGCTGGTGATCGCACGCGAAAAAATAGGAATTGTCCGGGTGTCAGCAGCCCATTCACGTCTGTTATGACCGGAGATCAATGTATATATATGCCGCCCCTGTTGGTAGGTGCCCTGCCGATCACAACCTAAACGACCGCCACAACATCCAAGCACCGTCGGTCAAGGTAATCCGGCATCGGAGAAACAACGTGAAAAGATCCACGAAGGCAATTATTGGCGGATTCTGTTTAGGGACCATCCTTCTTTACGGCTGGCGATGGTATTTCGGGCTCCGCAGAATCCGAACTTTTCATCTCACCAACAACGATCTGAATTATTCCGATTTCTCGCCCGAGGAACTCGTTTCCGAGCATCTGATTGATTTAAATTCCGCTAACGCCGATCAACTGGCGAAGCTCGGACTCTCCACAGAGACGCAGGAGCGTTTGATTGAGAACCGTCCGTATCGCACCAAACTCGAACTCGTTTCCCGCATGGTTTTGTCGCCGGAAGAATACGCTGCAATTAAGGACAGAGCGTCGGTTGCGGAAGCGAATGAACCGATCAAGATTGCGTAAGAATCCAAAACCTCGGCTGCTTCTAACGAGCGCACCCCGCTGCAGACAAACTAATCTCGTTGTTTCTTCGTCAGGTGGATTAGGGTCGGCGAGGGAGTCTCTTTGCCGAGGCTTCGGACCCCGCCGGTTCACGGAACGGCTCCACGGCAATGCGCTCGTAGCGCACGTCCAGCACGGTCAGGGATTCTGTACCGCCCGGCAATTGAAGGACTACGCTGTCACCCGCCGCTGACTTCATCAACGCGCGCCCCAACGGTGAAACCCAACTGATGTGGTTGCGCTCGAGATCGATTTCGTCGGTGCCCACGATACTCACCACTCGCGATATTCCTGCGGCATTCGCATAGCGCACGGTCGCTCCGAAGAATGCTCTCGCGGCCGCCTGCCCCGATCTCCGAGCTTCCGGGTCCACCACTTCGGCGGCTTCGATTCGCTTGGTGAGAAAGCGAATCCGCCCATCGATCTGCCGCAGCCTCCGCTTGCCGTACTGATAGTCGGCGTTTTCACTGCGATCGCCGTTGCCGGCAGCCCACGCCACCACCTCCGTCACGGCCGGACGTTCCCTGGTGAGCAGAAACCGGTGCTCATCTTTCAGGCGCTGCAGCCCGCTCGGCGTGATGTAGTTCTTGACTAGCGGCCCGGGCGCGTCCGGTTGTGGTCTTCTCGTAAACCCTTTTCGCATCTCTTAGTCTTTCCACGGCGCATCCAGTGCATGCTGCCAACGAACGCCGATAACAAATACCGTAGGTAATCCGCGTTTATGGAGTTCATCTGCGGAGCGGTAGTGGTGCAGTTTAATATGCACGGTTCGTGTCAGGGCAGAGGCTTTAGCCTTGCCATTTTCCGTGTCA
>DATBAX010000408.1:0-11394 GCA_036271275.1 Terriglobales bacterium
GCAAGGATTGACCATCAACCTCACTGGCGTTCAATCACTTACCGAATTTCGCGAGCGAATCAAAGCGCGCGTGGCAACCGCGATTCCCGGCGAATGGATCATTGGCGGCGGCTGGGACGAAACTCTCTGGCCGGTAAAAGAGGTCCCCACTCGCTGGGACATCGACGAAGTCACCACCGATCATCCTGTATTACTCGATCGCGTGGACGGTCACGCCGCGGTCGCGAATACGCGAGCTCTACGCATGGCAAGCATCACCCTCGCCAGCAAAGATCCGCAGGGCGGTCAGATCGTCCGCGATACCAGCGGACAACCCAATGGGGTTTTGCGTGACACTGCCGTCGGGGCCGTGAGTCGGCTTGTTCCAGCGCCGACCCACGACAAACGACGACAGGCCTTGGAAGCTTCTCTAAAGGATTTAGCGCAGTGGGGCGTCACTTCGGCCCAGGATTATTCCCCTGCCGAAGATTCCAAAGGCGACTTGGAAAATTTCCAGGTCTTCGAAGAAATCGAACGCGACGGCAAACTCACCGCGCGCATCTCAGAGTGGTTAAAATTCGATGACCCGATCGACACTCTGCAACAGCAACGTTCCGCGCATCCTCAAACTGATCCCATGCTGCACACCGGAATGTTGAAAGGCTTCATGGATGGATCTCTAGGTTCGCACTCGGCAGCTTTGTTGCAGCCGTATGCCGACGATCCGAATAATTCCGGCCTCTCGAGATACGATCAGGACAATCTAACGCAGATGACCAAAGACCGCGTGGATGCCGGCTTCCAGATTGGCTTTCACGCCATCGGCGACAAAGGCGTGCAGATGGCGCTCGACGCTTTCGCCGAAGCTGAAAAGGACGCACACGAAAAAAACATAAAAGCCGCGAACGGCGGAGACGACTACCGCCTGCGCATCGAACACGCGCAGGTCACCAATCCAGCACAGGTCGCGCAATTCAAGAAATTGAAAATTATTGCGTCGATGCAGCCCAGCCATTTGCTCACCGACATGAATTGGGCAACTGCGCGTCTGGGCCCCGACCGGGCGGCGCATTCGTATTCCTGGCAGGAGTTTCTGAATGCCGGCGTGCCTCTGGCTTTCGGCACCGACTATCCCGTCGAGCCAGTCAATCCATTCCGCGGCCTTTATTCAGCCGTCACTCGCAAAAGCGAAGACGGCAAGAAAGATTATTTTCCCGCGCAAAAGTTAACCATCGATCAAGCTATTGCCGCTTACACCAGCGGAGCAGCCTTCGCTGAATTTGCGGAAAAAGACAAAGGAAAATTAGCCCCAGGCATGTTGGCCGACTTCGTTGTCCTCGATCGCGATCTGACCGCAACCATTCCGGCAAAAATTCTGACCGCTAAAGTTTTACGCACGGTCGTAGGCGGAAAAACGGTTTATCAGGCGAAGTGATGAGAATGTCCCACCCTGGGCAGTCGCCTTCGTCTATCTAGATCGAAAAAGACGAAGGCGCCCTTGGTTGACAACATCGGTGGGCCGAAGTTCTTAACGTCCGATAACGCCGTGGGCCGCCCCGTGAGCATCTGTTACAGAGCCGACGATGCTTCCGTTGTTCTTGATGCGAGACAGTTCCGTGGACGTCGCGCCAGCTACGTCCACCTGGCTGAACACGCCACGGCTGTATATGAACCCGTGTTCTATTTTGTCGGCATAACGGAAAATGCCGGCGATTGCGCCTGCGTCATTGATGCCTTGCGCTGTAGTGTTGGCTGCGAGCGGGAAAGCGATTGAGTAATAAACGCCATTGCTAAGTAGAAATCCACGCACGGCATTGTCTGAGGCTTGATAGAGACCAACAATCTCGCCTTGAGAATTGATGCCGTTAGCCGATGTCGCTATTGAATCTGGGTAATCGATGGTGGTGATCGCTCCGCCGTCGTAGACGAATCCATGCAAATTGTTGCTACCGTCCGCATAGCCACCAACAATTACACCGGAGTCTGAGATGTCCTCAGCCTCGGTAAAGGCTGACCCATTGGGGTTAATGATCGTAAATGTGGTGCCGTCGTATAAAAATCCCTGCCGCACACCCGTCGAATCGTCGAAGCTACCCACCATTTGATCGGTCGAGTTGATACCGCTAATGAAACTTGCAACGGAACCCGGAACATTCAGGGAGTGGTAGGAGTTCTGCTGAAAGTAAAACGCCATGTTTTGGTTGGTGATATCAAATAAGCCCACGGCTGTGGCCTTGTTTACATCGAAAATCGCCGATGAGAAGGCAGCAGGGTAATCGACTGTCCTGAATTGGTAGGTTTTGACTCTGGCCAGCTTCATGGCAACTGCGTCCGGGTGTGGTTCGGCGCTCCGCTTGACGCTTGCTTGAGTATTTGTCGAATTGAGCGAATCCCAAATACTCAGAAGCCGGTGCGACCCACTGGTACTGGCTTGCGCCGTAGATTGCGCTACTAGAGGATCAGCTTGCAAAACCATCACTAACCCGAGAACTGCGAGAGATTGAATCAATTTTCCAGTCATATCAGCCCCATTTTTAGTCTGCGCCGTTGAGAGGAAGGCGCGCAGACAAGATCGAACAGCCTGACGGGCACGGTCAAACGGTAAAGGGCGGAATCAGGGCTTCGCCGTCGAATACCGCCCTTTGCCTGCCTTGCGCAGAGGCGACGATCGGCTACCCAGGGCCCGCGACTACGGCTGGATCAAGCGGGAGCAGGCCATGGTTGGGGGAAGTTGGTCTATCAGGCGGATTAGGTGGCAAATTCATAGGGACAGCCGCCATTGGCTGTCCCGGTCAGTAACGATAAAAAAGCGAGATCGTTCTCTGGTTGAAAACTCTTGCAGGCCCGCCATTCTTAGCGTCCGATAACGCCGTGGCGCTCTCCAACTGAATCCGTCACAAAGCCGACTATGCTCCCGTTGTTCTTGACGCGATACAGGTATGTATCCGTCGCGCCATCCACGTCCACCTGATTGAACACGCCGCGCCTGTATACGAACCCATGGCTTATTTGATCGGCATAGAGGAATGAGCCTGCAATCGCGCCGGCGTCATTTATGCCTTCGACTATGGTGGTATCTGCGAGCGGGAAAGCGATTGGGTAATACACGCCGTTGCTTAGTAGAAATCCATTCCTGGCACCGCTTGAGTCTTGATAGAACCCAACAATATCGCCTTTGGAATTGATGCCGGAAGCTGTTGTGGATGATGAACCTGGATAATCGATGGTGGTGATCGCTCCATGGTCGAAGACGAATCCATGCACATTGCTGCTGTCAAAATAGTCCCCAACAATGACTCCGGAGTCAGAGATGTCCATAGCCTCGGTGAAGACCGATCCATCTGGGTTGATGGTAGTAAATGTTGTGCCGTCGTAGAGGAATCCCTGCCGCACCCCATTTGAATTGGTGAAGCTACCCACCATCTGATTGGTCGAGTTGATTCCCCGAATGAAACTTGCAATGGAACCCGGAACATTCAGTGAGTGGTAAGAGTTTTGCTGAAAGTAAAACCCCGTGCTTTGGTTCATATTTTGAAATACACCCACGGCTGTTCCCCGGTTTACGTCCAAAGCCGCCGACGCATATGCGGCGGGGTAATCGACTGTCCGAAATTGGTAGGTTTTGACTCGTGCCAGCTTCATGGCAACTGCGTCGCGGTGTGGCTCTGCGTTCCGGTTCGCCGTCGGGTGAAGATTTGCCGGCGTAAGCGGATCCCAAAAACTCAGAAGCCGGTGTGTTTCGCTGCTATCGCCTGGCGCGGTCGATTGCGCTGTTAGAGGATCAGCTTGCAAAACCATCCCTAATCCGAGAATTGCGAGAGATTGAATCAATTTTCCGGTCATATCAGCCCCATTTTTAGTCTGCGCCGTTGAGAGGAGGGCGCGCAGACAAGATCGAACGGCCTGACGGGCGCGGTCAAACGGTAAAGGGCGGAAGGGCGGCTTCGCCGTCGAATACCGCGCTTTGCCTGCCTTGCCCTAAAGGCTACAATCAAGAGCCCGAGCCCACGACCACGGCGGACCCATCAGGAGCGCGTTATGAATGAACCATTCTCAGGCACCCGGGCTGTGCAACCGTCGGTGGATCGCCTGGATTCGTGGAAAGAAATCGCAGCCTACCTTAAGCGCGATGTGACCACCGTCCAGCGTTGGGAAAAACGGGAGGGCATGCCGGTTCACCGGCAACTCCATGACCGGATGGCATCGGTTTACGCGTTCACTTCCGAGCTCGACGTATGGGTGCAAAGCCGCAGAAAGAGTCTGGAAGAAGAGAACAAACTTCAGACGGAAGCTACTGTGGAGGAAGGAATCGAGGTCCCGCCCACCGGAACTTCGCGGCCGCGTCTCTGGCTTGTTGCGGGTGGTGTCGTGGTACTCGCACTTCTGGCCGTTACCTTCGGATTGTTTTACGGCCGCGCCTGGCATTCAAAGCAACCCAAAATCAGATCGCTGGCGGTCCTGCCGCTGAACAACCTGTCGGGCGATGCAACTCAGGAATACCTTTCCGACGGAATGACCGAGGCGCTCATCGGACGTCTCTCCAGGATCCGCGATCTGCACGTTACCTCCCGTACCACGGTGATGCAGTTCAAGGATACGAAGCTCTCGGTGCCGGAGATTGCCAGTAAACTTGGCGTCGATGCCATTGTCGAAGGGTCCGTCATACGGGAAGGCAGCCGGATTCGCGTCAATGCTCGATTGATCCGCGGCGCCACCGACGACCAATTCTGGTCGGAAACCTACGATCACGATTTATCGGGTGCGCTCGCGCTCGAGAGCGAGGTCGCTCAATCCATCGCTCGAAAAGTGGAAGTGACGATTACTGGTGAGGAAAACCAGAAGCTTGCCGCGGTCCGCCCGGTTTCGCCCGAAGTTTATGAAAGCTACCTCAAAGGTGAGTTCGCCTTGGGCGATGGCAAGGCTGGTTTCGATAAGAGTCTCGCCTACTTCGAGGAAGCAATCAAAAAAGACCCGACTTTCGCGCCTGCGCACCTCGGGGTGGCAGAAGCATATGCAGCACTGGTCCCCGTTTTTGACGGCGCTCCGCCCGTTGAAGCACGCCGAAATGCGATCGCCGCAGCAAGGAAAGCGCTGGAATTGGACCCTGATCTCACCGAGGCGCATCTTGTGCTGGCAAATATGTTGCAGGGGCAATATCGATGGGCCGAATCTGAGAAGGAGTACCGGCTGGCCCTCGAGTTGGAGCCCAGTTCCTCCATCGCCCAGAGAGAATTCTCTGGCTGGTTGCTCTGTCAGGGCCGAACCGACGAGGCTTTGGCATGGGCCCAGCGGGCCCGCGAACACGACCCGCTCGCAGTTTCCGGCGCCGACATCGGATGGATTTTGTTTGTCTCCCACCGCTATGGAGAGGCCGCGCAAGAACTTCGCAGTGTCTTGGCGTTGAAGCCTAAGGATCCAAGGGCCCTGTGGGACCTCGGATTCGTGTTGATCGCCAACGGTCAGCCGGAAGAAGCAATCCTCGTACTGGAAAAAGCCTTGGCTGTCTCGGAGCGCAGGCCCGCCGTTATCGGTGTTCTGATCAGGGCCTATGTCCGGGCGGGCCATCGTACTGAAGCACTCCGCCTTCTTGACGAGTTGAAGCAACAGCAGAAGGCAAGTTACGTTCCTTCCGCGGCATTTGTAAATGCTTACCTGGGACTCGACGACAAAGAACAGGCGTTTGTATGGCTGGAACGTGCCTATCAGGAGCAGTCGAACATCGTAGGTTACCTCAAAGTGCATCCGTACTTTGACCCGTTGCGTGGCGATCTTCGCTTTGCGAAGTTGGTCCATCAAGTCGGACTGGATTAGCTCAGCGCTGGCACGTTTCTGGTTGTCGGATTTCGGGGACGCGCTTTAGCGGCCGGCGCCTGATCAGCGGCTATCCCCCGCCGACTTGATCACGCCCCGCTCTTTCCGATCAAGCAACTTCCGCGAATTTTCTTCGGCCACGTGCTCCAGCTTCACGCCCAATTCCTCGCTCATCGCCGCCACATACCACAACACGTCTCCAATCTCTTTCACGAGCGACGCTCGATCCTCGGCGGAAATTTGTTTTCCCGATCGCTGCCCCAGATTTCTCCACAGCTTCTTCACTTTCTCAGCGACTTCTCCCGCTTCTCCAGCCAATCCGAGCGCCGGATAAATTAAATTCTCCCCCAGTTCCGGATAATCCGCGGTCACACGCACCATCGCGCTGTAGTCGTCAAAAGTCATTCTGCCTCCAATGGATGATTCAAAGAGTCTACAGGGTGAGGCCGGCAAGGGAATGAAGGCCAAAAGTTATATGGGAGATGTGAGAGTCCCGTGGAAGAGCGGCGCTTCATCGCCGCGTACATTCATCGTTTCAGAAAACGCGGCCCTGAAGGCCGCTCTATCCCGCGAGGCATCAGTTAGAAATTACCCTTCACTCGAATCGGCTTAAAGGGAATCACCACCACAGCTTCCGTATCCACTGGGTTCCCATTTTTCGTGGCCGGACGAAAATGCCAACCAGCCAGCGCCGCGCAGGCATACTCGTCGAGACGATCGTCCACGCCGTGCAATACCCGGACGTTGCCGACCGATCCGTCGCTGCGAATGATCGCATAGAGCGTTACTGTTCCTTGCACGTTGCGCCGCATCAATTCCGTGGGATATCCCGGATCGATTTCTTTCGTAGCCACCGGCGAAGTCAGGTCGCCTTTCAAATCACTCTTTGCCAATTCGGCAAAATGGACGACCCAACTTCCGCCCCGCGAATTCAGGTTCGGCAGATTCAACGTCAGGGAATAAATTTTCTTGTCGCCAAAAACCTGCTTTTCGATTTCCGTGGCGTTGGGATTTGTCTGCGAAGCAGATTCGTTCGGAGTGCTGCTGACTCGCGGTGCAGCTCCCACCACCAGTCCAGACGGGATCCCTTTGCTGCCGCGATTCGCGCCTGCCAATGTTTGATTTTTACCGGTAACATTGCCTGGCGTTCCCGCCGCGCCAGCTTTGCCCTCTGGATTCGCCGCGAACGAGCCTCGCCGATTTCCCGCAGGGGCCTGCACCGGAGCGCCGGGCTCGACAGGATGAATGCCCAGCGCGATCATCCGCTGACCGGAATTTGAATTCGCATTGCCGGCCATCGATGGCGGAGGCGGCACGACGCGGCCCCCGGCATTTCCCAGCGGCGCTGATTGCACCGCTCGCCGCTCGGACATTGCCAACTGCGGCGCCGGTGCGACTACGGCTGAATGCGCGATATTGATGTCCGCCAATCGGCGAGTGGAGGCCGCATTCATGTCCGGCGCGGGTTCGACGACCGCCGCCTGCGGGGCCCGAACCTGCCGTCTGCTGTCCGCTCCATCGATCACCGGCGCCGGCGCGATCACGGTCGCAGGCAGTGTCGGCATGTTCATCCCTGGCACGGATCGAATATTCGAAGCCAACGGCTGCATCGCTCGTACCGGCATTGCAGCCACAATGTTTGGCAACGGCACATCGTGGTTCAGTTTGATTTGCGGCGGAGCCACGACGGTCTGAGTATGATTGTTTGCGTCGGGCGGCACCGACAGAATGGGCTGTTTGGCAAACTCAGGATCAGCCTTCGGCGCTAGCTTTATTTTCGGCGTGCCCGTATCGATCGGCGGCAAGTATTCGGATTTGCTGTAATAAACAATATCGTCTTTGGAAAACGCGGGACGATCTACAATTTCCGTCCGCTGCGGCATGTAGCGAAACAATGCCAGGATCCCGGCAACCAACACGATGTGGTAACACATCGATTGCAAAAACCGGCCCCATGGCAGTGGGGACGCGACGAAGACATCCGGCCAAAACTTGCCGGGCGGCGAAACCAATTGGAGCCGCGATTGTCCCCGCTTCCCAAACTGTCCCGAGAGGTTGCTGAGAAAAACTCTATGCCAGGGTTCGACCGAGATCAGGAACGTAGGGGTAGACGCAGGACTGTCCGCCACCGCAACTTCGGTTTCCAGTAGTCCCAGGCCAGGATTCATGAATACATCGCGATTACTAGGTCTGTATTGATTATAACGGGCCGCGAATGCGCGCGGCTATTCGGGAGTTCATCCAAACGTGCTCTAATATCAAGTTGTTAGATGCAGGAGCAGCATGAAAAACTCACCGATTATTTTTGCAATGTTGTTGCTAACCGCCTCAATCTTATGGGCACAAAATCCAACTTCCAGTCATCCCGCTGACGATTATTCCGGGATGTACGCCTTCCTGCAGGATGGGGAATTCATCCAGCTCACGGTTGAAGATCAGGGCGTGGTGACCGGCCTTATTTCACACTACAGCGATTCGCCGAAGCACGAATTCGTCGACCAATTTTTCAGCCAGGGCAAGCTCGATGGCAAGAAACTGACTTTCACCACCAAGCCTCTACAGGACGTTTGGTACGACTTCCAGGGCACAGTCGAGCGTGGAGACGGACAGAGTGCGGGCGATGAGGGTTACTACGTTCTAAAAGGAAAACTCACGCGGTCCGCAACCGACGCGGCCAAAAAAGTTAGCACCAAATCGCAGGAAGTGGCTTTTAAGTCGTTTCCAAAAGATCTGTATTCAGCGCCCGCCAAGTGAAGCCAAAACAAAATATTCGCGGCCGCGCGCTTCTGATCGGGACCGTAATATTTATTTCGTACGCCTATTTTTACGAAGCGGGCGGATGGAACCAGAATTCTCGGTTCGACATGGTTCGCGCCGTCCTCGACCAACACAGTCTGAGCATCGACGCCTACCACGAAAATACCCAGGACAAAGCTCTCTCCCAAGGCCATTACTATTCCGACAAAGCTCCGGGGCTCGCTCTGCTCGCGGTTCCCGTAGCCGCCGCCGCCAGACCTCTATTGCATGCAGTCGGTGTCGACCCCGTATCGCCGCGTGGCTTGCAGGTCACTTCCTACGTCATCACGGTATTTGCCGTGTCGCTTCCGACTGCATTGGCTTGTGCATGTTTGTTTCTGATCGCGTTGCAACTCGGCGGCACTGTGGACGGCGCCGCGTTTGCCGCTCTGGGTATGGGTTTGGCGACGCCAATGTGGGCTTACGCAACTCTTTTCTGGGGACACGCACTCGCCGGAGCCTGCCTGATTTTCGGTTTCGCCGCAGCCTTGTTACTGCGGGAGAGTTGGAACAGCGCGAGCGACTTGTTATGGGGACTGGTTGTTGGATTGTTTGCAGGATGGGCGACGGTTTCGGAATATCCCGCCGCGCCCGCGTCGGCGATTCTGGCTGTTCTGGCGTTAGCGATAGTTTGGCCGAACCGGGCACGACGCTGGCGCGTGGCGTTCGGAGTCGGTGCCGGAGCAATTGCTTGCGTCGCTGTGCTTATGTTCTATCAGTACCGGGCATTCGGTTCCGCAATTCATCCCAGCTATTCGTACTATCAAGAGGGCGCATTCCCCTGGATGAAGCACGGCTACATGGGCCTGACGTATCCCAGAATCGACGTCATGTTCAAACTTTTGTTCGGATGCCGTCGCGGTCTTTTCTTCATGGCGCCGTTTTTAGTGACCGCTCCGTTCGGTCTGCGAATTCTTTGGAAAGACAAAAATAATTTCACTCGCTTTGCTGGCATAGCTGCCGCAGCGATTGCTGTTTATTATTTTTTATTCAACGCCTCGTTCTACGTTTGGACCGCAGGATGGTCCTACGGTCCGCGCTATATGGCAGCCGGCATTCCATTGCTCTGTGTAGGACTCGCACCTTCGTGGGATCGAGCCAGGCCGCTCTGGAAAAAGATGCTCGTCACGATGACCGTTTGCGGAGGCTTATTCGCATTGATGGCGGTTTCCACCACGCCGCAGCCGCCAGATCAGTATCACTGTCCGTTAATGCAACTGATCATCCCTTCGTTTTGGGCGGGCAAGTTCGCTCTGACTCGCGGATCGATGTTGACCGCCGCCGAAGACGTCCCTTTCGGTTCTCACGGAGCTTTCAACCTTGGACAACTTTTGGGACTTCACGGATTGGCAAGTCTCATCCCACTGCTGGTTCTCTGGGGCCTGGCTTTTTTCCTGTGGAAAAGGCTCAATTCGGCTAGTGTGACGGCTCAGTTCGAGCGGAGATCTCCTCAGCCAAACGCACGCTGATCGAATGATTCGCCGGATCGGCGACGCGATCCTTGGATTCGGCGGGATCGTGCTTCCAGTCATAAAGTTGCTCACCCAACTTCTGATGCACGATCAAATGCCAGCCTGGGGTGACTAGCGATTTCATCCCGCCGTTGGTGGCGATGGGAATTTTTCCTTCGACGACTCGATCTTCGGGTGTGATGATCTCCGTCTGCGGCAGCTCAGATAAAGGGTCGGGCCAATTCGTCGCCGCGTCGCGATTCTTCCAGAACGCACTCAACGCCGGGCCCGGAAATGGTTGTCGATTGTTCGAAAGGAAATCCATAATCGTCGCTGGAATCGCCGCGTTGGTGACCGGTTGCGACACTTGCAGTCCCGCCGGGACGTGGCCGGGATACCAGACGATCAGCGGAACGTGGATGAGCTCCCAATACAAAGCAGCTCCATGATAAGTCAGTCCATGATCTCCCAGCGACTCGCCGTGGTCGGAAGTAATCACGATCAGAGTGTTGTTCGCCAGGCCGCGCTTTTCCAATTCCTGGATGAGTTGTCCAATATTTTCGTCGGCGTAATGCACTCCCGCGTCGTATTGATCGATGCTGCTTCCCGTGTCCCATGCGGGTTTCGGAGAAGTTGCGGGCGGGCCGTAAGGGTTGTGTACATCGATATAGTTGAGGAACGCGAAGAAGGGTCTTTGCCGAGCGCTATCACTATCAATCCATCGCAACGTTTCTTCGTTCACCGCCGACGCCCGTTTGCGAACGCTGCGGGCACCTCCGTGACTTCCCCAGCCCTCGGTGTCGCGGTCGAGGATGGCGGTGAATCCCATAGCACGCAAGATCCGGCGCACCAAACTCTTATCGCTTCGAGCCAGATAAATCCGCGCGAACTCGCGGCCGAATAAAGTGCGAACGAACGCATCCGATGCGGAATTGAAGTAGTCCTCAAAATGAATGAAGCCTCGCCCAAAGCCCAGCGAACGCGAAAAATAAACCCGGTTCGCGGAAAACGCGCCGGTACGATATCCGTTGCGTTCCAACTCTTCGCCGAGAGTAGGGAAGCCGCGGAAGTTGCTGCCGTTCTGTCCAAACAAGGGCATGCGTTCGACATTGCCGACGCCGTGCTCAAAAACGTAACGGCCCGTCAGCAATGAAACATGAGAGGGCAAACTCCACGAACAAGTTGAGATCGCGTTTTCAAAAAGCGTCCCTTGTTGGGCCAGCGCATCGATTTCAGGCGTGGTGGGACGCGCGTATCCGTAGGAAGAAACATGATCGGCGCGAAGTGTATCGACCACAATCACCAGGACATTGGGCGATCCCAGAGCGGCCGCCGGAAGTTTTGCCGCCATGTTTTT
>DATBAX010000409.1:0-3846 GCA_036271275.1 Terriglobales bacterium
GTCGACTGCGCCGGGCCGGGATCGTCATCGGAATTCTCGGAGTGAATATGGAAGGCGATGCCAACCACTATGATCAGAATGATTCCAACCGCTCCGGCGATGGAATAGAAAAAGAGTTTTGGTGGGGTCTTCTTGATTTCACCGACCGCTTTGCGCGCCACTTCACGCGGTTGCACTTTCACCTTTTCGGGCGTGGCGTTGTTGAACACCGTCGCTTTCACCGCATCGACGGCGGGTGGCGCTTCCTCGGATGCCGGAGGCGGCGCGGGCGCAACATAGATTTCCTTCATCGGCGGAAGTTCGTTGATTTCGGAAAAACTTCGTCCCGCTTTGTCATTCGTCGTCCGCGACTCGTCCATCATGGGATCAACGGAACCATGCGAAGTATCGGCTTGCGGAGGCTCGAGCGTGGGCGGAGCAGTGGCTGCGGACATTTTGGGAGATTCAGCCCTGGTTGTCACCGCCTTCACCACCGCATCAGCGGACAATTCGCCCGCACCCGATGGTGACGTCTTTTGCGTTCTCGAAGATGTCCCGGCGCCCGCTGCCGCTGCCGCAACGCGGGGAGAGGCCACGGCTTTCGCTGCCGGAACTTCCGTTTTTGCTATCGGCGTGTTTCCAGCGGCGGTATATTTTTGTGGCGCTGCGGCCTTCGGCGCGGCCGGAGCTGCTGGCTTGGCAGCCGCCTTGACCGGACTCTCCTTGCAGCGTTCCAGATCGTTCACCATGTCCTGGCCCGATTGATAACGCTCTTCGGGATCCTTAGCCAAAGCTTTCATGATGACCTGGCTCAACACCGGATGAGCTTTGCGATTAATCTGATCAGGCGGAGGCGGCGTCATTTCTGAAATCGATTGCCGCACCTGGTCGGCTTCGTCCCCGTCAAATGCTTTGCGTTCGGTGACCATCTCATAAAGGATGGCGCCGAGACTGAATAAATTGGAACGGGCATCGAGTGGATCTCCGCGCAATTGCTCGGGCGACATGTAGTGCAGAACTTCCGGGGCGTTGCCGGTGGCGTTCACCGCGAGCGAGCCCATGGTCGACACTCCGAAACTCAGCAACTTTACGATGCCGTCCCACTGCACCATAATCTTTGCCGGTTCGATCGAGTGGTGTACCACTTTGTGTCCGCGTGCGTGGTCAAGGCCCTGGCAGGATTGGCGCGCGATGTCCATGAGGTCCCAAACCGAAAAGCCTTCTTTGCGGGCCATCATGGTGGCAATGCTGTTGCCCTGCACATATTCCATGGAGGCGCAGAGTTGTCCCTCAATTTCCTCCGCTCCATAGAGCACGGCGATATTGTGGCTGTTGAGGACCTTCGAAGTCGCGACTTCCTCTTGCACGCTGGAAACCAGCGCCGCGGCTTGCTCGCCCAGCAGGTCGAGCTTGATGGTCTTCAGCGCAACCGTCTGTCCGCTGACCTCGTCGGTCGCCTTGTAGACAAAACCAATTTCGGAGTGGGTGCTCTCACTTAATATTTCGAAGCGGCCAATCTTATTAGACATTTTCTTCCTAGCCTCAATAGGCAATAACAGGAAAATCTTCCAGCGCCAGATGCCGTCATCGTCCTTGGGGAAAAGGAGATTTCAACTAAGAATAATGCGGCGGGGGAACTCGTGGGAGTTACGAAGGTAATGGGCAATTAAGTCAATATCTTAGGAAGAAAAAGGCTTGAGAAAATCCGGCTTTTCTCAAAAAACCGGGAAGCAAAAACCCGGCGCCTGATTACCCTCAAGAAAAAAGCTCACATTGTTCTGAATCCGAACTTCTTTCGCCTTTCCAACGTAACTTCATACGTAACCAAACCGTTATGAAGGTAGAGACGCTTACTCGGGAGATGACATTTGTCATTTCACGGTGGTGACGATCTCCACTGGCATGTGAAAACCGATTCGGCGACTATGGATATTGAGATCGAGCGCGGCTTGTCGAGTCTATTTCAATGGTCTATGCTTGATGGCAATCGTTTCCGGCGCGAATCCTGGGGCGCTACCGCTCGGCAATTCCAGTGTCGCTTTCTCTCGGAGTTTGAATCATGACCCTGACCCGATTTGTCACTAAAAACGCCTTTCGCAATAAACGGCGCAGCATCTTGACGGTATTGAGCATTGGCGGGTCGCTGCTGCTGCTAACTTTTCTGATCACCATTTGGCGCGGGTTTTACGACAATACCCCGACTGAACTGTCGGCGCAGCGCCTGATCGTACGCAATAAAGTCTCGCTTGTTTTCCCTTTGCCAAGTTCCTACCGCCAAAAGATTCAATCCACTCCTCACGTGAAGGAAGTGGTGAATCAGCAATGGTTTGGAGGGCAGTATAAAGACGACAAACAGGAAAACCAGTTTGCCCAGTTCGGTACCGATCCTCAGGGATTGTTGAAGGTCTATCCCGAGTACAAAATGCCCGCCGACCAGATCGCGGCCTGGCAGCATGACCGGGCTGGCGCTATCGTGGACGTAGGCCTGGCCAAAAAATTCGGCTGGAAGGTGGGTGATCGGCTGAATATCACGGGGAAGATTTTTCCCGTGAATCTGGAGTTGACGATCCGCGGGATTTTTACGCCAGACACTCCCACTCAGTCTATTTATTTCAACAAGGATTACATCGACGAAGGCTTCCCGCGAATGAAAGGAACTGAAGGGTTCTATTCCGTATTGGCGGATTCCGCCGATACCGTTCCCACGGTTGCGGGAGCGATCGACGATCAGTTTCGCAATTCTGACCGCGCCACGAAGACCGAAAGCGAACACGCTTTTCAGTTAGGGTTTATCGGGATGATAGGCAACGTCAAGGCTTTCATCATGAGCATTTGCCTGGCGGTGGTTTTTACCATTCTGCTCGTCTCGGCCAACACCATGGCGATGTCGATTCGTGAGCGGACGCGGGAAGTCGCAGTCCTGAAGACCCTGGGTTTCACTCGCAACACCATTCTGGGACTGTTCATCGGAGAGGCAGTTTCGCTATCGGTAATCGGAGGATTGCTGGGCTCGTTGGCGTGCTTTGGGATGGTGTTTCTAATGGCAAGCCAGGGCGGTTATTTCTCGGCGATGAAAGTGACTCCAGGCACCATCATCGCAGCTTTATTGGTGGCTGCAGTGGTGGGATTTGCGAGCTCTTTTGTGCCTTCGTATCACGCAGCCAAAGTCAACATTGTGGACGGATTGCGCCACATCGGATAAACGGCTTAGACACAAGGAATACAGGAACAAAAAGAATGGCAATTCCTATTCGTTACAACTTACGCAATCTGCGGTTGCGAAAAAGCCTTACCATCATGACCGCCCTAGGAATTGCGCTGACGGTTGCCACTGCCGTGTTTATCATGGCGCTCCTCGCCGGTCTGGGCAAGGCTTTCGGCAGCACCGGCGATGCTCTCAATGTGCTGATGTTACGCAAAGGGTCGGATTCGGAACTGGCTGCAGGCGGAGTGTCTCGCGATGCGCTCGAAGTTTTGAAGAACCTGCCGGGAGTGGCAAAAAACAGCCAGGGCGAGCCACTGGTTTCCGGAGAAGACATCCTGATCGTCGTCGCAGCTCGTAAAGGTGGAACCGGAGAAACGAATGTTACGACGCGCTTCCTGACTCCGTTGGGGATCCAGATGCGGCCGAATATTCACATCGTTTCCGGACGCTGGTTCACACCAGGTCAACGCGAAGTGGTAGTGAGTAGTTCGATCAACCGCCGCTTCGAGCACATGAATATAGGGGAGATGGTACACATCGGCAAAGGTGATTGGCCCATTGTTGGCATCTTTGATGGGAGTGGGACTGCTCATGACTCGGAAGTCTGGGGCGACATCAATCAGTTGGTCACCGACTTCGAACGGACCGTATATTCGTCGGTG
>DATBAX010000410.1:0-5032 GCA_036271275.1 Terriglobales bacterium
TTAGTCTCGTTGGCTCTGAAATGACAACTGGCTCTGTCCCTTTCGATTCATCACCCTTAAAGCCACAAAAAGATAAAATGCTCAGGACGAGGGGACCATCCACGGCCCCTTCTACCCTGATGAGGTGACCGATGGCGTGCAATCCGACGGTATTGAAACAAATCCCACTCTTTGCCTTGCTGGACGATGAGGAAGCCGCGGTGTTGGCGGCACAGGTCGAACAGAAGAGGTTTTCCGCACGCCAACGTATTTACAAAATCGGCGATCCCGGCGGGCGTGCCTATGTAATGGTCGCGGGAAAAGTTCGAATCACTACCGTGGACCAGGACCATCAGGAAGTTGTGGTCGATGAACCGGCGGCCGGTGAGTTTTTTGGATTTGCATCCATGCTGGAACAGACGCCTCATCAAACTAATGCTGTCGCCCTCGAAGACACTGACTGTATCGAAGTGGACCGCCACGATATCTCGATTCTTCTGGAGCGCAAGCCGCATGCTGGTATGGACATGCTCACCGTGCTGGGACGGCAATTTCATGCCTCTCAGCAACTGGTGCGGATTCGCGCCAACCGTAATCCCAACGAGGTGATTGAAGAGGAGTCGACCTTCGGGCAACGCACCGCCGACGCCGTCGCTCAATTCGGCGGTTCGTGGGCGTTCATCATTACGTTTGCAGTTGTGCTGGTGACGTACACGGCCATCAACATAACTTTGCGCGGACGGGCGTGGGACCCGTATCCGTTTATTCTCCTGAATCTTTTTCTGTCGATGCTCGCCGCCATTCAAGCGCCCGTCATCATGATGAGCCAGAACCGGCAGGACATCAAAGACCGTGTCCGCGGCGAGTTGGACTACGATGTAAATCGTCGCGCCGAGTCCGAGATCCAAGGCTTGGCGAATAAGCTGAATCTGTTGGGCGACAAAATCGGCGACGTGGAGGATTTACTGCGGGAGAAGTTGGGAAGTTGAGCGTTTTATTTTCCGACGGCAAAAGCTTTGGAAGGAAAAGTCCGGGAAGAGTCCGATGCTTCAATAAAATCCAAGCTTTGGCCACTGGGGTTCGCTCGACCAAAATCGTAGCCTACTTCTGATTGAGAATTTCTAGAAACCGGCGAGTTCCCTCCCGGAAATCCTCAGTCGGAGTAATCAAACTCAACACAAGATAGCCATCGCTGGGAAAATCAAAAAAGTGTCCGGGATGGACAAGCACCGAGGCTTGACGCAAAATTTCGATCGCCAGGTCTTCATCGGATTGCGTCGCCGGAACTCGCAACACGGCGTACCATCCCCCTTCGACTTCCAGCCGCTGACAGGTTTTCTGACCTGCAAGCTGGCGATCGAACTCTTGCAGATTTGTGCGTACGCGATCCATAAGTAGCGGCTGAATATTTTTTCGCTGCTCGATCATGATTGGAGCTGCCATTTGAATGGGGGCGTTCATCGAAAGATAAGTATCGGCAATCACCTCCAGACGATCGAGCGCGGCTGCCACCATTTCCGGTGGGCCGCTTGTAACCACCCACGAAAACTTCATCTGTGGCAGACCGGAGATTTTGGACAGCCCGCTGAGCGTAAATGTCAGTGCTGATTGATTGGTGATAAAGGAGGGGTGTGGCTTCTCTTTGAGGCCATAGTCAAGAAAGACTTCGTCCGCCAGCAACGACAAACTATGCTGATTGCAAAACTGATTCAGCACTTCCCGCTCGGACGCGCTGACATACGATCCCGTGGGATTGTTCGGGTTGACCAGCACGATGGCGCGGGTACGTTTCGTGACCGCTTTTTCCAGCGACGGAAAATCTATCTGCCAGCCGTGATCGTACAGCAGCGGATAAGGTACGAGCTTTACATCCTGCAAGTCGCCGAGAAAGTCGAACAACGGATAACTCGGTTTGGGAACCAGAATTTCGTCGTCAGGGTTACACAGCAATCGTAAAACATAGGAATACCCTTCGCTGGTGCTGGTCGTGAGCACAACGGATTCAGGGCTGAGATTGCAACTCGCGTCGTGATTGAGATAGTACCCGACCACGGCCTGGCGGGCGCTGAGCAGGCCTTTCGGCTGTGGATCATAGTCCATCACATTGGGATTGGAGAGCGCAGCCAGAATCGCATTCGCATCGTAAGTGAACTTCGCGCGCGTGGGATTCGAGACAGTGAGATCGAGCACTTCCCTGCCCGTGCGTTGCAGGTCGCGCTGGACATCGGTGAAACGATTGGTGGTCAGACTCCAGTCGCTACGTTTGGAGAACATGGAACCCAGATGATACCGGATTGGCGGCCTTTATTTCGGCGTACAATATCTGGTTTGCGACTATGGCGCCAATTCCACAAGACGAACTCCGGCTGGCCGAACGAATGTCGAGACTGGGTACGGAGAGTGCTTTCGAAGTTCTTAGCCGGGCCCGTGTACTTGAAAGCCAGGGCAAGGAAATTGTCCACCTCGAAATAGGCGAGCCTGATTTTGAAACGCCTGCGAATGTTGTTGAGGCGGGAATCAAGGCCCTGCAAGAAGGCTGGACCCACTATGGCCCGTCCGCCGGAATTCCGGAATTGCGCAAAGCTATTGCCGAAGAAGTCAGCCGGACACGGGGAGTTCCCGTCTCCGCCGATGAAGTGGTCGTCGTTCCCGGCGGCAAGCCCATCATTTTTTTCACAGTGCTCGCTTTTGCCGATGCAGGCGATGAGGTCATTTATCCCAACCCTGGGTTCCCGATTTACGAGTCGATGATCCATTACGTGGGTGCACGGGCGGTGCCCATGCATTTACGCGAAGAAACAAATTTTGGCGTCGACATCGATGAACTGGCGGCGCTCATTAATACGAAGACAAAGCTCATCATCCTGAATTCACCCCAGAATCCGACTGGCGGCGTGCTGAGCAAGAAGAATATTCATGATATTGCCGACGCCATCGGCGATCGCAACATCATGGTGCTCTCCGATGAAATCTACAGCCGCCTGGTTTTCGAAGGCGAACCCTACTCGATCATGTCCGTGCCTGGATTTAAAGATCGCACGATTCTGCTCGATGGCTTCTCGAAAACCTATGCCATGACAGGATGGCGCCTCGGATACGGCGTAATGCGTCCCGATCTCGCCGCGCATGTCTCGCGGCTGATGACGAATTCTAATTCCTGTACCGCTAGCTTCACCCAGGTAGCAGGAGTGGAAGCTCTTCGCGGCGATCAGTCGTCGGTCGATCAAATGCGCGGCGAATTCCGGACGAGACGTGATGTTTTCGTAGCGGGATTAAATAAAATCAAAGGATTCTCCTGCCGCATGCCGAAAGGCGCGTTCTATGCGTTCCCCAATATCACCGGGACCGGATGGAAATCGAAGAAACTCGCGGACGCTTTGCTGGAAGAAGCAGGAGTGGCCTCCTTGTCCGGCGCGTCGTTCGGCGAATTCGGCGAAGGCTTTCTTCGATTCAGCGTGGCCAATTCGCTGGAAAACCTGGTGAAGGCTTTGGATCGTATCGACCAGTGGACTAAAAAGAATTTGTAGTGGTGACGAGGTGCCGATGCCTGCGCAAAAGAAATCGAAATCCGCACCCAAAGCGGCCCGGCCACATGCTCCAGGATACGGTCTGCCGAAAACCAGCAAAGGATTGCTTCCCTGGAAATGGGCCACGGATCGCCTCTCTAGCAGCCGCGAGTATTGGATTGTGACCACTCGTCCCAATGGCGCGCCTCACGTAATGGTGGTTTGGGGATTGTGGTGGGAAAATGAATTTTGCTTTAGCACCGGAAGCAAATCCCGCAAGAGCCGCAACCTGGATAAGAATCCGAAATGCGTGGTCTGCAACGAAAAGGCCGATGAAGCGGTGATCGTGGAAGGCGTGGCCAAACGGATGAAGGACCGATCTCGCATCCGCGAATTCATGGCAATGTACGGCCCCAAGTACAAGCTCGACATGTCGGGAATGGCGGACGACATGATTTCGCTGAAGGAACCAATATTCATTGTGAAGCCAAAGAAAGTTTTCGGACTTGCAGAAAAGACTTTCGCCACATCGGCAACTCGCTGGAAATTTGGAAAATGAGAATATCCTAGAGCTATGCCCAAGACCTTTCGCGTTTTTTCCACCTGCGATATCGGGGAATCCATCGAATTATTGCGGGAAAAGGGCTATGAAGTTGAAGTTTATCCTCAGCCGGAGGCGCCTCCTAAAAGCCTCATCATCGAAAAGGTAAAATCCGGAATTGATGGATTGATCACCACTCTTCGCGATCCAATCGACGCAGAAGTGTTCGAAGCCGGCAAGCAGACTCTGCAAGTGGTGTCGCAAGTCGCGGTGGGATTCGACAACATAAGCCGGGCCGATGCCAACCGCTACAAGATCCCGTTCACAAATACTCCAGACGTGCTCACCGAAACTACGGCCGAATTCGCTTTCTTCATGCTGGGAGATCTGGCCCGAAAGCTTTGGACTGCGGAACACCTGACTCGCGAAAATAAATGGGGCTTCTGGCATCCCTATCTTCCCTTCCTCGGCGATGAAGTGACGGGCAAAACCATCGCCATCATCGGCACCGGGCGCATTGGGCTGGCGATGATCAAGAAATGCGCGGGATTCGATATGAACATCCTGTGCTACAACCCGACGCGGCAGAATCTGGAATATGTGAATGCGATCCAGGAAACCATGGATTTACGTCATGCCCGCGGTATTTCACGCGAGCATAATTGGATCAAGTACGTGAGTTTTGAAGAAGCACTCGGGCAGGCAGACTTTATCAGTGTCCATGTACCTTTAATTCGCGAAGGCGATGGCCGCGCGCCGACCTATCATCTCTTTAACGAACGCACTCTGAAGATGATGAAGCCGACGGCGTTTCTGGTGAATACATCGCGCGGGCCGGTGGTCGATGAAATCGCGCTCGCCAAGGCCTTGCGAGAGAATTGGATTGGAGGCGCAGCTCTCGATGTCTACGAAAAAGAGCCGTTGCCGAAAGATTCCCCGCTGCGCGATCCGGCGATTGAAGGTCGCTGCCGGCTGTATCCCCACTTCGCCAGCGCCGGAAAGATTA
>DATBAX010000411.1:0-8556 GCA_036271275.1 Terriglobales bacterium
CGAACTTCCGCCCAACGGACAAGGCATGGCCGCGCTCGAAATGTTGAACATCATGGAAGCCACGCCCGCATCACCCGACGGTCCGCTGAGCGTGGTCGAGCTGCACAAAAAAATCGAAGCCATGAAGTTGGCTTACGCGGATTTAGAACGCTATAACGCCGATCCGCGATTTGCGAAAGTGCCGGTGAAGGGAATTCTCTCCAAGGAATATGCCAAAGGGCGCGCGCAGTTGATCGATCCCGCAAAAGCCCACTGCGATGTTCTGCCGGGCAAGCCACCGACGAGTGATACGACTTATCTTTCGGTTGTGGATCGCGAAGGCAACATTGTTTCTCTGATCCAAAGTAATTATTCAGGATTCGGTTCGGGAATGACAGTCCGTGGAATGGGCTTTGCTTTACAGAATCGCGGAGGATTGTTTTCGCTGGATCCCGCCAGTCCCAATGTTCTCGCGCCTCACAAGCGCCCCTTCCACACGATTATTCCGGCTTTTATGGAACGTGGAGATCAGCACATTGGATTCGGTATCATGGGCGGCCCCAATCAACCATTGGCCCATGCGCAATTTGTTTCGAACGTAGCCGACTACGGCATGAACGTGCAACAGGCGCTCGAAAATGCGCGGTTTACGGTGAGCCCACTTGCGGGCTGCAACATTGTGATTGAATCTCGGGTGAAGCCCGAGGTCCGCGAAAAGCTCACTGCCATGGGACACAAGCTGAAAGTCGAACGAGAGTATTCAACCTTGATGGGCCGTGGCCAGGCGGTGATGTACGATTCGAAAAACCACGTAAACTACGCCGGTTCGGATGCGCGCGCCGATGGTTCCGCAGAGCCGGAACCGCCGCCAGTCACTCAATAATTTAATGTCATCATAAGAAAAGGATCTTACATAATGAAACTGATTCGTTGCGGTGAGCCCGGACACGAAAAACCCGGGGTTCTTTTGAAAGATGGTAGTCGTATCGATGTATCTGCGTTTGGATCGGATTATGACGAAGCGTTTTTTGGACGCGGCGGTTTGACCGAATTGAGTTCCTGGCTCGACAAGAACGCTTCGTCGGCGCCTCGCATCGCGGCATCGATACGTTTGGGATCTCCGGTTTGCCGGCCCAGCAAGATCGTCTGCATAGGACTCAACTATCGCGATCATGCGAAGGAAACGAAAGCGGAGCCGCCGAAAGAGCCTGTACTTTTCTTTAAATCGACTACGTCCCTGGTGGGACCGAACGATGCTCTGATGATTCCCCGCAACGCGACCAAAGTGGATTGGGAAGTTGAGTTGGCGGTCGTGATCGGGAAAAAAGCTTTGTACGTATCTAAAGAACAGGCATTGGATTATGTAGCTGGTTACGCTCTGCATAATGACTATTCCGAACGCAGTTTTCAGTTGGAGCGCGGTGGCCAATGGGTAAAAGGAAAAAGCGCGGACACGTTCGCGCCCCTGGGCCCGTTCCTGGCAACTTCAGACGAAGTCCCGAATGCCGGCAATCTCGCGATGTGGCTCAAGGTGAATGGACAGCTTCGCCAAAACAGTTCGACATCGAACATGATTTTTGATGTGGCCACACTAGTTTCCTATGTGACCGAATTTATGACGCTTCTTCCCGGAGATGTCATCAGTACGGGAACCCCGGCAGGGGTGGGGTTCGGAATGAATCCGCCTACGTATCTGCGAGCAGGGGATGTTGTCGAGCTGGGAATTGAAGGTCTGGGAGAATCCCGCCAGGAAGTTACGCAATACAAATAAGCACGGGAGTACCCGCGCAAAAGGGTTAGTTCATTGCGCACAAATTTTGCGATTTAGTGGAAAACACACTGCCCGAATGAACTAGTTTGCACAACTTTTCTCCTCAATAATTTTGAAAAATGATGGACTGAGTCGGCTATAATCAGGCCGCGATCGAGCGTGATTGTTTGCGCGTTCTCCCCAGTGCGGCGCTTACGCTCTAAAGATCTTCCTCCCCGAACATTTCTGAAAGGAACAACTATGTCTATCTGCAGCTCACGGCGTATTCTCGTCGCCAGCCTACTGACGATCGGATTTCTGTTTTTCAAGAGTTCGGGGTTTGCGCAGGAAGTGACCTACTACGACTTCGACGCTCCCAATGCGAACGGCGGTTTGAGCTACACCTGCTTCGATCCCGCGAAGCCTACGCCGATTCCTGTTCCTCCGCCGAACCCGTTGTTCTGCTTCAACAATGGCGGCGGAACCAATCCTGGTTTCTTGAGCGCGCCTTATCCGGCCATCATTGATCCGGTGACGACTGACAACCCGCCAGTTGCGAGTACCCATTTCGATACGCAATTGACGGTACCGGCACAATTTCAGGCTGCCAGCATGTGGTTCAGCGTGCCGCAAAAAGTATCCAGTGGGTTCACTTCGTATTTCGCATTCAGGATGACGCCTAACCAGTTGAGCGATTCAACCGCTGACGGAATTGCATTCGTCATTCAGAACTCTGTAGGCGGCGTCCCGGGCGCTGGTTGCGGCGGGTCGGGGTCAGGACCAAACGCCGTAGGAGGCGTCGGTGGCTGCCTCGGCTATGGTGGAATCGACAACAGCGTGGCCATTGAACTCGACACCTACAGGAATTCCTGGGATCCGACGGATTCCAATGCGAGCACATACAATACGAGCACTTTTAATGACAACCACATCGCCATCCAAAACTGCGGCGCGGGACTGGCCAATTTCCCCGATCACACAGGATCTTGCCTGGTCCAACTAACGGTGAATGGTTCCCCAGTCGGTGCAATCAACGGACAGCTTCCCGTGACGCTGGCGGACGGAAACGTACACCAAGTTGTCGTCCAGTACAGCGGACCTGCGGAAGCCACACCGAATTTGTTGCAGATCTTCATTGATCCTGCATTTGTGCCCGAGACTCATACCCCAACTTCGGACTCGGTGCCAGTTATCTCCGGAATCTACAACCTTTCGGCGAACCTGAACCTGATGAATAGCGGAAGCGCCAATGACAGCGCCTACGTAGGCTTCACGTCAGCTACAGGCGCGGCATTTGAACAGCACGAACTCATGGCGTGGACCTTTACTCCGCACACGCCTGTTACGCAGCAACAGCCTCTCAGTCCGCCGGGCACTCCGACAGTGTTTCCGTTCGGCGCCCATACCTACGCCGTCACCTATCCGGTCAGCGGACCGTCAACGACTGGGATCGATATGGTGCTCACGGCCAACACCATCACCCCACAACTCTTTAACACCCTAATTTCGACCACGGGTTTTGCCGGTTCGGTATGCCAGATCTACGACGAAACGGGCGGGAATTGCATCGTGTACTCAACCTCCTGCGTGCTTCATAACACCACCACCGTTGTGCAGTGCCCGGCCAGCACCGATCCCGCGAGCCTGATCGATCTGAAATCGGCTTACAACAATACGATTCAGCCGATCTCACCTGGATTCATTCAAGGCGATCCGTTCTACAGCCTGGTCACAAGCATCAGCGGCGACGGCACCACGGCCACCGTGACTTGTGTGGGAGAATGCGCCGTTACTCCAGCACAGAAAGTAACCATTGCTGGAAGCCTGAGCGGAACAAATCCGAGCGGATTCAACGGTACCGTGACCGTGATTGGCACAAGCGCTCCCAATACCTTCACCTTCAGCAGCGCGGTCAGCACTACGGCCACCGGCGGCTACCTCACCTCAAACAATCTGCAGAACGTATTTACTTCGTATGTGCCGCAGCGAATTGACGGATCGACCTCAGGGAAGACCAAAAACTTCTCCGACTTCGTAGTCACGTCCGTCACCAGCGCGACTACTTCGATTGCGATTACGGCGCCGGGCATCGCTTATGGGAGCACTGCGCTGGTGACCGTAGCGGTAAGCTCTGTGGGCGGCACTGCTACAGGAAATGTTTCACTCACGGTAGACAGCGGTTCTCCGTTGATCCAATCACTCTCAAGTGGATCGGCAACCTTCTCGCTCGCCGGTCTTGCTGGCGGGGTCCATACATTGGTTGCGAGTTACGGGGCTCAGGGAATTTTCCAAACCTCGACGCAGACAACCAGCTTGACGGTTTCCAAAGACGCCAGTTTGACGACCATTGCAGCCGCCACGCCGAATCCTTCCGGAGTTGGAGTAGCGGTCAACGTGGTCTTCAATGTGGCCGGAGTTCCGACCGGCAATGCGGTTCCGACGGGAACTTATACCGTCACCGGTGGCGCCGGCGATCCGACCTGCAGTGGAACGCTCACTGCCGGTGCAGGGACGTGCTCTTTGACGTTCACTACGCCTGGGGTGCGAACCGTCACCGTCGCCTACGGTGGAGACTCTAACTACACCGGATCGCAAGCGATGGTCCAGCAGAGCGTCAATGGAGCGGTGGCCTCGGTATCCCCGAGCAGCCTTAACTTTGGCACCCTGTATGTGGATACGCTCTCGATCAAGGGTGTCACCCTGTCCAACGTTGGAAGCGTGCCCATGACAATCAAGGACAAGTTCCTGTCGATTGTCGGCGGCGGCAATTCCAACGAGTTCATCGCTCTCAGCCTGTGTCCGTCCACCCTGAATCCGGGCAAGTCTTGCGCGATCCTGGTGACCTTTGTGGCGGGACCGAACTACACTCCGCAAACGGCCACCCTGATGCTCACAGACAGCGCTCCGGGGAGTCCGCAATCTGTCCCCTTATCTGCAACGGTCATTAACCCTCAAGCCAGCTTCAGTCCTTCGTCTCTGAACTTCGGAACCCTGAGCGTAGGGACGGCCGGTCAGTTGCCTCTCTCGATCACCAACTCGGGAAATACGCCGCTGACAATCACGAACCTTGGAATCAGCGGCGGCAATGCTTCTGATTTCTCAGTCATCGGCAATGGTTGCCCAACTTCTCTGGCAGCCAAAGCGAGTTGCGCAGTTACCGTGAGATTCGTTCCCGGGAAAAGCGGCAACCGCAGCGCAACCCTGACCGTGAGTGACAATGTCTGGAATGGATCCCAGCAGGTGTCGCTAAGCGGAAAGGGAAAGTAGACTAACTTGAAGAGAACGCCGGGCCTTCGGGCCCGGCTTTTTTTATGAGTTTAAAGACTCTGTAGTTGCCCCGTCCTTCTTTCGCGGTATATGCGAAAGACGGCTGGCTTTTAATTTGGGAGATGTCGAAAGCCGCGCCCTCAGTAGGAACCTGTTCTGGGATTGCGTCGGGTGTGGGATGCGGAAGGACGGGACATCCGCAGTGTTATTTAATTTGTTCCCTGGAACGACTTCATCGAATCTCGATACATCCATTGCAGGTCCGCGCGTTCGAGCACCCGCGCCGAACCGTCTTCTTTGCTGATGCTCTCCAGAATGCGGACGACCTCGCGATAGTGCGGGGTGCCTTCTTTAGCGTTTCCGCTTTGGATTAATAAAGAAGCCAGGAAGTAATGGGCTTTTGCCTGAAGCACGCGCAGCCCCAGCTTTTCAGCCTTGGCCAAAGCTTTATCGAGTTCCTGGTGGGCGCCGCGCGTGTCTTTCGCCGCAGTCATCGCCGCCCCCAGATAGACCGAACTTTCTACCGAAAGCGGCTTCAATCCTAGCGCGTCTGCATCCTGTTCGAGTTTTTTCAGAGTATTGATCGCAGCCGGACCGTGCCCCTGGCTCACATCAGTTCTGGCTTTATTTACCTTCGATAACAGGACTCTTTCCTTAGCCGACGCTTTGGTGGCAAGCTGCAGAGCGTGATCGTATTGCTCGCGGGCGGCGTTGTAGTCTCCCTTATAGAAAGACTCATCGCCGATCCAATTCGTGGCCAACGAAGCGGTGGAATCGTTCTTGATCTCCTGCGCGATACTCAACGCTTCCGCGATGCTGGCATGTCCTTCATCTCCGCGGCCTACTTGAGCCAGCAGATCGCCCCAGCCGCCCGTAACTTCCACGGTGAACGAAGTCCGCTCTTTGATTTGCTGGAAGATTTTCACCGCCTCTTGCATGGAGCTTAGAGCGGCGGCATAGCGTCCCTGGGCGGCAAAAATATTGGCCATGCTCTCCGACTCCAGGGCGACATCGCGCTGATCGTTCATGCCGCGGCGGATTTCAATGGCTTTTAGATATTGCGAAAGCGCGGTGTCGTATTGCCCCAGCTTGGTGTTGGTTTCCGCGAGATTGTGCAGCGATTGCGCCATGTCCTCGGGCACTTTCAGTTTCTCGCGTAACTGATACGCCTGCTCCAGATAAGTGAGCGCGTCCTGATACTCGCCTTTATCCAGACGAATGCTGCCGATATTGTTCAGACACAACGCCTGGTTCGATTCATTCCCCAAATCACGCTCAATCTGCAACGCGTCGTTGAAGAACTTGATGGCCTCGTCGGGCTTTCCGTGGTCGTGGTAAAACGAGCCTGTATCAATGAGCGTATTGCCAATGCCTTCTTTGTCGCCGATTTCGTGCCTTACGGCCAGGGATTCTTTATAGCTCGCTATCGCGGCATCGGGATGCCCGGTGCTGTCCTGGATGGAAGCGATCTCTTCCAGGCTGGCCGCAATGCCTCGTTTATCGCCGATCTGCTTTTTAATCGCCAGAGATTCCTGATAGTTGCGCAGCGCATCCTCGGGCTTGTCGAGCATGCGATAAGCAATGCCATTGGCTTGCAGGATGGTCGCTTTCTGCTGTTGATTATCCAGTTGGATTGCGAGGTTCAACGCACGCGTCAGAAAATCCAGACCGCCCTGCGGATTGCTGGCTTTGATCTCCACCCGCCCGCTAGCCAGCAGCGCATCGACGTTCTTGGGATCGTGTGACAACACCGTGGCCAGGTGTTTTTTGGCTTCGTCAAAGTTACTGGCCTGTTCGTCCAATCCCGCGAGCGCGAACTGGACGTCAGCATCTCCAGGATTTACCTTGGCAAGATTCTCGTAGGCCGCGATCGCTTTCTGGGTGTCATTAGTGACGCGATAGTGATTGGCCTCGATCAAATATTTTTCCGGCGCCGGCAAACTATCGCTCAGCTCGACCGCCCGGCGCGAAGCCTTCTCAGCCTGATCGTCATAACCGAGACTGGAGTAAGTTTCGCCGAGCTTCGAAAACGCCAGTGCGAAATTCGGGTCTTCGGTCGTGGCAGCTTCGAACTGTTTGACCGCATCAAGATTCTTGCCCTGGCGCGCGAGTTGCAATCCGTCGTCATAATCACGCAGGGCCTGAATGGAGGTGGTGGAGGGCCGCAGGGCATGCGCCTGCAATTCTTTTAATATCTCCGGCGTCGCCGCGAGATGCTGGCGCACGTCGTTCGCGAGTTTATCGACTCCGCCTAACAAATCTTTCTGATTGGCGACATCGGTTCTTAGTGTGGAACTGGAATCGTGTTGCAAGTCCAGAACTGTAGCGTCGATGCGGATGGCATCGCCCATCTTGACGTACTGTCCGAACACCACCGTATCGGCATTGGTAAATTCCGCCAGCCGGCGCAAGGTCGCTACGTCCGCCTGCGATTGACTGGAAATATGCAAGTCATGCAGCACCTGCTGCAACCGGTCCGGAGACACCATGCGCAGTCGCGCCGACTGGCCGATGTCAGTGCTGAGCATTTCGGAAAGATTGGATCCCAGCCAATCCAGGCTCGGATCGCCGGAAGCGTTATGGAACGGCATGACCGCCAGGGAAATAGCCGGGCCAGAAGCCAGTCTTGCGGTGTCCGGGGCAAAGAGCTTGTGGCGCAACAGAAATCCGCTCACCCCCAGCACAACGACAGTGACAATGCCGGCAACCAGCGGCACATGGCCTGTCTTGCCCCATGGGCCCACGTTCGCGTTAAAGCCGAGCGTGGCGGCGGATCGCTTGCCTTGCCAGACTTCCAGATTCTCCAGAACTTCGCTGGTCCTCTGATAGCGCAGGCTGGTATCGCTCTCCAAACATTTGCTGACGATGCCGCTCAACGCAGGCGGAATTTCGGCATCGTGAGTCGATACCGGCGCGGCACGTTCCTGAGTGCGTTTGATCAGGCTGGCCAGTACACTGTCTGCTTTGAACGGCATTTTGCCGGTGAGCAGTTCGTAGAAAATCAGGCCAAGCGCGAAAATATCGGACCGTTGATCGAGTTCTTTCCCCAGCGCCTGCTCGGGAGACATGTAGTCCATGGTCCCAACCAGCGCGCCGGTCTGGGTCATGCCATCGCCTTCAATGGTGCGGGCCAACCCGAAATCCATGACTAGAATGCGGCCAGTCGTGTCCCGCATGATGTTCTGCGGCTTCAGGTCGCGATGAATGACGCCCACGCTGTGCGCGGCTTCCAGCGCCTGACAAACCTGCCGCATGATCTCGACCGCTTCTTCGGGCGCGAACTTTTTCTTTTCCTGTATCAGAGATCGAAGGTCCTGGCCTTCGATGTATTCCATGGTGATGAACTTCACACCTTCGCCTTCGCCCAAGTCATAAATGCGAATGACATTCTTATGCGTGACCTGATGCGAAAGGCGGAGCTCCTGTTTGAAGCGATCGACGATGGACGCATTCCGCGCCAGGTCGGGCCGGATGACTTTGAGCGCCACCATCCGATCCATCTCAAGATCTTTCGCTTTGTAAACCGCTCCCATGCCGCCGACGCCGAGCGTTTTCAAAAT
>DATBAX010000412.1:0-5211 GCA_036271275.1 Terriglobales bacterium
CCACGATTTGCTGGCGCCGTTCAGAATGAAAAGTTTGTCTTCGCCATTAAACGTGCCGGCTTTCCAGTCTTTATAAAGAGTGCGGACATAGCTCACGAAGGGCGCAACGCCGGTGACGGTCGAAACCAGCAGATGATTCGTGCGTCCGTGTTTATGATCGAGCGTGAAAAGGCCTTTGGGACTCTTGCGCATGTGCAAGTCATCGCCGACTTGCAACTTGTAAAGCTTGGGAGTGAGTTCGCCTTCAGGAACCAATTCGAAGAAGAATTCAATCTCGTCTTCGTAGGGTGAAGAGACGATTGAATATGCTCGTTCGGAACGCTTATCCGGTGTCTCTACGCCCAAGGTGGCGTACTGTCCCGGAGTAAATTTGAAGGGCCCGCCCGCCTGTACGCGGATCATCCACAAGTCGTCGGCAAAATCCACTCGTTTGGTGATACGAGCGTGGTAAAACTTGTCTTCGCCAGTCGTCATTTCCTACCTCGCAGGACTGAGTTAGAAAGAGCGGGGACAGTGTACCGCAATTGGCAGCGCTCAACCGTGAATGACACGAAGTTATACCAAGGAGATCTTCCGTAGGACTTCATTCGTGTTACTTAGTGTCCTTGGTGGTTGATCGCTTTTCGTTTACAGATTTCAGCGCCTCCAACTCACTCAAAGTTTTCTCCCATGCTTTCTTCTCTTTATTCGCGACAATCGGAGATTTCGAACCACTATAGAAATCCAGAATGTTTTGCCACAGTCCGGGCGTGAGGTCCGCGAATTGGTGCTTGCTCAGATCGTCCAGGAGCCGGGCGTAGGTTGTGTCGGCGAGGGAATATTCACCAAGCCTGGTCGCGTGGCCGGTATCGCAATCGAGATTCGCCAATTGGATTCGTCCAGTATCGACATCGCGCAGCAACGACCCGTAGTCGTCGACGGTGGCATTGATGCTCTTGATGTACATATCTTCGGTTTGGGTCGTGGGGATAGTGAAAGCCAGCGCTTTGAAAGGACCGATCTTAGGCACGATCTTGAGAAAGAAAGCCAGAATCCGCGCCCCGAGTTTCGGCTTGCGATAAGTGGTACCCCATTGCTTCTTATAGGTGGTACGGGACAGGTGATACAAGAAAGTCTTCTCATTGAAATTCGGCGTGTCGTGAACAATCTCCTGCCGCCGGTTAATCAAAGCAGCCCGGGTAATTTGCGGGATCACGGTCGCAATTGCGTGCCGGAAAGTCCCGATAGATAGATCTTCACTCCCAAACACATCAGAAAGTTTCAGGCCGTAAGTCTGAAGAAAAGCCCGCTCCATGAGTGGTTTGGAAACTTCGAAGCCGATGAAGTCGTGATAACTATCCGATGTGTAGCGGTTCTTCGCCACCTGCACCATGTCAAAACCGAATTCTGTCCGGATATGCGTCTTGGGGTCATCCGCGTATGTGACCTCTTCACCATATTTTTTTCTCAACTTGGGGAAGTCGATTCCCACTGAGCGATTGATCGTCGGATGACCCGTATTGTCGGAAGCGTAATGCGCCAATGCTCCCAGCGCGAACGCATATTCGTTGATGTCAGAAGATTGCCCGATGAGCGCGTTTACGAAATCTCCTGTACGTACATAATGAACAAGATCGCTAAAGTATTTGCTGCCGAACGGGTAATAGCCCATATCCTGCAGCACGCTGCCTCCGTACGCATAAGCGTGGGCCTGGTGTAATTGGTCTCTAGTCGCCCCCGGAAACCTCTTCAAAAGAAGTGGCTGAATCTCGTCTTTCCACAGCAAATCGACCACCTCCTCATGGGTGAGCACGGAGTAACTGTTACCAAGACCGGTGAAAAGGAATACGAGGATCGCCGTGGCAACGGCTTTCTTGAGAAATGGCGGGGTTGGTCGCATGGGCCGGGACTTGGATGCCTCCTAAGCCTTATACGCTATTCTGGAGGCATCTCAGCGGGGGAGCGGGCATCTCACCTAAGGAGCAGGAACGAGTCGATGGAGAAGGCAGAAATCGTGCTTTATTGACGCGTTCGAGGTGGAATGCCAAGCACCTGGCTGGCTTGTAAGGCACTAAGATTCAATGACTTGCGATACTAAGGTCGCCCATTGGTAATAGTAACTCGTAACCAGTGAGGGGGCACCCGTAACTTTACGGCGGGACGCCTAGACAATACACTTTTTCCATGCACGCTTGGGAAGGAAATCCGAAGTTGGACGAATCGTCCGAGTATCGCTCAGAGGCGCTGGCGCCGGAGCGCACGCGGACGAAGGCCGGGCAATCGCACTCTTTCAATTGGCGGGTAGTGGCTGTCCTTGCCGGAGGATTTCTGCTGGGAGTTCCGTTTTTGGCCACCGGGACCCTTCATGCCGCCTGGGCCCAACTTTCCCACGCGTTCGCCTCCATGCATCGATAACAACGTCACGCCAGTTCATACATCACCCTCCTCATCGACATATGGACGCGGTTAAGTTCACACCCGGTCGGCGTCTTCCTGATTTTCCCGCCTCAAATGCGCCACTAATCGACGGCAAGATTTCATCTCGTGGCGTCTAAATAATTGGTAGCATCCAGACGGGCTGTGCCCGCCATGACCGATCACGATGTCCAATTCGTGGGAGAAGCATCTACAGGACTGGAGTCGCTGGTAGCGGAGCTTTATCTGAAAAGCGGTTGTCAGGAATTCGGCTTGGGCCGAGAGCATTTTGCCGCGATTCTCGAGAATGTCCGCGGCAAATATCTGCCTGCCGATGCGCAGCCCGTGGCAATCCAGGAGCTTTACGCGAGTTTGCGCATTGAAGATCTAGCCCTGGCCCGCGCTTGTGCTGCGGGGAACGAAATAGCCTGGGAACGGTTCTTGCTGCGATATCGAGAAAAGCTTTACGACATTGCCGGATACATCACCAAGGAAAGCTCTTCCGCTCGCGAGTTGGCGGACACGCTTTATGCCGATCTGTACGGCATGTCGGCGCGCGACGGGCAGCGAGTGTCGAAGCTGGCTTCCTACACCGGACGCGGGTCCCTCGAAGGCTGGCTGCGGACTGTGATGGCTCAGGAGCACGTCAATCGGTATCGCAAGCAGCGGCGCCTGGTGAGCCTTGATGAAGAGAGCGACGAAGGCGTGCAGTATGCCGCAGTGGAACCTGAACCGCCAATTGCTGTCGAGCCACGGCTTGAGGCGGCGATTGATGAAGCGCTGGTCGCACTTTCTTCAGAGGACCGTTTTGTGCTGGCGTCGTATTATCTGGATGATCGAACGCTGGCGGAGATCGCGCGGACACTCTCAGTACATGAATCCACCATCAGCAGGAAGGTGGATAAGCTGGCCAAGTCCTTGCGTAAGCACATCTTAGCGGCCTTAGGACGCAGCGGAATGAGCCGTCGCCAGGCCCAGGAGGCGTTGGATGTGGATGTACGTGACCTGGAATTGAATATCCGCAGCCGTTTGGCGCAAGAAACCGCGGTTGGGACGTTCCCTGAGAAGAAGGCGAACGCTGGGTCCGGCGAGACGTCTGACTAGCTGCGCCGGGATTTAACGACATGGAAGCACTTCCAAAAATCGTGCGACAACGCTTGCGGTCGGGAGCGAAGCCGGGAGGCCATCCCCAGCCGGATTTGCTCACGGCGTTCGCCGAACAGACGCTGACTGGGCGTGAGCGCACGCGCGTGGTTGAGCATCTGTCGCGTTGCGAGGATTGCCGCGAAGTCGTGTTCCTCGCGATCCCGCAGCCAGAGACCGTTCAGATCGTGGAAAAGGTTCCAAGTCCCGCCGGATGGCTAAGTTGGCCCGCGTTGCGGTGGGGGGCCGCGGTGGCTTGCATGGCGGTCGTCGGCACGGCGGTCACATTGTTCCATCATGACCACGCTCGTCAGGCTTTAAGTCAGAGTTCCGGCAGCGAACAGCCGCAGGATCCGGCGGCCGCACCAGCAGTCGCGACGAGTTCGGATCGGGTTAGAGACAAGGAACTCAGGCAGTCTCCGCCCGCGAGCGAAGATAGACAAAGCGACGAGTTTGTAGCGAAGGCCGCGCCGCCGGAGCGCCCGAGCCGCAATGCGATGACTGCGACTCCCAGAATTCCAATGCAATTTAGCAGGTCGCGGCAAATCAATGGATCTGAAACTGGGGCATTGAGTGAAGGTTTGGCCGCCAGTGCTCCAGCCGCGCCTTCTGCGAACTTGATGAAGAAGACCGCCAATCTGCAAGACCAAGTGGCGGCTTCGGGAAACAGTCCCAAGGTGTCGGACGCAAATGAAACGGCTGAAGTTCAAGCTGCCGCGCAGGATATCGCCCGGGCTGCGGTTGCTGGCAAAGATAGTCCAGTTCCTTCCGACCGCGCCCTCACCAGCGCACAAGTGAGCCCTTCTCGAAGCGACCTGAACGGTGCGAGATACTCGAGTTCGGCAAAAAAGGAATTGGCTCACGCGCCGGCTGCTTCTTCACCACGCTGGATGCTCGCGCCCGGTGGAATTTTGCAGCGATCATTCGATGGCGGGAAATCCTGGGAGACCATCGCAGGAACCGACAAGACTTCTTTTCAGGCTTTCTCTGCGGTTGGCTCGGAAGTCTGGGCGGGCGGCGCCGATGGACTTCTCTATCACTCCTCGGATGCCGGACTGAACTGGATCCGAATAAGGCCCCAGGCCAGCGGCCAACCTCTTACCGCCGCAATTCGTGGCGTCCAATTTAGCGATACTCAAAACGGTAAAGTAACCACCGTCAACGGTGAAACCTGGACCACTTCGGACGCTGGCAAAAGCTGGCGAAGGCGCTGAATCTTGATCGCAGTTTCAACGCTGACATCACGCTCATATCGTAGTTTTGAGGTTACTGCTCGAAATCAGGATTACCAAAGTGACGTTTACAGCCCCAGAGGCCCAGCCTAGTATCACTCTCGTGGTTTGGCAGTTCTGGGGGAGGGCTGCCGAGGCGTCCTAAACTGAAAAGTTTGGGGCGCTTTTTACTTTTGTGGCTGGTGATCACCCGGTCACTAGTTTGCGACCGTTCGAACCCTCCAAGCATCCAATCCAAGTGTTACGATAGCAAGGCTCGTTCGAAGAAGGCACGTACTCGGGCCTTTGCGGGGCGCAACTGAAACCGGAGGAAGAGAATGGCAGGGAACGGAATTATCGAGGTCAATGACGCAAACTTTGACGCGGATGTCCTGAAGTCGGACACCCCAGTGCTGGTGGATTTCTGGGCCACCTGGTGTGGACCGTGTCGCGCCATTGCTCC
>DATBAX010000413.1:0-14082 GCA_036271275.1 Terriglobales bacterium
GCGACGCGGTCCGGATTTATGTTGATTCCCGTCGCACGATTTCTCCGCTCGATCGAAACCTGTTTGGATCGTTTCTTGAACATCTGGGCCGCGCGATCTACGAAGGCATCTATGATCCCGGATCAAAATTGTCGGACGCCAATGGTTTCCGTAAAGATGTAATGGACGAAGTGCGGCAGATGGGCGTGCCGATTATTCGTTATCCCGGCGGCAACTTCGTTTCCGGATACAACTGGCTGGATGGCGTCGGGCCCAAGCAGGACCGTCCCAGGCAGTTGGACAAAGCCTGGAACTCGATGGACTCGAACCAGTTCGGCACCGACGAATTCATGACCTGGTGCAAAGCCGTCGACACGGAACCGCTAATGGGACTCAACCTCGGCACCGGAACTCCGGAACAAGCCGCCGCGCTGGTCGAATATTGCAACGTGGACAAAGGCACGCAGTGGAGTGAACTGCGCCGCAAGCATGGTTACGCCGGTCCTTATAACGTCAAACGCTGGTGCCTGGGAAACGAGATGGATGGTCCCTGGCAGATCGGCCACATGACTGCGACAGAATACGGATTGAAAGCGCAAGACGCCGCCCGGCAGATGCGCGCGGTCGATCCTTCGTTGAAGCTGATCGCGTGCGGATCAAGCGGGCCCGGCATGCCGACTTATCTGGAATGGGACCGCGAAGTTCTGGAGCAATGCTACGAATACGTCGATGGCTTGTCGCTGCATCGCTACGTTGGGAATACGCAGGAAGAGACCGGCGGCGAAAGCTCGAAGTTTGTGGCCATGAACTTGAGCATGGAACAACAAATCCAGGAATCGCTGGCAGTTTGCGATCTGGTGCGTGGCCACAAACGCTCTCCGAAAAAACTGTGGCTTTCTTTTGACGAGTGGAACGTATGGTATCGCGCACGAAGTGGTGCAGCGCTGAATGGCGCTCGTCAGGAAGCTCCCCATTTACTGGAGGAAATTTACAACCTCGAAGATGCGTTGCTGGTTGGTGGATTCATCAACACGCTGCTCCGTAACGCAGATCGCGTCAAGTTGGCCTGCCTGGCGCAGTTGATCAATGTGATTGCGCCAATCATGACCAGTCCCACTGGCATGTACAAACAGACGATTTACTACCCGTACGTCTGGGGATTGCAATACGCGCACGGCACCGTGCTGAACGTATTGACCGAATCACCGACTTACGAAGTTAAAGGCATGGGCGATGTTCCTTATCTCGATGTAACCGGAACAACCGGTGACGACGGCAAGACTTCTCTGTTCATTCTCAATCGCGATTTGTCGAAGGCGCACACCGTCGAGGTCGATTGGCAGGACAAGGCGCCGTCACAGGTCATCGCGTCGTTCGTGCTGACGGGCGACGACCTGAAAGCTTCGAACAGTTTCGATGCGCCGAACAAAGTGGCTCCGCAGGCTTTTCCGAAGCCTACGACTGCAAACGGACGCACGAAGTTCGAAGTGCCGGCACGCTCTTACACAGTGATTCAGTGGGGCGCATAATTTTCATCTCGAAAGGGACCGTCGAACATGATTGACCGTCGCGGATTTATTCGCACGCTGGGAGCATCGGCCGCAACCCGCGCAGAGCTTTGATCACGGCAAGAAGTAGCTTTATGGAACATCGACTTTCGATCTTTTCGTTTTTGTTGCTAAGTCTGATTTTTTCTCTGGTGTCGTGTGGCGGAGGCGGTTCTGCTTCACCACCGTCGTCTTCACAGCCATCTTCCCCCGTCTTCACCAACTACCATTTAACTGGCGATACCTCGCAGGTGCGGGATCCCAGCATAATCCGTCAGGGAACTACCTACTATCAATTTGGTACCGACATCGGAGTTCCAGTCGGAGGTTCGCTTCCCATCCGTTGTTCCACGGATCGCGTGGCGTGGACTGCGTACGGTTTTGTGTTGAACCAGATTCCAGCGTGGGTCTTGAATAAAGTTCCCGGCATCGTCGGATTGTGGGCACCGGACATCTCTTTTTTCAACGGCCTCTATCACGTCTATTACGCCGGGTCTACTTTCGGTTCCAATACTTCCGTGATCGGCCTGGTTACCAACACTACGCTTGATCAAACCAATCCCAACTATCAATGGGTGGATCAGGGGGAAGTACTGGGTTCCATTTCCAGCGATGATTTCAATGCACTAGACCCCACTATTTTAGTGGACGCCGACAGCACGGTTTGGATGACCTACGGAAGTTACTGGACAGGCATCAAACAACAACAGATTGATCCGGTCACGGGCATGTTGCTGGCTTCGAATCCCACGGTGTACTCGTTAGCGGAACGCCCCAACGTGCAATTCGATCCCATTGAAGGGACATCGCTGGTGCACAAGGGGAGCTTCTACTATCTCTTCGCATCATTCGATAATTGTTGCGCCAGCAATCCTTATCAAGGCACTTACCGCATCATGGTCGGACGTGGGACCAGTCCGCATGGACCTTTTACTGACATGGATGGAATTGACATGTTGCAAGGCGGAGGCACCCAGCTACTCGCGGGCAATGGCACGACATGGAATGCTCCGGGAGGAGGAACGGTTTATCTTGATTCGCAAAATGGCGATACGATTGTTTTTCATGCGCTCCATCTTCCCGACGGAGCAGCATTTTTGTTTGTCAACCCCGTAACCTGGCCCGACGACTGGCCACAAATTCAACCTTAAATTTAGAAGGAAGTTTTACGGCTTTTTCGTGGATGACGGCACCAACCCTGTGGATTCGCGCAATATCTGTTTGATTAATGATGGCTGCAACCATTCGCGGATAGGCATTGCCACTCGAATTCAAGACACTATAATCACAAGTTGTTTGAAGAACATCGCCAAGGAATGAACGAATCAAGCAATACTTCGTTTTTCTGAAGCCGACTGTGAATTCTCCACAATGGGTTGTAGTGCGCCAAATTAAACTTAACTTTGCGCTACCAAGGCAGGGAGTGATCAGGACCACATGGTAGGAGTCGATCGCGTGCGTGACTTATTTGTGCTGGGAATGCTATTAGGTATCGTGAGCTTCGCTTCCGGGCAGGCTTCCCCGGCAGCCGATCCAAATGCCGCCAAGCCTGCGCCTCCGGCCCAGTCGCAGGGAAGCGTATCCACGTCCGGCGTCTATGCGCCGGTACTCGATGACGAGAAACGTCCGATCACCGCGGGCGGATTTGTCGACAGCGGCCCTATCGTTTTTCAGGACGTTGCCGAAAAAGCCGGACTCACCCATTGGCGTCACGTCATGGGTGCATCCAAAAAGAAATTTATTTTGGAAACCGTTGGTTCCGGAGTCGGCCTGCTCGATTTCGATAATGACGGCTGGCTGGATATTTATCTGGTCACGGGCTCGACCTACGACGCAATGTCAGGAAAAGCCGAGCCGCCACACGCTGCTCTATTCCATAACAATCATGACGGCACGTTTACCGACGTCGCAAAGTTAGCGGGCGTCACTAATGATCGCTGGGGTTTTGGCGTGGCCATTGGTGATTACGACAACGATGGATGGCCCGACATTTACGTCAGCAATTTTGGCAAGAACCGTCTGTATCACAACAATCACGATGGCACGTTCACTGACGTTGCCGAAAAGGCTGGGGTCACTCTCGGCAATTGGTCCACCGGAGCGACCTTCGGCGATTATGACGGCGACGGCCGGCTGGATCTGTTCGTGCCCGGCTATGTTCATTACGATTTGGACCATCCACCAATTCCAGGTTCTCCAATGGTTGGATTTTCCACCTGCCAGTTTCGTGGTATCGACGTCATGTGCGGGCCGCGCGGATTGAAAGGTGAGCGCGATCATCTGTTCCACAACAATGGCGACGGCACTTTCAGCGACGTCAGCGAGAAGGCCGGCGTCAGCGATCCCAATGCCTACTTTGGGCTCACTGCTGTCTTTGCCGACGTGAACAACGACGGGAAACCGGATTTAATCGTGGCCGACGACTCCACTCCCAACTACCTCTACCTTAATAAGGGTAACGGCACCTTCGAAGATGCGAGCTACGTTTCCGGTTATGCGCTCAATGAAAATGGTAGTGAAACAGCTTCCATGGGCATCGCTGTCGGTGACTACCGCAACAATGGGCTGCTCGATCTGTACAACACGGTGTTCTCCGACGATTACAACCCGCTTTATCGAAACGACGGCGACGCCAACTTTACCGACGTCAGTTATCGAATGGGAATAGCCGAGGTGACGATCCCTTTTTTGGGTTGGGGAACCGGGTTTCTCGATTACGACAATGACGGTTGGAAAGATCTTTTTGTCGCCAACGGCCATGTTTATCCTGAGGTGGACAGCGCCGGGTGGGGCACGACATTCGCGCAGAGGACACTGCTTTTTCACAATCTCAAAGGCGAGAAATTCGAGATCGTCTCTCCAGTAAAGGGAACGGGGTTGGCGCGGTTAATGACGGCGCGGGGTGCTGCTTTCGGGGACCTTTTCAACGACGGCAAGATCGATGTAGTGATCAACGCACTGGACGGAGTACCGGCGCTGTTGCGTAACGTCAGCCCGGATAAGAACCATTGGGTCGGTCTCCGACTGACCGGAGGTCCGAAAAGCCCTCGCGATGCCGTGGGCGCCACCGTTTATCTGCGTGCGGGCGGTATTCGGCAGCGCTCGGACGTTTTAAGCGGAGGGAGTTTTTCGTCGTCGAACGATCAGCGTTTGCATTTTGGCCTCGGGCAAAGTGCTTCGATTGAACGGGTTGAGATTCACTGGCCGAGTGGTGCAGTGGAACGCCTTACCCTTCCTTCAGTGGATCGTTTTTATGCCATTGAGGAGGGCAAAGGAGTGGTTCCTGGCGTCTATGACAAGTTGATCCAGAAGAGTCGAAGCGAAAGTCTTCCCGATCAGGACAAGGGTCCGGCCGACCATAAATAGGTGGCAGATTTGCTGTGAATAACCCGGATTTCGGTACCCAATAAGCGACTCGCGAGGATGCATATTCCACAGCTAGGCTTCTCCACGCCAAATCGCTGAGTAAGCGTTTGCTCAACTTGCTTCCTAACGGCAAAATAGTCTTGACAACCGTAATCGTTTAATACTATATTCGCGCCCGATTGGTAACAATTCCCCAAATAGGGATTTCCCGTAAGATGCGTGGTTTCAGTCATCTGCTTTGTTCTCTCGCATTTGCGGCGATGCCTGCCTGGGGGTTCGCCCAGGATACTCAGTTCGAGAAAGCGTTTCACCAAGGCACCGATGAAATGCGCGCTGGACAGCTTGTTGAGGCGGTCGCAGATTTCTCCAAAGCAGCGGCATTGAAACCAACTTTTGCCGAGGTTTTTCTTAACCTCGGAATCGCGCAGCTTCAGCAGGGGCATTTGGACGAAGCAGTTGCCGCGCTCAGCAAAAGCGTCACGCTCAAGCCGGGACTGCGTGGGGCAAATCTGTTCCTGGGAATCGCGCGCTATAAAAAGAACGACTATGCCGACGCCATTACTGCGTTGAAGCACGAAACTCGGATCGATGCCGCGAATGCCGACGCCTGGATGTGGCTGGGAGTCGCGCAACTGGCTGCAGGCGACGCCACTGACGCTTCGACCACTTTGGACAAAGCGGCGGTTCTTAGTCCCAACAACGTGGATATTCTCTATCACCGCGGCCGGGCCCACATGCTGGTTTCGAAAGAAACCTACGAACACATGTATCAGGTGGCCCCCGAGTCCTGGCGGATCCATCAAGTGCTGGCTCAGTCTTTGGTGGAGCAGGCCCGCTACCAGGAAGCTGCAAACGAGGCACTGGTAGCCATCGGATTGAGGCCCGGAGAGCCGGGACTTCACGAGGAACTAGCCGACATTTACTGGAAGCAGAATGACTTGGTTAAAGCGGAATTGGAATTCCAGAATGAGTTGAAAACCGATCCTGAAAGTTTGTCTTCCATGTACAAGCTGGCGGTGGTGAGCATTGAGCGAGCCAAGCCGGAAGTATCGGTGGAACTGCTGAGTGAAGTTCTACGTAAAACGTCACATAGCGCGAACGCCCATTATCAAATGGGCCGGGCTGAGGCCCAACTAGGAAATACCGAGGTGGCGATTCGGAACTTTACCAGCGCAGTATCGGATTCGGGTGAATCTGACACGGAAACTTTACGGCAGTCGTATTACCAGTTGGCGCAGTTGTATCGTCGTGAACAGAAAAACGATGAGTCACGTGCGGCCCTGGATGCCTTCATGCGACTGAAGCAGCAAGCGGATGCGCAACAATCGCAAAAATTGCAGGACAAGCTCAAACGCTCGGCACAAATGCAGGATGCGACACAATGATGAGGCGGCCCAATTTAAGGGGTGGATTATTTTGGCGTAGTCGGTAAACGTTTTCTTGACACTTGGATGGGGAGAAATCTGATATGGATCTGAAAGCAGAAACGATGAAGAGCTGCTCGCGCAATTTGGCAACCAGTATCGCCCTGGTTATATTGGCCGTCACGATCTTGCTGGGTTCCGCTTTGGGACAATCCAACCAAGGATCAATCGCCGGCAACGTGAGCGATCCTACCGGAGCGTTGGTTCCGAACGCTAAAATTACTGCCAAAGGGCAAGCCACTGGTTCGACTTACACCACAGCAACGACCAGTTCAGGTTCCTACAGATTCCCTAACCTAAATATTGGCACCTACGACATTACCGTGACTGCCGACGGTTTCAAGACGGCGACTCTCACAGGCGTGATTGTGCAAGTCGCGACTACCAGTGCTCTCGATATCAAATTGGCGACTGGCGTGGTCAGCGAGAACGTCGTTGTAAACGCGGACGCTCCCACGGTGCAATCGGAAAGCTCAGACATCGGTACGGTTATTACTCAGAAACAGACACTGGATCTTCCGCTTGCATTGGGAAGCACCGTTCAAGCGATGCGTTCTCCCGAGGCGTTTGTTTTTCTAACGCCGGGAGCGGTTGGCCCAGGTTCAGATTCCGGTAACGGCGGAACGTTCGAAGCGAAAATCACCGGTGGTCAGAATTACGCCACCGAAGTTTTGCTCGACGGCGCCGGAACCACGCGATCTGAAAATGGATCGTCGTTCGACGAAACTGCCCCTTCGGTTGAAGCGCTCAGCGAATTTAAAGTCATTACTTCGACCCTGCCCGCGGAATTTGGCAGAACTACCGGTGGAATTGAGAGCTTCAATACTAAAGGCGGAACTAACGCGTATCACGGCACTGCGTACGAGTTGTTCCGCAATGAAGATCTCGACGCCAACTTTTGGGGGAATGACTACAACCTGAACAATGGCATTGGCACACGCGCTGCAAGTGCAACTCCGCTGGATAGACAGAACGATTACGGTGGAGCGCTGGGTGGGCCATTAAGCATTCCGCACCTGTACAACGGTAAGGATAAGACTTTCTTCTTCTTTTCCTGGGAGCAATACCGGCAGGAGCAGGGCGGCGTAGCCACGGACACCGTACCTACTGCTGCGGAATTGGGCGGTAATTTTAGCGCGGAGCTTGGCGCTCCTCTCCTCGATCCGGTAACTCACGCCCAGGAACTCAATCCTTGCGATGGAACGCCGCTTTTGCAGGGGCAGATTTTTGATCCTTCCACGACCCAGGTTGTGGGCGGGAATGAGTGCCGGACAGCGTTTCCGGGGAACATTATTCCTAATGCTGATTTTTCACCGATTGGACAAACTCTTCAGTCGTTTTACCCCATTGCACAGAACACTAATATCAGTAACAACTATCTATTTCCTTATAGTTTCCCCATCCTGGATACGACGATGACATTCCGCATCGATCAAAACATCTCGGCGAAAAGTAAGGCATATTTCACTTACTCTTCACGCGAGAATGTTCGTCTTTCCACAAATCCGGCTTTCGCCGGACCCGCGGGAGAAGGCCGTAATCAGTTCTTTGGCACCCATTACGTCCGTTTCGGTTATGACTACACGATTTCGCCAACATTACTGAACCATCTGAGTCTTGGTTACAACCGGACCAACAGCAAGAATGTGGGAGCCGCGGTGGGATTGGGAGGCGGCGTAGATTTTGACTCGCAGATTGGCATTGGCGGAGCCAGCGGGAAATTATTTCCTCAGATCAACAACTCCCAAACCCCAACGCAACTAGGGGACAACGTCTACGGCGATACCATCGACAACGGCTTCCGTGGCGCCGATACCCTGAACTGGGTAAAAGGAAAACACGAATTCAAGTTCGGATACGAGCAGTGGTATCAGCAATATTCGCCGCTAAATTTCCAAAACACAGAAGGGACGTTTGACTTCGCCGGCGGGCAAACTGCTGCGTCGAACGACCCAAATGTGCAGAACAATCTGACCGGCAATGGTTTCGCCAGCATGTTGCTCGGCGCGGTAAATACTTCGTCGGTAACCAGTTATGCCGGCCAGGCACGCTGGCTCAGAAATTATTTTGCCGGGTTCGCTCAGGACAGTTTCAAAGTCACTCCGACCCTCGTCATCAACTACGGATTGCGGTACGAGATCGACCAGCCGTTCAAAGAGGCCTATGGCGACACCTCGACAATCAACATCGGCGCGCCAAATCCAGGGGCGGATAATTTGCCGGGTGTTTTGGAATTTGCAGGAAGTGGAACTGGTCGCAACGGTAATTCCGGTGAGACCTGGGCAAAAACCTGGAAAAAGGGTTTTGGGCCGCGTCTGGGATTCGCCTGGTCGCCATCGGTGTTCAATACCAAGACAGTATTTAGAGGCGGCTACGGCATCATTTACGGAGGCCTGCAATATGCTGATTTCGGTGGCGACAATCGCACCGGATTCCAGGCAAATCCGCAATTCAACAGCCCCAACGGCTTCGATGCCGCCTTCAAGATCGACTCCGGATTCGCGAGTTTTCCGGCACCCCCCAATTTTGACCCAACCCAGTTGAACGCGAACCCGATTAACGGCTTCCAGGGACCGACTTACATCGATCCCTCGTACGGTCGGACCCCGATGATTCAGAACTGGAGCGCAGAAGTTCAACACGAAATCGCTTCGGATCTGATTCTGGATATTGCTTATGTGGGCGAACACTCCACTCACCTGCGATCGAATTTCGATGCTGTGAACTCACTTGATCCTAAATACTTCTCTCTCGGCACGCTTCTCGGCCAAAGCGTTACGTCTGCTCCCGCGGTCGCTGCGGGATTTACTTTGCCTTATGCTGCCTTCCCCACCAGCGGGTCGGTGGCGCAATCGCTCGTACCCTTTCCTATGTACGGGGGATTCAATACCGATTGCTGTCTCGAGGACCTCGGGCAATCCACCTATAACGCATTGGAAGCAACCCTGAACCGCCGCTTCCATAACGGCCTCAACTTAATGGCTTCGTATACCTGGTCGAAGACCTTGACCGACGCTGATGCGGCACTGCCGTTCTTTGCGACATTGCATCAAGGCGGTGCTCCGCAGAATCCGTTCAACAAGGACGGAGACAAGGCGATTAGCAACCAGGACCTTCCACAGAACTTTGTGGTCAGCTACATCTATGAGCTGCCTTTTGGAAAGAACAAGAAGTTCCTGAACAAGCCAGGAGTTGTGGACAGGGTCGTGGGCGGTTGGTCTTTCAGCGGAGTCCAGCGTTATGAAAGTGGACAACCTCTGGCGTTCGGTTGCGCTACCGGCGTACCGGCCTTCGCAGGTTGCATTCGCTTTGACCAGACGCCAGGCAGCTCAATTTTCAGCTCAGCTTATAAGAGTGGACATTGGGACCCGGCAACCCAGCCGATCTTTAATTCGCTCGATCAGACCAACACTCTAAACCCAGGCCTGGCCGCTTTCGATGATCCTAACTCGTCAGCGAACCTGACTGCACGGGGCGCCTACGCGTTCGGCACCTTGCCTCGGGTGGACGGTGCTGTCCGCATGTCGCCATACATGAGCGAGGACTTCAACTTACTCAAACGTACCAAGATCACGGAAGGCAGCGATATGCTTCTGCAGGTGAGTTTCTTGAATGCGTTTAATCGGCATATCTGGAACCGTCCTGGTGATTTGAATCCTTATGATTCGCAATTGGATCCAAGATGTCCCTCGATTTGTCCGACAACTCAGTTTGGATTGGTTAACATTAATAACCTTTCCAACACCGGCGGCGGCGGCTATCTGCTCCTGCCAAGGAAGATCCAGTTACAACTCAAGTTTGAGTTCTGAAGGGTTTTCCAATTCACTTCACCGCTGGGCCGTTGCTAAAACAACGGCCCAGCTTTTTTGGCGCATGCCGATCGTGGAAGTGCGTTCCGGCCAATTCCCCTGCCCGTGTAGACTGGGAAGCGCGTTGGCGGCAAAGATGAACAGACTTCGAAATAGATTCTATGTGGCCGTCGGCGGAATATTTTGTTTGTTGCTAGCTGTCGCTGGCGGTGTGGCTCAGATCACTCTGCCATTGACTAAGTTCGATTCTGGTTCGCCGGCCCCCGGTAAATTTGTCGATCTGACCCAGAAGCTGGGAATCCACTTCGAGCACCAGTCGCCTTCCACTTCCAAAAAGTATCTGCTGGAGACCATGGGATCGGGCGTGGCCTTGTTTGACTACGACAACGACGGGCGTCTCGACATCTTTTTTGCGAATGGCGGACGCATTAACGATCCCATGACGAAGGGTGCCATCCCCCAAAAAGATGGCCCGGAATACTGGAACCGGCTATATCACCAGAAATCTGATGGCGCATTTGAAGATGTCACGGAGAAGGCTGGGCTTAGCGGCGCGGGCTATTCCACCGGTGTTGCGGTCGGCGATTACGACAACGACGGCAATGAGGATCTTTTTGTAGCTGGGTACGGCCGGAGCACGCTCTATCACAACAACGGTAACGGCACGTTCACCGATGTGACCGACGCTGCGGGCGTAGCCGGTTCAGGATGGGCCACCAGCGCGGCTTGGGTGGATTATGACAACGACGGGCGGCTGGATCTAGTCGTGGCTCGCTACATGGAATGGGATTTCGACGATATCAATTGTGGCGAAAGGAAAGAAGGTTACCGGTCGTATTGCCATCCCGATATTTTCAAGCCGGTTTCCATGTTCCTTTATCACAATGATGGCAATGGCAAGTTTACGGAAGGATCCCACAAGGCCGGCGTAGACAAGCCGGGCAAGGAATTGGGCGTGGCGATCGCAGATTACGATCATGACGGCTGGCCTGACATTCTGATCGCCAACGATTCCATGCCGGAATTTTTATTTCACAACAAAGGCAACGGCACGTTCGAGGAAGTTGCGATGGTTTCGGGCATTGGTCTTGACGGCAGTGGCGCGACTTTCGCCGGCATGGGTGTGGATTTCGAAGATTACAATAACGACGGTTGGCCGGACGCGATCATTACGGACCTGGCGAATCAAAGATATGGCCTGTATACGAATGGCGGAGACGGTACCTTCGATTATTCCACCAACGCCAGTGGTATGGGCGCGATGACTTTGCTGCACTCGGGATGGGGCGCGAAGTTTCTTGATTACGATAACGATGGCTGGAAAGATTTGTTCATCGTGCAATCTCATGTAATGGACACGATCGAGATTAACGAACCGCACTTACACTATCGCGAGGCCCCTTTGCTCGCGCGCAATATTCAAGGCAAGAAATTTGTGGATGTTTCGGCGGAGTCTGGAGAAGTGTTCCAGCAGAAGTGGATCGGCCGCGGATTGGCGGTCGGCGATATTGATAACGACGGAAGAGTCGACGTGGTGGTGACGTCCAACAACGGTCCGGCCTGGGTGTTGATGAATCAAACCTCCACCCAGAACCATTGGATTACATTGAAGCTGGTAGGCCTTAAAAGCAATAAAGACGGGATTGGCGCGTTGGTCGATATTGTGACCGATGCCGGCAAGCAATCGGCGACCGTGACCACCGCCGGCAGTTACGAGTCGTCGAGCGATCGCAGGATACATTTCGGGCTGGGCGGCGAGAATTCGGTGAAGTCGATTCGTATTCGCTGGCCCAGTGGAATTGTTCAGACCCTGGAAAACACGAAAGCAAACCAGTTTCTTACTGTGACAGAAGCCGCTTCAGCGACGAAATGAAAAATAAAGAGTGCAACCCATGACTAAACGAATCACTATCGCGCTGGTTCTTCTGTACTGCGCGATGGGTTGTGACGCTCTGTTATTTTCGCAAACCGGCGACTTCGATCAAGCCATGGTTCTTTTCCGGCAAAAGCGCTGGAGAGAAGCCGACACCGCATTTGCGGAAGCGGAGAAAATGCAGCCTGGCAAGACTGACGCTCTGCTGTTCCGTGGAAAGTGTCTGTTCAATCTAGAGCAATTCAATGACGCGGATGCCATTCTGCGGGCTTATATTTCCATTCATCCGCAATCGGAAGATGCAGCCTATCTATTAGCTGACAGCTATTTTCGTGAAAACAAGCCAAAGCAGTCGCTGGAACAATTCACGGCGGCGGCAAAACTCAAGACTCCGATGGCCGAGGACTTAAAAATTGTCGCTCTGGATTATGTTCTTTTGAATGACTATCGCGATGCGGCCTACTATCTGGAAGACGCGCTCAAGATGGATCCTGCGAATATCGAGGTCCGCTATCATCTCGGACGAGTGCGATATCAGCAAAATCAATTTGATCAGGCCATTGTGGCGTTTAAGGAAGTGTTGAAGCTTGATCCCGGCAATGTGAAAGCTCAGGACAACTTGGGGCTAAGTCTGGAGGCGGAAAACCAGCTGGATCCCGCAATCGCGGAATATAGAAAAGCGATCGCATTGGATCGGGCTGCAACCGCCCACAGCGAGCAGCCGTATTTGAATCTTGGGGCCTTGTTGAGTAAGGCTAATAAATCTGAAGAGGCCGCCACGCTCTTGGTGAAAGCAAAGGAAATCGATCCCAAATCAAGCAAGATTCGCTATGAGTTAGGCAAAGCTTATTTTGATTTGAATCGCTTCGAGGACTCGAGAAGGGAAGTGGAGGAAGCGGTCCGACTCGATGCCAGGAATGCCCCGGCCCATTATTTGTTGGGGCGGGTTTATCAACGCACGGGGAAATCCGACTTGGCTGCCCAAGAATTCAAGCTCACGGATGAGCTGATGCGCTTGCATGGTGAAAATCAAAACAATGGCGGAATGGGCCCTCAGCCGAATGCCAAGTAATGCAATGTCCGCATCGAGATTGTTTTTTTGGTTTCTTCTTTCGTGTGTTCTGGCTTCTGCCCAAACTGCTGCTCCATCCGGAAATATTGCGCTTATAAAAGATGCGGCAGAAGCCATGGCCGCGGGCAATCTACAAAAGGCCGAAACCGAATTGAAGACGGTGCTTGCCGAAAATCCGGATGAGTATCGGGCCCTGAACTTGTTGGGAATTGTGCGGGCCCAGCAACGCCGTGAGTCGGAAGCAGAACAGTTATTTAAACAGGCTATTCAGCAAAAACCCGATTTCGTGAGCGCTCACGTTGATCTCGGGCTTCTCCTGGTGCAGACCATGCGTCAGGATGACGCAGTAGTGGAGTTCAAAGAAGCGCTCCGTCTTGATCCTGATCGCAATGATGCTCGTTCCTCACTATTGAATATCTGGCGGACTCAAGCACAAGGTGCGCTGCAAACTGGAGATTTGGAGAAGGCGCTGGCTTTACTTATTCAGGCACGCAAAATAGCTCCCCAGGATGCCGACGTTGGCTTCGAGTTCGGAATGGTCGCGCTGCGGATGTCCTTGTTACCCGATGCCGAGCAGGCCTTCCAGAAAGTGTTAACTTTACGCAAGGATGATCCCAAGGCAGTCTACGGTTTGGGGCGCGCACAGATTGGATTGCATAAATTTCAGGATGCCAGGGGATCGTTCGAACACTACGTGCAACTCCGCCCCAAAGATGCAAGCGGCCATTATGCGTTCGGGTTCGCTTTGCAAGCGTTACAACAGACTGCGGAAGCCCGCCGCCAGTTCGAGCAATCCATTGATCTGCAACCAGTGCAGACAGAGTCCTATTTCCAGCTGGGATTGATGGATCTTGACGAAAAGAACCTTGAAAGTGCCGGCACCCGCTTTAGCAGAGTGTTAGAACGCGATCCGAAACATGCTGGCGCTCTGACTGGGATGGGGCGGGTGGAGTTTCAACGCAAAGAATATGAGAAGGCTGTAGATTCACTGCAACGGGCTATCGCTTCCAAT